>CAYTIY010000060.1:11365-14767 GCA_964438045.1 uncultured Bacteroidales bacterium | reverse complement strand
CCCGCCTGAGCTGGTTCTGCGCATATGTGAAGGTGCTTAGAAGCGTGAACGTGAGAATAATCAGGGATTTCATGATAGGTTATTCGGTAAAATTTTCAAAAACAAAAGTATTAATCTTTTTTCGGTAACCAGGGAATCAAGCAGGATGTTTCTTTTCGATACTTACGGTATTGGTCTCCGAAGTCTTTAAGCAGTCTCTTTTCTTCTGTCTTTACTTCCACAAGGAGCATTACAACTGTCATCAGTACAACAAGGAAAATGGCTGTCAGGGAGTTCATCAAAACCCCCAATGCAGAATACGTCAATAGTGTTCCAAAAAGCATTGGATTTCGTGTATAGCGATATGGCCCTGTTGTGACAAGAAATTTTGTTTTTGGGCTTATCTCTATTTTTGATATTTCAAGCGGTCCGCCCTTGCCAACTATGTTTTGATAAATTATGGATGAGCTTCCGAATATGAAACCAGCTATCGCCAAAACTGCTGCTATTCCCCACCTTAGTTGTCTACGCTGAATAATTTCAATTTTAAAAATAGTGTCCGTCAGGGTTGTTGCAAAATATATTAGTGAAGGAACTAATATCAGTACAATCATTCCTCCAATCAAATATCCAAGTACCATCTTTTCCCTATATTTCATAACGGGGAGGGTTTCCGTACACTAAAGTACTACAAATTTCACACTCCCCATACCCTTTGCTGATTTTATCCTGACCATATATATACCGGGTTTGCAGCCTGGCAATGTAATGGTGGTGCCGGCCGGAGGTATGTTCTGCCGGGTATATAGAAGTGTGCCCTGTGCATTGTAAATAAAGGCATCAAAAGGTCCGTTTATTCCGGATGCCGGTATATAGCTCTGTTTTGAGGGAGTGCCCGAGTAATTTGCGGAGTGATCTGCAGTAGATGCTGTGTAAAGAGAAAGTGTAAAGGTTCCGTTGTTCGGGATGGGGTAGAGGTGTATCTGCAGAGAGCCCGGTTTGTTGATCCAGGGGACGGATATTATGGAATCGCAGATGGAGTCGTACCTGATCTGGGCAGCGTACAGGGTGTCGTAGGTAAGGTCGGTATTAAATTTCATGCCGAAGAACCCCGAAAAATACTCGCCGGGACGCGAAGTTGCCAGGTTCAGGATTTTCCCGTTAAAGGTGGTGCAAATACCCCCTGCCCTTGTAACGGCACTTCCTTCTACAATCGAATCGAGAACAGCGCCGGTGCTATCGACGGTGTAAATGATGCTTCTATAATCAAATTCATCGCATTTATCCGTGCGTTCAGCGAGGAGTGCAAACAGATTATCGTGTACTTTGACAATATCGACAGGCCTGTTTACCCAGAATGCGCTTTCGGTAACTGGTTTAACCCATTGTACCCGGCCGCTGAGCGAAGTTTTAAACGTGCTCAGGGTTATGTTGTTCAGCAGCGAATCCCACACACGGCCAATGGAGAGGTACCCCTGTCCGGTAATTTCGGCCGAGGCTATGGTATTGCATTTAATATGGTTAATGGTATCGTACACCGACTCCCATTCCTGCACAAGGTCTTTGTTGAATTTAAGCATAACATTGCGGAGGTGATAGTAATCCGGATCCCAGGGTACCGGAAAAAACGCATAGGTGTTCATCAGATAGCCGCTGTCGCTTGTGCGGAGGGTTTTCATCATGTCGTGCACGTAGTATTTCGAAAAATTCTTACGCCAGAGAATCTTCCCAACGGTATCGATAATTGCCAGACCAAAGCGGTTGTCGAAATTGGTAATCGAATCCTGAACCGAGAAATAATGGGTGGTTGCCAGTATAATCCTCTGCCTCGCCCTGATGATAGCCATCCCAGCCGCAGGCATCGAAATCCTCGTAACGACAACCGTTAATTATGCGCAGCCTGCGCGGACCCTGATACGAAGCATGGCTGGGAATCGTAATATAAGCACTTACGGTACCATTACTGTTTTCCTCATCGAGTAGCATATCAGAACCGGTAAACACACCGTCGTTATTTAGGTCAATCCACATCCTGAAAACATCCATCAGAGTAGCGGGATTACTCACTTGCAATGCATACGATTCACCCATGGTAACCGTGGTAGTAAACTGTTCCGGTGTATAGAGCGAATAATGCGTTTGGTTATAGGGCGAGTCGTAGTTAACGATGCTGTTGAACTGAAACGAGGATATGCCTTCGGGTTCATGATCTCCACCGGGAATGCAATACTGGGCGGATGAGAGCAGGGGCAGGAGCAAAAACAGACCTGTGCACACCGGGGTAAGAAAACTTTTCATTCAGAGAAATTTTATACAATAATAATAAATAAATTTAATAGAAACGAATATTTGCAGCGATTTTCTTTGTGATGAATTTGGGTACATTTTCAGGAGTTACTATTGTTGCTTTTTTCGCAAAAAAAGTGTAACTTTAATAGATGAAAAAGTTACTACAGATAGTTTTCATTTGCTTTTGTCTGATGGTTTTCACTACTGCAAAAGCGCAGAATTACACATCTGTAAACATAGGGCATCAAACATGGATGACAGAAAATCTGGATGTCTTTACTTTTCGGAACGGTGATTCCATACCACAGGTTATTTCGGAGGTGGAATGGGCGCTTGCCGCGGAGGAGGGGAAACCGGCCTGGTGCTATTATGATAACGATGCTGCAAATGGAACCAGATACGGAAAACTCTATAATTGGTTTGCCGTGAATGATCCCCGCGGATTAGCTCCGGCAGGATGGCACATCCCAACGCATAAGGAATGGAAGGAGTTCACGGAGTATGTAGGAGGGAAGAAAGTTGTCTGCGCAATGCTCAAAAGCACTGAAGGGTGGCTTCATGAAGGTAATGGAACCAACCAGTTCGGATTTTCCGCACTCCCCGGTGGCCGCCGTTCCGCTTTTGCCCAGGATGTGTTTATTTTCAGGGGCATGGGTCTGTGGGGCTACTGGTGGACTTCCACACCCTATTTATTCAAAAAATTTGCATTTTCCCGCTCCCTGCACGCTAACGGCACATTTCAGTGGCTTTACTGGGAAAAGGGCGATGGTATGAGTGTCCGGTGCATTAAGGATAACATCAGTGATACTCAAATACGGTAGAATCGCTGAGGTTCTTTTCTTTTAACGGAAACCCTTCTCCAGAATACGAAGTAAAATTGTGCTGATAAACTTTCGTGCTGCTGTATTCGGAGATTACGGTTTTGAGCAGTGCGTTGTTTTTATTCAGATAGCTGACCAGTAAATTCAGATCGTACGTCTTACCCAGCATTTTTGCGTAGATATATTCCATCGGCCAGTGCTGTGCTTTAACATAATTGGTTTTTGCATCGTATTCATACAACGTTTCCGTTAGCTTACGAAAAGTATTATCATGGTTATCACAATAATACCGTGCAATTCTGGTGCAATTGCC
>CAYTIY010000060.1:0-11355 GCA_964438045.1 uncultured Bacteroidales bacterium | reverse complement strand
TCTTCCAGCATAGACCAGCTGTCGTAAAAGTTAGATTTGTGCTTCATATACGAATAAATAACCTGGCCTTTGTCATCAGTAAGAAATTCTACCAATATTGTTTCCGTTTCGTTGTGTATATTACCACTTATCCAGTCACTGGTATGGCTGATTTTTAACGTATCGCTTCCGCTGATCACGAGTAGGGTGTCTGACAAGTACGTTAAACTGGTTTCGCCGGCCCACGATTCCATCCAGCTAACAGGTTTATTGTCGTTCTGATAGTAGAATTGAATCAGGCTGCCGGAACTGTCGTCGGCATCCTTCGATTTAGAGATGAGTCTTGATTTAGACACCAACCGGTTGTCATCATCGTAAAAAAACATATCCGAAAAATTATCGGAGGGATTATCACTGCTGTAAAAAGATAATCTGCTCATTTTAACATTCTGATTATCCTCATTTTTGTCAGAGTCAGGATCCTTTGAGCAAGAGGTTAGCAGGAGGGCGGCAATAATGCCTGAGTAACAGAGAGTAATAAAATATTTCATTTGGATAAATTTTATTACAATAATAGGAAAAAAATGGGAAGGGAATGACTAATTACTAAAATAAATTTATATCAGTATTTATAATTCCTCCACCAGCTTTTAAAAACAAATCCACATCCTCTTCTTTATAGAGCCACTGACCGGTTTCAAGTCCGATCACATTTTTGTCCTTCAGCCCGTCAATGTTATGGAGGTAGTTATATTCAACTACCAGGTGGAGTGGCGGAAATCTCCTGGCCAGCATAAGAAAGTCAGACACTGCTTTAGGCGAGAGAAAGAAGGCGATATCCTTTGTCTCAGAGGTAATGGTTAATTTTTCGTCTATATGCGAGTGACCGGTCTTCCGTTTATGCGAGCGCAGAAATGCATCGGTAAAATCTTTAGAGTACACCTTTAGTCCGGGCATGCCATGCGGTGCGACAGAATAATTTCCTGTGAACGTATTCGACGAATACATCTTCGCCGAATAGGAATCGTAGGCATAAAAAATAAGCTCCCCTGATCTGAAGATCACAAATTTTGAGTCACTTATTGGGTCGTTAGGGGTGAAGTAGAACCGTTTATAATCATCGTGCGTGTCAAACTCAAAATTATGATTGCGGGCATAGGCAACAAGTGTGTCGAAAGCGTTGGTTTCTTCCATTGGGAGTTGTGTTGGGGTAATACAAATATAGTAAAAATCTCCCTTTTGCACGAAATAGTGCGCTTTTCAACTGAATTGAATTTTCCAGGTGCAAATTTCAGTTTATTGAAATTACTATTGATGTCCGTTATAGTGATAAAGAAAGAGGTGGCTTTGGTCTTTTTATCGGACATGATAACGGACATGTCCGATAAAATTCTTCTTTTTTCGGTACAGCATAAATATCTTTGTCCACCCGATATCTGACTACCAATAAATCCTTGAGACCATTCCTGTATAAATTTCCAATGTAGTCTTCTGGAAGGCTGTCAATCTGTATCTGAATTGACAGCCTCTTCTTCGCAAGTTCGGAATTGGCTTTTTCAAAATATACATTCCGGACAAGAGTTCCGGAATAAAAAAGACCTGATAGCAAAATTGTCAAAAAGAGCAGAATTACTTCACGTGCTGCAGTTTTTTGAGACTTCGGTTTCATTTTTACGCATCCGGAATTTCCGGTTCCACCAGTCTCACTAATTTATCGACCGACTCCTGCCAGCCGAGATAGCACAAATCCACGGGTATTACCGGAGGCAGATTAGTCTGTTCTATATTGATCTCCGTCCCGGCGGATACTTTTGTGAGCCTTATGCTGGTTGTCATTTCCTCCGGAAGGTTCGGGTCGTCGAACTTGTCGGTGTACTTAATGTAGGAGTTTGGCTCAATTTCAAGAATTGTGCCGCCAAACGAATGACTGTTGCCTGTCGAGAAATTTACGAACGACATTTTATAGGTGCCACCCTCTTTAAAGTCCATGTGGTGCATGATGCCCAAAAACCCGTAAGGCGGTATCCAACTGGCATAGGCCACCGGATCGGCGAAAGCCCTAAAAACCTTTTCAGGAGTGGCTTTCAATACCCTGTGCAATGAAACGCTGTTGTTTGTCATAGTCTTTGTCTGTTAATAGTGGTTGAGAATATCAAATATTACAAACAGCAGGTGATTTTGTTGAACCTTATGCGATTTTGTTGAACCTTACTACATGATTTGTGTTCGGTCTGTAGCTAAGTTGCTCTTTTTCACACTTTTCACTCAATCTATCTAAAATCTTCTCTATGCAAAGACTTTTACGCACTGCTGCTGCTTTTTTGTGTACCTTTTTTGCTGCCAATAATTTAACGGTTTCTGCTCAGGAAACGTGGGAGGAACTGGGCATCCCATTCATGGTCACGGTGGAACAGATGGTCGCATCGCCCAACGGGAGCGTGTTTGCTGTTGCCTGGAAGCCGGCGGTGGGTTCAAAGGTGTACCGCTCTGACGATCAGGGCCGGAAGTGGTCGGCACTCCCTCTGCCAGATAAATTCTACAGGCTGGCTGTTAACAGCGACGGGGTGCTGTTTCTGATTGATGCAACCCACGTATACCGCTCCTTGGATAATGGCGACAGCTGGGAGGAAATTGCTGCCGGCCCGTCTATGTTTACCACCATTGCTGTGAGCCCGGACGGTGTGGTTGCCGTTGGTAATATAGATTACAACGGCCCTTTCGTGATGTTGTCGTTCGACGATGGAGCCACCTGGCAAACCCGGTATTTGGGTGGTTACCATGAGCAGATGTTTCTCTATTTCAACAGCACGGAAGTGCTGTTCATGGCCACTGAAAACTACCTCGAACGATCAAATGATTACGGTGTCGCCTGGATCGACATCAGCACCGGGGGCTACGGACAACCTTCGCACGATGCGCTGGCCTTCGGTGCCAACGATGAAATATACTACGGCATGGCATGGGAAAACGGCATGTACAGATCAACCGACACCGGCAACACCTGGGAGCGTGTGCTGAATACCGGCACCGGTGCAATTGCCGTTAACAGCAGCAACGAAGTCTTCGCCGGGCAGTACCGGTCGGCCGATGGGATTAACTGGACTGTGATGCAGGAGTTTATCCATGCGGAGGTGGAGGCCATTTTAATTGACGCCAACGATGTTATTTACGTGGCTACCAGGTTCGATATCAGGGTTTCAACCGACAACGGACAAACATGGTCGGTAGCCAATACCGGTTTAACCGATGCAGAGATCACAGACATGACCAGCTATCAGGAGCACGTTTTCGTCGTTAAAAACGGCCGCATATTCCACTCTGCGGATAATGGCGACTTCTGGAAACAGTCGGAGCCGGCCCTGTCAGAGACCCTGGACAACTTTGTTTACGACTACCGGATGGAATCACTTAAAATTTCCCCTTCGGGGGAAGTTTTCGCGTTCGGCCGCTATGAGATCTGGATAGGAGAGTTCTTTATAGCAATGCGCTCGGATGATTTCGGCGAAACATGGGTGCCCTTCGCTTCCAGGCAGTTGACCGATCTCGCCTTTGGCCAGGGCGATGACCTGTTTATGCTCACAAACCTCCGTTTCTTCCGGTCAGCCGATCATGGCATTCACTGGGAAAAAATGACCAACGAGCCCGGTTGCTTTAACCCCATGCGCGCAGTGGCAGACAATGCAGGAAATGTGTACGTTAATTCAACCATTTGCAATCCTCCGGTTATCTACCACACTCCCGACAACGGCAATACCTGGTTAACCCGTGATCTGCCTGCAGGTGCCCGGGCCGATCGCCTGTATATAAACTCCCTCGCCACGGTCTATGCGCACAAGGCAGAAGGCGGCATCTTCTTCTCAGAAGATCAGGGCATAACCTGGAACCCCATCGTAACCGAACCCTGGTTTCAAACCGTGGCCGTGCTGACGATCGACAGCTACGACAATTTACATGCATCAACCAATGCAGGTTTATTCATGTCGCCTGATAACGGCAACACATGGATACCCCTCGGCACCGGACTTCCGCCGGGCACCTCTGTCAACTGCCTTAGCGCCGGCGAGAGCGGTTACGTTTATGCATCCACACAGCAGGGCAAACTATACCGCCAGCAATACAGGGTAGCTGCTGAAAACCTGCCTGCCGCCGAACTGGCACTTTTCCCAAATCCCGCAAAGGACTATGTAAACCTTACCCTGAAGGGCAAACCGGCCGGCATGCAAGAAGATATACAGATACTTGACCTTACAGGGCGCATTGTTAAACGCTTTACGCTGGAAGGCGGTAACGCAAAAGTTGACGTGAGCACCCTCGGTGCAGGAGTGTATGTTGTTAACAGCAGTCGGGTGAGCCGAAAACTGATAAAAGAATAAAAGTACTGACAGAGCATAAGAACCGGAATTTATGAAAAAACTATACACGACCAGATTTTATATTTTATTCCTGATACTAAGTGCCATGCACCTTTCGGCACAAAATGCCTGGGAGGAAATTAACACACCCTTGGGCGGCGACATATGGAACCTCTCTGAATCGCCCTCGGGTTTCCTGTTTGCCAATGTTGCCGGGGCAGGCCTGTACAGGTCGGCCGACAACGGAAACAGCTGGCAGCTCTGTTTTGGGCAAGGCACCGCCTGGCTTTACGGAAACAAGCTGGCAATAACACACGACGGGGTACTCTTTACATCCTCCCGTAACGGTCCCCTCGTCCGTTCAACGGATAATGGCGATACATGGCAGGAGGTGCTTTCCACTGGCAGTTCCTTTTCAGGGATTGTGGCCCGGTACGATTCGGCAAATTCTACCGGCAATGAAGAACTCTATGTTATCAGCGGTGATTTTATGGGGCAGCTAACCCTGCACATTTCCGGTGATCTGGGCGAAACATGGCTAACCAAACCCAGTGGCATCAGCACCTATTACGGAGCAGGCCGGCTGGCAGTCAACTCACAGGGAATGCTGTTTGTTGCAACCGACGACACCTTGTATCGTTCGGCTGATGCAGGCGAAAGCTGGGAGCAGACCGGAGCAGGGGACGTGGTTACGTTCCTCGTCACCCCTGCCGATGAGTTACTGGCAGGCTTCCGGTACAGTGAATGGCTTTATATTTCACACGACAACGGCACTACCTGGCAGGGACTCTTCCGGGCGCCCGAAATAGTCCCTCTGGCCACCGACAGTACCGGCCTCATCTACGCCTCCTTCCATAAAGAACTCATCAGCATCAGCTCCGATGCAACCTACTGGTCGCAGTTCAATACTCTGCCTTCGGCCGCCGTAAACTGCTTTCTGGTCACTTCCTCAGGCGACCTGTACGCTGGTTCCGACGACATTTACAAGTCGACCGACGGTGGTTTAACGTGGCACAAATCCGGCAACGGCATATACGACCACAATTACAGCTACATAACCACCCTGCCTAATGGCGACCTGTACATTTATTCCGATTCCCTCTACGCCAGCAGCGATGAGGGGCTAAGCTACCGCACCGTTAAAGACGACAACAATCCGGCCAATTATTTTAAAAGAGTTTATTATCACCCTGACGGGGATATATTTGCGTTGGGAGGCAACCTGTTTCATAATTCAAACATACTTTTCCGTTCGCAGGATAACGGCACCACCTTCCGTGAAGTTTTTATCATGGCCAATTATCTGCAGTCGGGCGACAACAATTTCCACATCACACCGCAGGGCAGTCTGCTTCTCATCACCAACAACGGCATACTTCGCTCCACCGACAAGGGGCTCCACTGGAACATTGTGCTTAACGACCCCTACATCGGGGGTGCCTTTATCAGTCCGCCGGGTGTAATATATTTCAATGCCTATAACACTTTATACCGGTCGCACGATGACGGTGTTACCTTTGAGCGGGTACCTCAGGACACGACCAGGCGGCTTATGACGGCCAACCAGCAGGGGCACCTGTTTGCCCTGGATGAGGACGATATTCTTTGGCTCTCGGCCGATGAAGGGAATACCTGGCAGCAAAGAGCGGGTATGCCGTCGCAAACCTATTACTATCCCAAAATCGTGATCGATTCATACGGCACACTATATGCAATTGCCCTGCACGACGGGCTGTCCCGGTCAACCGACGGAGGAATGAGCTGGCAACCCTACAACGAAGGTATACCGGACATCGATATTTTAAATGTTCACGACCTGCACGTATCCGGCGATGATGTGATCTATGCATCCTATCCGTACGGCATATGGCAGAGGAGTGCAGAGAACATCCTCAAGCATCGTGCGTTTGCGCAGGTCAGCACCACTTCGCAGCTTACCGTTTACCCCAACCCCGCAGCATGTTCAGGCACCATCCGCGTAAGCGGAACGGCAGCTGCTGAAACCCTCCGGTTTTACGATCTGCATGGGCGACTTGTTAAAGAGCTTTCGCAGGACGGCGGCACCGCGCAAATCAGCCTTTCGGGCCTGAAACCGGGCACCTACCTGATCAAGGCTGTGGAACGCAATGCAGAGGGAATTATAGTTGTGAAGTAACATACCTACGGACTTAGTTTTTGAGATTTAAAAGGTTTTTCGAAATTTCCTTTCTTAGATCGGATTGCACGTCCACTTCACCAGCAAATTTTTGCCATTGATTAACTGTGTCATTTATCTCCTCAACAATTTGAGGAGCATTCTTACAACGGATAGATTCTCCTACTACCAATAGGTCTGCTCTTGTAATTTCTTTTCTTTTGCCATTGATACTGAGTGCATGCTGGCTCACCCATGTGCTTTCCGGACGGTATGCATAGCATAAATCATAGGCCGGTGCGAGTTCCCACTTGCCGCCTTGTTTCATCAGAAAGGAAAAATTCCTGGTATGGTCATCGCAATTCATGGCAATTACATTAAAAACCATTCGCCTGAACATTTGCGTGGCATCGGCGTATGTAAGTTTCAATTCCCGCATGCATTGAAAGAGCTGTTCGTAACTGAAACTGTTTGCCATATTGTAATCAAAATGCTTCATGGCGCAGAAAGTTTGTACATGATGTTTAACTTCTCCGCCTTCACGATCGAAGCGCCTGGTCATAAAATGTGCTCTCCCGTTCTCTACCAGCAAACCTGAAGGCATCATCACAATACCGCATGCTTTAGCCATGTTGTAGTATGCCATTTCTACCCTGACATAACCACTACTGCTGCCCAGCTGCACATCACTTACACCGTCGAGTTTGATAAGCCAATGCTCAAATCCTGTGGGTGCTTTGGTTTGTCCTGATTTTACTTCTCCGGTCTTTTCGTTCCATGCAATAACCGCTTTTGGCCGTGCTCCACCGGCTGAGGTGCCAATTTTTAATATCTCTAAAACGGACTGCTCTTCCTGTTTATTCTGGTTGGTTGAAAAGGCTGTTCGCTGGTCGAGTGCTTTTTTTGCGATAGCAACCAGACTTTCCATTTTAATGGAAAATGCACGATTACTCTCTTTAAGTACAGGTGGTTCAAATTCAAGGGCCCCCATTCCACGGCTTCCAATAAAGCAGAGCATCTCCACAGGATTCATGCTGTCGGGTGATCGTCCTTGTTGTGCCAGCCAGAGATTAATTAGCTGGTTTCCGTATTTATCGGGCAAAGAATCGGCTAATAAGCCCGGTAAACCTTTAAAGGTGTCGGACGCAGAATTTTTGCCCTTACGCAATTCAGGAAATGTAAACTGACTTTGATTATCGGAGATGGCCATTTTTAATGGTGCCAGATCCCAGCCCAACTGTTTAAACCCGGGATCAAATTCAAAGTATGCAAGTCCGTTTTCCTTTACCCAGGCCACAGCACCTGCTAATTTGCCCCATATTCTTACTTCTGCTGTTTCCATAGTTTACCAATCTGACCCTTCTTCATTCTCCTTCTTTTTTGATGAACCTCTTGCCCGACGGCGCTTTTCTTTTTGCTTTCTTGCCAGTGCCAGCGGGCTAAATGTTTCTTTTACTTCGAATGAACTCAGTACAGACAACTGATCGAGTACCCGTAAAACCTGAATGAGCGTTGCAATGGTTACCGTTTCACCACGCTCCAGTAGACTCAGGGTAGAACGACTGATACCTGCTGCCGCAGATAGTTCACTCTGGGTTTTGTTTTGCTGCAGGCGGTGATGTTTTACAAATGCCCCTATATATTCAGCCAGTGCTTTATCGCTCAAAGAGTTCCATTCTGTGAATGATATACCGGTCATAAAATCTCTTATTTGGCTTAGTGAATGATTTATAATGCAAATATACTGCTTTATGTATCATTAAGCAAGTGCTTTATACCTTAAAAGCGCTCATCATAGTTTCAATTTTATGCTGAGGTACGCCGGCTTGCTTTGCCACTTTCCTCCAATTACCCACCATGTCGATCATTTTTTTCAGAATGAGATTGGCATCTGTAGCTTTTACCTTGAAAAATTTTGCTGTATCCATGGCCAGTGAAATATCCATGGAGTTATCCGTTTCGGAAATATTCAAATGCAGACCGGTACCCAGTTCATCTGGATTCATATCGAAAGCCGGTGACAGTACCCAGCCCTTGCCGGATAATAAAAAAACCATGGTTTCGCAGGTGATCATCGGTATTAGAAACCAGGATATTAAAGAGGATTCTTCTCCATAATTGTTCAAGATCAGAAATTACTGATGCACCATAGCGCGCTATAAACTCTGCCAGTTCCAGGTAACTCACCCCATCCATGTAGTCAGCATCATCATTGTATCCCAGAAGGGTCATAGCAGAAGCATAATGAATTCTTTCGCCTTTTACGGTCCTGTCGAAGCGCTTGCTCAGATAGGTATGGTGCTTGCCGGATAAGTGCATAATTTTAGCTTCAGGTACATGGATGCCGCAACTCAGAGCCAATCTGTTTAAAACGAATTCCCAGGCGCCGCAATCCTTTTCGTCGGAGTTGCTCGGAAATTTTGCTATCCAAAGATGGTTATTTTCATCAAGTACACTCGCTTTTGGACGGGCACCCCCAAGCGAAGAACCCGGGAGAATTAGCATATTGATCCAACGGGCGTATTGCGGATTAGTGTCGGCACCTTCAAGCTCGAGTTGCAGACTTGCATATTCGAGGTCACGCAAGGATGTAAAAGGAGGAGATGCGAGGGCTTTATTGTTATCAAGGAATTCGCCCTGCAGATCAGTTTTAAACCGTAGACCACCCATCCGGTGTCCATCAAAAACACCCAGCAGGTAATCGCTTTCGCTCAATAGATATGCTGTTCTGTTTTCTGTTCTGGCGCACAACGCTTCTCTGCGGCGCATTAGCATCCGGCCCCATCTGTCGGGTGAAGAATCAAGGAACATCCCGAAATTCGGCTTATCCTCGGGGAGGTATTGTTGCCCCTGAAACAAACCGAGATTAGGATCTATAAAAAGAGCTGTCTCGTTTTGCAACCACGACTTGAGATATTCAAATGAGAATATTTCTTTGCCCCGGATCCGTTTGGCAGTCAGTATCCCCATTGGAGTGCATTGCGGCAGTCCCAGCCAGTCGGCATAAACATAAATGGTTGAATCTTCCCTTTTATACATATCCTGTTAATTTTTGCGTGGTGCCCTTTTGGGAGTCGAGATCTCTGCATCCTGCAGTTTTCTGCCCAATGGATCGGAAGCGGCTACATGCAGCAGATCATCCTGCAAACCCAGCACAAACAGCACTTGAAGATAATTGCCCATAGCTACCGAAGGTCTTCCGCTTTCAATGTTACTGACGGTTTTTCGGCCTATGCCGGCTCTTTCGGCCAGCTGCTCCGAACTCATGCGTCTCCTCAGCCTGGCAAGCCGGATGTTTTCGCCAAGAGTTGTAAGAATCCTGAGGGTTTTAGGAAAAATTACTATCTCCTTTTTCATACCAACGTATTTAAAAAAACCTTTTAATGTGTTTTAAAAAGAACAAATATACGCAATAATATCCGTTTTAAGACACATTTACTATCCTAATCCACTTTTAAAGAACCTAACCGGAATTTTTATAGCAATATTTTTCATTTTGTCGCAGACATTACTAGCTTTGCAACATGCATAAACGCAGTATATGAACATTGTCTTTAGCCTTCTGCCGGTAGTACTTTTCCTTGTCAGCTTATTTTTGCTCGAAAGTTTCAAGCTGGTCCGCATAAAAACCCTGCTTATGTGTTTGCTGTGGGGCATGCTGGCCGCTGCGGCTGCCTATTATGCCAATACTTTCCTTTCGGAAGCCTTATCCCTGAAATTTGAGGATTACAGCAGATACCTGGCCCCTCTGGTCGAGGAAGTGCTCAAGGCGGGGATCGTCATCTACCTCATCAGCCGGCAAAATATCGGGTTTTCCATTGATGCTGCCATCTATGGATTTGCGGCGGGCACCGGGTTCGCCCTGGTCGAGAACATGGTCTTCCTCAATGTGCTTGGAACGGATGCCCATATAACAGTATGGATTCTGAGAGGCTTTGGCACCGCTATCATGCATGGCGGCTGCAGTGCTGTTATTGCCGTGTTGCTCATGGATGGCATACAGCGGGAGCGGTCTGTGCTTTTCTCGGCACTTCAGGGGCTCCTAGCCGGTTACCTCCTGCACAGCGTATTCAACCATTTCTTTCTCAACCCGTATGTGCAGGCTGTGGTCATTTTCACCCTGCTGCCGGTAGTGTTTATGCTTGTTTTTCAGAAAAGCACCCATATGCTGCAGAACTGGCTCGAAATTGAGTTCCATAACGAAGTAGAAATATTGCGTATGATCAGGCTGGGTTCGTTTTCCGGCACCAAAGCAGGCGAGTATCTGATTTCGCTCAAAAAGCATTTCGGACCTGAAATGATCTTCGACATGTATTGCTACATAAGTCTGTACCTCGAACTATCCGTAAAGGCAAAAAGAAATATGATGCTCCGCGAAAGCGGGTTAGAGATCATGGAAGAACCCGGTATAAGAGAAAAACTGGCCGAACTGAAGCAGCTCCGCAAACAGATCGGTACCGTGGGAGAGCTGGCAATGCAACCGCTTATCCGCATGAAACACCGCGAATTGTGGAAACTGAATCAGCTCTGATTATAGAAACTGAATGAGCTCCGCAAAATATTTGTAAAAAAAACCAACTTTCAGTCAACGAACATGTATTTCATGAAAAACGAGGAAAACATTACTCTGAAGCCCTTGCGAAATGAAACGGATGAACTGCGGATTACCGATGAAGACCACGACCTGATACACCGTGTGCTGAAGGAATCGGCCGAAGTGTACCGCCTTGTCGTGGCAAAATATCAGGTGCCTGTTTACAACCTGCTGCTGCGTATGGTGCACGACCCTGATGATGCAAAAGAGCTCACGCAGGAGGTTTTTGTTAAGGCATACGAGGCACTTCCGTCGTTTCGGTTCGAATACCGTTTCTTCAGCTGGCTGTACCGCAT
>CAYTIY010000059.1:0-14803 GCA_964438045.1 uncultured Bacteroidales bacterium | reverse complement strand
AAGAAATCATGCAGAAAGGTCTGCGTATGATAGGCCAGGGCATGCACGGTTTTGTGGGCAACGACGGATTGGTGTTCGACGACCTGGATACCGAACTGTCGAAACCCACCGACCTGCGTATGTTCGCCATTGCCGAAGCCTTTGAAGCCGGTTACACCATAGACCGCATCTATGAACTGACCAAAATCGACCCCTGGTTCCTGGGCAAACTCAAAAATATTTACGATTACACCAAGGTACTGGGTCAATACAAGCGCATTGAAGACCTGCCTGCCGAGGTAATAAAAGAAGCCAAGCGTCTGGGCTTTTCCGATTTCCAGATTGCCCGTTACGTGGAACACCCGGACGGCAACATGGAAAAAGAACTGCTGCGCGTACGTGCACACCGTAAGAAACTGGGCATCCTGCCTTCGGTGAAGCGCATCAACACGGTGGCTTCTGAAAATCCCGACCTGACCAACTACCTGTACCTTACCTATGATGGATCCGAACACGATGTTCCTTATTACAAAAACGAGAAATCCGTTATTGTACTGGGTTCCGGTGCCTACCGCATCGGTAGTTCCGTGGAATTCGACTGGTGCTCGGTGAATGCGGTGCAAACAGCCCGCAAGCTGGGCTACAAGTCCATCATGATCAACTATAACCCGGAAACGGTGTCCACCGACTACGACATGTGCGACCGTCTCTACTTCGACGAACTATCGTTTGAACGGGTACTCGATGTCGTCGATCTGGAACAGGCCCGTGGCGTGATTGTTTCCATGGGCGGTCAGATTCCCAATAATTTGGCCATCAAATTACACCGCCAAGCTGTTCCCATTTTGGGCACCTCTCCCCTTTCCATCGACAGGGCCGAGAATCGTCACAAGTTCTCCAGCATGCTCGACACGTTGGGCATTGACCAACCTGAATGGAGGGAATTGACAAGTATGGATGACATTCAATCTTTTGTCAACACCGTGGGTTACCCGGTACTGGTACGTCCTTCATACGTACTGTCGGGTGCTGCCATGAACGTCTGCTACACCGATGACGAGTTGGTTGAGTTCCTCGGAAAAGCCAAAAATGTCTCCAAGGAATTCCCCGTGGTTGTTTCGCGCTTCCTGCAAAACGCCAAGGAAATCGAATTTGATGCGGTGGCCCACAACGGCGAAGTAGTGGAATACGCTATTTCCGAGCACATCGAATTCGCCGGTGTCCACTCGGGTGACGCCACCCTGGTTTTCCCTGTCCAGAAAATCTACTTTGAGACAGCCCGCCGCATCAAGAAAATCAGCCGCAAGATTGCCAAAGAACTCAACATCAGCGGTCCGTTCAACATCCAGTTCCTGGCCAAGAACAACGAAGTCAAGGTGATTGAATGCAACCTGAGAGCCTCACGTAGCTTCCCCTTCGTTTCCAAGGTTCTCAAGCGTAACTTCATAGAAACGGCCACGCGCATTATGCTGGACGCTCCCTACCAGAAGGCGGACGGTTCGGTCTTTGACATCGAACACATCGGAGTCAAGGCTTCACAGTTCTCCTTTTCCCGTCTCCACCTGGCCGACCCCGTGTCGGGCGTGGACATGGCATCGACCGGAGAAGTGGGTTGCATAGGCGATGATTTCAACGAAGCATTGTTGTCGGCCATGATTGCCACCGGATTCAACATTCCAAGCAAAGATAAAGGGGTTATGATTTCATCGGGTGCGGCCAAATCGAAGGTTGACCTATTGGACAGCGCCCGCCTGCTTCAGGAAAAAGGCTACTCGCTCTACGCCACCGCAGGCACCTGCGCTTTTCTGGCTGAAAACGGAGTGACGGCCACCGAAGTTTCCTGGCCTGATGGTACCGGTAAGGGTGAAAGCATTATGGAATTGATTGCCAAACACCGCTTCGATTTGATCATCAACATCCCAAAGAACCTATCGAAACGGGAGCTGACCAACGGGTACAAGATCCGTCGTGCTGCCATCGATCATAACGTTCCGTTGATTACGAACTCACGCTTGGCTAGTGCCTTCATCGAAGCGTTCTGCAACATGGCCGAAACGGACATCCAAATCAAGAGCTGGCAGGAATATTGATCCGCTTTTCTCTTAATACAACTCCAGCCGCCTTGTTTCCACAAAACAGAGCGGCTGTTTTTTTCCGGAGCATCAACCAGTTTCCGTTCCTCCGGCAGGGTATAGTCTGTCCCAGGCTATACCATACCGGCTCCACTGCAACGCTCATTGGTCTAGTGGCAGTGACCGTCGATCGAAGGGAGGGGCTGTTGGGACCGATTCAAGCGCCAGTAAGAATATTAAGGCAGAAAGCTCTTGTCGAAACTAAGCGGCAGCAAGTCGGAAGCAGATTCAACAATACAGATGGATTGTTCGCCGTACAGCAGCAAGCGGATGGGTGTTTCAAATCGCATTTCCGTTTCCAACAGCACCTGCCGGCAAGAACCACAGGGAGCAACAGGCGTAGGAGTATAGGCATCTATGGAGGTAGCCGCAATGGCCATGCACGTTACAGGCAACTCCGGCCAGTTGGCGTTTGCGTAAAACAGCGCCACCCGTTCAGCGCACATACCCGACGGATAAGCCGCATTTTCCTGGTTGTTTCCGGTAACTACTTGACCGTTTTTAAGAAGCAATGCAACCCCCACCCTAAACAAAGAATACGGCGCATACGCCTTCAAGGCTGTTTCTTTTGCCAGATCAACCAGCATTTTTTCCGCCTCAAGGAGTTCATGGATGGCGCAAAAGTGTATCTTTGCGGTAATTTCCTTTTCAACCATACAACAACGCTTTCTTGCAAAAATAGCATAAAATCACCACACACGAATGAAACTGCGCATATTGTTGACCCTCCTGACACTTATCGGAATAGGCACGATGTCGGCCCAAAACCGACTGAAGCCCTACGAGGAATACATTGCCAAATACGCCGGCATCGCCAGAGAACAACAGCAACGTCACGGTATCCCTGCCAGCATTACTCTGGCACAAGGCCTTCTGGAGTCTGGAGCCGGGAAAAGCGAATTGGCCATTGCCTCCAACAACCATTTCGGCATCAAGTGCCACAAAAGTTGGAAGGGCGAAACCGCCTATGCCTTTGATGACGGTGAGAACTCCTGTTTCCGCAAATACGACAAAGTCGCTGAATCCTACGAAGATCACTCGCAATTTCTGGTGAACGGCGCACGCTACCGTTTTCTGTTCCAACTAGACCTGAACGACTACGAAGGTTGGGCCAGAGGACTGCAGAAAGCCGGATACGCCACCGACCGACAATATGCCGACAAACTGATCCGGGTCATTGAAACCTACGACCTGAACCAATATACCAAGGGAGCCGTCAAAAAGAAAAGTCAGACAACGGAAAAAACCAGCCGAAAAGCGAAAGAACGCACCATCAAAAAGGCACGGACAGCCAATATAAGTAATCTGCCCGATTCCTCCATTCTGAATTCGGCCGAACTAATTCAGTTTGCCAAAGACTATCACGCCATGGAACGCGATGTCTCCTCAAACCAAATTAACCCGTTGACGATCCATCTGGTTGAATATGTAGGAACAACGCCTTGCATCACAATTAAGTACGGAGACAGTTTCGCAGCCATCGCCGAAGAATTCGGCCTGACTGACCGACGCCTGCGCAAGATCAATGATGTGGATGCAGCCTATAAGCTTTCACAGGGCGAGCGCATCTTTCTAGACAACAAGACCAGTTGGTGGGAAGGCGAAAACCCCACGCACATTGTTAAAACCGGCGAAACCATGCACAGCATTTCGCAAACATACGCACTGAAACTGAACGCACTGTACAAACTCAACGACATGAAACCCGGCACTCCCATCAAGGCAGGTCAACGCATCAAGCTCAGAAACCCCGACCAACTGTCAAACTTCATGCGCGCGATGAACCAGGTCGTCAACAACCCCGATTCACTCAAAACAGCACCCTAAACAAACAGCTACTCATGGAAATATTCGGTAAAATAACCAAATTATTACCCCTGCAAACCGGTCAGGGAAAAAACGGAACCTGGAAAAAACAAGAATACCTGCTCGAATACGGCGACCAGTATCCCAAAACCGTATGTTTCAACCTCTGGGGCGACAAAGTAGACCAATACGCTCTGACAGAAGGAGAATCCGTTACGGTTCATTTCGATGTGGAAAGCCGCGAATTCAACGGCCGATATTATACCGACGTAAAGGCCTGGCGCGTTGACAAGGGAACCGCCGAAACAGGCGCAGCCCACACCGAACGGCAAACGGGAACAGCGAGCGAATTCGGATTACCTGCGCCCGATTTCCTTGTCGGCGGTGATAAAGACGACCTTCCGTTTTAAATCAAACATCAACGTACGGTTGACGAGCAACGTACTTGATTAACCCAGAAATGCCATCATCATGAACGTCACACGCATCTTTGATTTGCTGGACAAATACCTCGAACAGTATGCTGATAGAGAAATTGTCCTGGCCGGAAAAGTCAATCACAAATGGGTCACATACGACATTCACGCCTACGTCAAACGGGCTAACGCCATCAGTTACGCATTGATGGAAAAAGGCATCAAGCCTGGTCATAATGTCGGCATCATCAGCTCGAACAGACCCGAGTGGAACTTTTTCGATATGGGAATCATGCAAATCGGCGCTGTCAGTATCCCTATTTACCCCACCATCAGCGATTCCGATTACCTCCACATACTCAACCATGCGCAAATCGAGTACCTGTTCATTGATTCGGTTGAATTGGTCAGAAAGCTCAAACCCATCCTGACACAAGTACCCCATTTTAAGGAGATCATTTGCCTGGATAAGGTCGAAGACACCATCTGGTTGGAGGATTTCTATGCCTTTGGGCACGATCACGCCGACGCTGAAGAACTAAAAAGGCGCAAAGATGCTGTCAAGCCCAATGAGCTGGCCACCATGATTTACACCTCGGGGACGACCGGCCTTCCAAAAGGAGTTATGTTGAGCCACAACAACATTGTGAGCCAACTGGAGGCTCTTCAAACCATTCCTTCAGCCTGGAGTAAAATTGCCTTGAGCTTTCTGCCTCTATGCCATGCCTATGAACGTATATTGGTTTACGTGTACCATATTCTGGGCTTTTCCATTTATTACGCAGAGAACCTGGGCACCATAGCCGAGAACATCAAGGAAGTCAATCCAACCATGATGTCGTGTGTGCCACGTCTGTTGGAAAAAATCTACGACAAACTTTTTTTGGCCGGCAAGAAACAGACCGGACTTAAAAAAAGACTGTATTACTGGGCATTCGAACTAGCCAAACAGTACCGCATCGAAGAAAACTCAACCTGGTACAAGATAAAGCACGCCATAGCCGACAAACTGATTTACAGTAAGTGGCGTGAAGCACTGGGCGGCAATTTCGACATCGTAGTATCGGGTGGTGCCGCCATCCAAAAACACCAGGCCGCTTTCTTTAACGCCATCGGCATGCCCGTCTTTGAAGGATACGGTCTGAGCGAGACCTCACCGGTGATTGCCGTAAGCAACAGAGGCAAGGGAGAACGCGTAGCCGGAACCGTCGGACCTCCCCTACCAGGTATTGAAGTAAAGATCACCGAGGAAAATGAAATCATCTGCAAAGGTCCCAATGTTATGATGGGTTATTACAAAGACCCCGAACAGACAGCTGAGGTTATCGACAAAGAGGGATGGTTTCATACAGGTGACACCGGCCGTTTCACGGAAAACGGTTTATTGGTCATCACCGGCCGCCTGAAGAACATCTTCAAAACCTCGTTTGGCAAGTACATCAACCCCTTCCTCATCGAAGAACAATTCTGCAAATCGCCCTTTATTGAAAACCTGGTGGTACTGGGAGAAAACCAGAAATACGCTGCCGCGCTTATCAATCCCGATTTGACCTACTTGAAGGATTTCTGCAAGCGTCACAACATTGCGTTCACCGATAACGAATCACTGATCAAACACCCCGAGGTGTTGGCCATTTACAACCGGGAAGTCAAAAAATACAACCAACAATTCGCCCACCACGAACAAGTGAAAAGTTTCGAATTGGTTGTAGACGAATGGTCGGTCAACAATGGCATCCTGACACCGACCTTGAAGGTGAAGCGGAAGGCCATAGAGAAACAGTACGGGGAATTGATTGAGAAGCTATTCGCGTAACGAATCAGTTGCAACCGTGATTGTCCAGACCGAATTTTCGCTTAAGCCCAAACGACGGGGGTTTCACCTGGTCACCGATGAAATCGTGCGCAACCTGCCGGCCTTGCCGCAAACAGGATTGCTGCACCTGTTCATCAAACATACCTCGGCAGGACTATCGCTCAACGAGAACGCGGATCCCGATGTACAGATCGACCTGGACGCCATTTTCAATCGGTTGGTAAAGGAAAGAGAATCATACTACACCCACACATTGGAAGGCGACGACGACATGCCTGCGCATGCCAAATCGTCGCTGGTGGGTGCGCACATCACAGTCCCCATCTCACGGGGACGTTTGAACATGGGCATCTGGCAAGGCATCTATCTGTGCGAGTTTCGCAACCGTGCATCTGCCAGACACCTCGTGGCCACCATTATCGGCGAATAATGCCGTAGTTATTTCTGCAATCCAACACGGACAGCCATGGGACCTTTGGGACCCTGCTCCACCTCAAAGCTCACGCGGTCACCCTCGGTGATGGGCTGCAACAGGTTGCTGGCGTGAACAAAGTACCGTTCACCCGTACCCGTCTCGCTGATGAAGCCAAAGCCCCTCGACACGTTGAACACGTCGACTTTTCCGTTGTGGATGGGATCCACGTACACATCCTCGCGTTTGCGTACCGAGACCTCGATATTTTCGATATCCACCACCTGCTTGGTCTTTGGATCGGGCATGGTGTCGGTAATGCGACCAAACTCGTCCACATAGGCAATCATGTCATCCAGTCTGCTTGGACCCGCTGACTTGCGACCTTCTGCCTTTTGTTGCTTCACCTGCCGTTTTTCCAGGCGTTTTTTTTCTTTTTCTTTTTTACTTGAACTAGTTTGTGATCGTGCCATATATATTTGGTATGATTGTTAACATTAAACTGCTTTTTTTACAACCGGAATTTTCTTTCCGATCAACTTTTCGATATCCCGAATGTAATTCTTTTCTTCCACATCACAAAACGAGAGTGCCCAACCGCTGGCTCCGGCACGACCTGTCCGACCAATCCGGTGCACGTAAGTTTCCGGCACGGAGGGTATTTCGAAGTTGATCACACACTCCAAGTTGTCCACATCGATGCCCCTGGCCGCTATATCGGTAGCAACCAACACCTTGATCTTACCGTCTTTGAAAGCGCACAATGCACGTTGGCGGGCGTTCTGCGACTTGTTGCCGTGAATGACATCGGAAGATATCTGACTTTTTGCCAGCATCCTCGATACCTTATCGGCACCGTGCTTGGTCCTGGTGAACACCAGCACCGACTGAACATCTTTTTTTTGAATGGTATCAATGAGCATGGCGCACTTTTCCGCTTTCTCCACATACATTAACGACTGAGCGACAGTGTCAACGGTAGATGAGACGGGGGTCACGTGCACCTGCACGGGATTTTTCAAGATGCTTCCGGCGAGCTTGACAATATTCGGTGGCATGGTGGCTGAAAAGAACAGTGACTGACGCACAGGCGGCAAGGCGGCAATGATACGCTTCACATCATGAACGAAGCCCATATCGAGCATCCTGTCAGCCTCATCAAGTACAAAGTACTGCAAATCGCGCAGGCTTATGTATCCCTGACCCATCAGGTCGAGCAGGCGTCCGGGGGTGGCCACCAGTATATCCACGCCCTTGCGAAGAGCTTCCACCTGTCCGTGTTGGTTTACACCACCAAAAATGACAGCATGGCTGCACCGTTCGTAACGGCCGTAGGTGGTAATGCAATCGCCTATCTGGATGGCCAGTTCGCGGGTAGGCGTAACAATCAAGGCACGCAACAAACGTCCCTTGGGTTTATTGCCTGTAGACAGGCGTTGTAGCATGGGCAAGGTAAATGCGGCTGTTTTACCGGTTCCGGTTTGTGCACAGCCCAGCACGTCTTTTCCTTCCAGGACCAAAGGGATCGCCTTTTCCTGTATGGGGGTAGGTTTGTCATAACCTTCGTCAACCAATGCCTTCAAGAGGCCGGGTGACAGTTGCAAAGATTCAAATGTCATGTAAACGTATTATCAACCGGTCTGATCACAACCAGGCCAGCCTTGTGATTATTGCTGTTCATCACGAACAGCGGTGGATTCTTGGGGGAATGAGACAAAATAGCAGGAAACAATCGAAAGAATCGGTACAAAGATACAAAAAATTAATCAGACTGCAGCAACTCGGTTATGCGTTGGCTTTTTTTCAGGTGGTCTTCGGCCTGTCGCCAATCGGACGCATTGACCATGTGCAGCCAATCGTCGCCGATGCGGGCGTACATGTCATTCTGAAAATCATCGCCTTCCCACAGGGGTACCCGCGTTTCATCCGGGAAAAAAAATACAGTTTCCTTTCCGGCATCCACCAACAGGGGTTTGTACAGGGAAAAGAAGCTGCCAGACCCGGTGTCGCCTCCGTAGCGGGGCAAAAAATCGACCCTTCTACCCTGCGTGTGGGCTGCATCAAAAAAAGCCAAACCTGGCCACAAGTACAGCAAACGCCCCCCCGGCACCGAAGCGTTCTCGCATACCTGCAACATGCCGTAAAACGGTTGCTCTTTCACGTAATCGTTCAATGAAACGGGTCGTACAGGGAAAATATCGTGGTCGAGTACACCAAAATAGGAAGCTCGGCGTGGTTTTAGGTAATAGCGGTACACATAGTTCAATGCGGCTCCGTGCGATTCGCTGAACGAAGGGGGCGCAAACGGTGATGGAGGCAGAGACAGGTAGGGAATAGACGCCTCCCGGCAGAATTCCCGGATGACTGCACGGGCTTCCGGTTGCGAGGAATTGTCAGCCACCGTGTACACAAAGGGGTCGCTGCAGTGTTTCCGCAACAACCGGTACTGCTCCCGGATTACGTCGGGGTTGTTGAAGGCGATGCTGACCAGGTCCCACCCCTGTTCCAAGGGAAATCGTCCCTCTAAGCCCTGGCTCTCCTTCGGGATGGGTTCGCGGTAGAAGTTTCTCAGTCGCATCGACTGCCTCCACGCATTCCATTTCGCCCGTAAGCATCCTGCACCTTTCATGATTGCTACGTATTTTTTTTCAGGATAAATTGTTTGGTGACACACAGGGGCAATTCGCCCAAGTAATGGGTTACATAAATTAGGGTTCTGGAAGGGTCGGCACAGTAATCGTCGATGAGCTGCCTGACCTTTCGCTTGTTGGTGGCGTCCAGACCGTGCAACGGTTCGTCCAAAATCAACAGCCGGGGCGATTTGACAAAGGCCCTGGCCAACAGGCACAGCCGCTGTTCGCCCGATGACACGCGCAAAAATGAGCGGTCAATCAATTCCACAACGCCGAATTGTTCCATCCAGTACAGGACTTGATCGAGTTGTTCCTCGTTGCAACGGCGGTACAGGCCTACCGTATCGAACAGGCCGGAACCGACGATGTCGCGGCAAGGCACATTTTTCAGGTAATAATGGTGCATTTCCGGCGACACGTAGCCAATGTGCTGTTTGATGTCCCAGATGCTCTCGCCCCCGCCCCGCTTCCGGCCAAACAAGCGGATGTCGTTTGCATACGATTGGGGGTTGTCGGCACAGACCAAACTGAGCAGCGTGGATTTGCCGGCCCCGTTCGGTCCCAGCAAGGCCCATCGTTCACCCTCATGCACTGTCCAATTGAGGTGTTCCAGGATGCTGCGTTCGCCGTACTTGATGCCCACATCGTTAAGGCCGACCACAACATCAGCCGCCGCTTCCTCTTCGTCTGCTTTTCCTTCCGCTGATGAATACACCTCAAAGCTGCGATCTTCGGTCCAAGCCTGTGACAAGGGAAACAACGCATCCCGCAAGGCGTTGTCGGATGCAAATGCTGCAGGGCTGTAGGGTTGGAGCAGCCTTTTTTCATGCATGGGTTGCATCCAATCCACGTAATCGGGCACATCCTCGGGGTTTGACAATACGAACAGAAGTTGCAAACCACCCAGAGCCGAGAGATCCTTCAATACCGCGTTCAAGCGTGTCCGTGATTCCACATCCAGACCGATGAAGGGGTTATCCAAAATCAGCACCCGCGGGCGTTCCAGCAAGACTCTGGCCAGCAGGAATTTCCGCAGTTCACCGCTGGACAGCTGAACCACCTTCCAGTTCAATAAGGGCCTGACCTCCAACACATCCAAGATGCGGGCGGTATACGTTTCATCGGAATGATACTTCAGCAGGGAGGCCACATCGGGAGCTGTTTCAGACTCCTGGCTGTTCCAACGTTGTTGGTAGGCAGCCAGTTCGTAGTCGGTGGTCAGTGCGGTTATATCCCGGAAGGCCATGGACTTGATGGCGTCAAATACGGGGATGCCCAAGGTTTCGGGCAGGGGGTAGTCGCGTTTGCCGGAGCGGATGGCCAGTTTTCCGGTGAGTACATCGACAAACCGGGATTTACCGGAGCCGTTAGGCCCGATCAGTGCCCAGTGCTCGCCTTGTTCCATACTCCAGTTCAAGGGCTCCGCAAACTGGGCGTCCGGGTGCACCAGTTGAACGTCTTGCAACCGGATCAAGGCTGTGGCTTCAAAATTCGTGATTACTCCATCTGGAAAGGTTGAATCTGTGGCAATCTTGTCCGTTGAAATAGTGTCTGTCGAAGTGATGTCCTGCATGGCTGCAAAGGTAAGCATTCGCTCGCAGTCTGGGCGTTTTTGCCTATCTTTGCCAATAATTTCTGCCACTCAAACGGTCACGCTCATGGACAATCTCAAACACCTTGGTCAAACCACCGACTACCTGTTCAACTACGCTCCCGAAATTCTCGAGGCGTTCGACAACAAGCACCCCGACCACGACTATTTTGTGAAGTTCAACTGCCCGGAATTCACCAGCCTCTGCCCCATTACGGGTCAGCCCGACTTCGCCACCTTGTATATCAGCTACATCCCCAACCAAATACTGGTTGAAAGCAAGAGCCTCAAACTCTACCTCTTCAGCTTCCGCAACCACGGTGCCTTCCACGAAGACTGTGTAAACATCATCCGCAACGACCTGATTAAACTGCTCGACCCCAACTACCTCGAAGTACTGGGCAAATTCCTGCCCCGAGGCGGCCTAAGCATCGATCCGTATACCAATTACGGCAAACCCGGCACCTCCTACGAGCAAATGGCCCTCCACCGCCTGATGAACCACGACCTCAATCCTGAGAAGGTCGATAACCGGTAACAACAAGCTCCCTGCCTTATCGTAGTGCAAACGATGTTCAAGGCATTTTTGGCAGTTGGGTTTTATCGCTAAAAATGTATTTTTTATCCAAACCCATTGCAATCAATGCTTCACGGGCCTTGCCGGATGCTATCCAATAGATATTGGTCCGGGTTTTCAGGAATTCCTTGAATGGGCTTACAAATTCATCGTACTGGTTGATGTCGTAATATCTACCAACTTCAATGATAACGGGCACTCGTTTATCAAGACCATTTAATAATTTCAGCACCGGTTTATAACTGAAGGTGTAGACCCTATCGAATAAACGATACGTAAGCGGATTCGAAGATACAAGCCGGATGGGATTTCTGCCCACACCGGCATTCTCCAGTTTTTCCAAATACTCTTTTTCAGCGGCAGTCAGTTGATTTTTCAACTCACTTTGGAAATAAAAATAGAACGCAATGTTGTAAAAGGCATGGATCAATTCTTCCTGTGTTGCATCCTTATCAACGGTTGCGGTGTGAAAACTAAATGTTTTGACCTTGTCCGGCAAGATCAATCGGCCTCTGGTACTTACACCATCAAGGCCAACAACCGTTATGCCCCCTTCTTTAGAAACAACTGACGTATATTTATTGAATTTGAACACGCTGAGCAATGAGTCCAACTGTGACAAATAAGAGTTGAGCAATGCGTCTTTTTTACTCAACGGGTATTTCATGCCATTGAATACGCATTCATTCATGCCTCTCTGTATGGTCCAGGTTTTCGATGCAAGAAAGGAGGGTTCTATGGTCAGTTCAAATGTATACTTGTAGTCATTTTTTCCATAAACCATGACACAACTGATCAATAAGACAATCAAGCATGCGTATGCTCGCAACGATGTAGCTCTTTTCATGATTGATTTCAATTTACAAAAACAACGCGTTGGTCAATTCTTTGATCTGGGCACGCAACGGAGCGCTCAGTCCCGCAAACGTTGTTGCCTTTGCTTCTTTCACGATGGCCTCGCTGATTTTAACCAGTTTATCCATCGTTGTACCGCCACTCGGGCTCCATGTCTGTCCCGACATCATACCCCTATCAGATACGGTGAAAAAATAGGTGGTGCCATCCAACCCCATTCCGTCGCGTACGACATACTGCGTTTTCAAGATAGCATTGCGGTACAATTGTTTGATCAAATCCACATCTTCCTGCGAAATACTGTTCCGCCAAGTTTCCACTTCAATTTTCGACTTATCCTTCGCATACCAAATACTTTCCTTGGCCTTCTTTACACAAATTGTGTTTTTTCGGCTCTGGGGGTCGAGTTCAACCTGCAACACATATTCCGCTTCAAACGAAGGTTTGACCAAATACTTGATTTCCGCTCTTTCTGCCAGTCCCTTTAATAAAATCGACCGGATATTGGCATAATACTCATGCCTGTAATTGTACATATCAAAATAGCCTTCAACGGGTTCCAGATGGTCGTCTTTTGAAGAGCCGAGGGATTGTGCTAACCCATTCAGGCAAATCAATGAAAACAGAATAAGAACAATCTTGTTTTTCATAGCGTTTATACTTAGTTGTTAAAATAATCTTCGTATGCAAATGGTACATCAATGCTATATATCAGCTTGGGCATCTTCCCTTTTTTGTACAAAATGGCATATCCCCATCCTGAAGCATGGTCCGGCCGGGTATCAAGCACAACCGTTTTTCCGGAAACCACAAATTCAAGATACCTGGTTTTGGGATGTACGGATTTCATGTTCTTTTTCTTGAGGTACTCCCTGGCTTCGTAATCTGCATTCACCAAATCATCGGCCGCTATATAAAATTTTTCCAACTCTGACTCTGTCTTACCCTTAAGTTGATCCATCTTCAATGTGTCAATGGGTAATAGAATGCCGCAACTCTCATTGATTACTGTTATTTCAATCGAAGACGGCCGGGTTGAAAGAATGTACCTGTTTATATCAAATAGGGAGTCTTCCTCAATTTGATATTTCTTTTCTTGAATACCCTCAGGCGATTCTTTAAATAAGAACGATTGAGCAGCCGTTTTCTGAGGTTTATGACCACTTTGGCAGGCCAAAAGCAAACAAAAAGACAAAAGGAGCAGACTGCTTTTCATGATTGGAATGATTACAGATCATCGCATTATTCAAGATTTCTTCCTATGCCCTCTTTACAACAATAGCGTATTTTCCTCCTTGACTGTCATTTTCTACCTGCAACACCTATTCCGATTCGAACGATGGCATAACCAAGAACCTGACTTCTGGATATTTCAGCCCCTCGAAGAAAATCAACGGGTTCAAGATGATCTACAAACACTTTCTGCGCCATCCCATTGGCTGAAACCAGCAAACTCACTGCCAGCAAAAAAAAAAGGTTTTGTTTTTCATTTGAGTCAAATTGGTTGAACGGTATGAGTTGCAATAGGAATGGTGCGATGAATATACGGTTCATTTGATAATTCTACAACTTTCGGTTCAACGTTTTTTTATATTCTGCACATTTTAATGCTTGAATCGTTCTGAATCGCCAGGAAAAGCGAACTGAGGGAGGGAAGCGTATCTAGCGCACAAAAAAATCCTGCCGACTATACCCCAATCAGTCGGCAGGATTCTTATATAAATGTAGTTCGGAAGCGAGAGGCTCCTTACTTGATTTCCAATTCCTCTTTCATATCAATCTCTTCACCATGCGTGTCGATAAACTGATACTGGAGGTACGCCAATTTTTGCACAGGCATGACCCGAAGGCCAAACCCGTACTTCAGGCGCCATTTCGATTCAAGGGACATCAGGCCCCCTTTCTTGATGTAGGCTGAAACATACGGATGCACACGCAACGTGTACTGCTTCATTTTTACCTTGTTCGATAAATACTGGATCTTGCTTTCCAACTTGTCGGTGAACAACAGCGAAGGCTGAATCTCCCCCTTGCCAAAACAGGTAGGACACGTCTCACTCGTCACGATATACGTCTGAGGACGCACCCGCTGACGCGTAATCTGCATCAAACCGAATTTCGACAACGGCAGGATGTTGTGCTTGGCCCTGTCGTTCTGCATGCGCTCACGCAACCGGTCGTACACCTTCTGACGGTTTTCACCCTCTTGCAGGTCGATGAAGTCGACCACGATGATACCACCCATGTCACGAAGACGCAGCTGCCTGGCCACCTCATCGGCCGCATGCAGGTTCACTTCAAGCGCATTTTGTTCCTGTCCCTTGTCCGACTTCGAGCGGTTACCGCTGTTCACGTCAATTACGTGCAGCGCTTCGGTATGCTCAACAATCAGATAGGCCCCACTCTTGAACGACACGGTTTTTCCAAACGACGATTTGATCTGCCGTGTGACACCGAACGTATCAAAAATAGGCAACTTGTCCTTGTACAACTTCACAATATCCACCTTCTCGGGCATGATCAGTTGCACATAATCTCTTAACTCCTCGAACACACGAGGGTCGTTCACGTGAATGTGCTCAAATG
>CAYTIY010000058.1:0-14839 GCA_964438045.1 uncultured Bacteroidales bacterium | reverse complement strand
CCACCATTTTCCTGATTATTTCCTTGTTGGGTGGAGAACTCGGCATCGACCGTTTTATGATGGGTGATATCGGATTGGGTATTGTCAAATTAATAACCTGTGGTGGTTTTGGCATCTGGTACATCATCGATTGGTTCCTCATCATGCCGGCAGTCAAGGAACGTAACCTGCAAACCTTCCAACGATACATCTATTGATGGCCTTCTCACGCGGACAGATCGATCGCATTGCGTTCGTGGCTTGTCTGTGCGGGTGGGGATGGATTGTTATCAACCTGAACGGACTGACAGAAAGACTGCCCTTTTCTTTCTGTCCCATCAAGCAAGTGCTTGGGGTTCCCTGCCCTGCCTGCGGTTCCACGCACGCTGTCATTCAGGTTTTTGAAGGCCATATACTGGAAGCACTTCGGTACAACCCTCTCGGGTTAATTCTTGCGGCTGGATTGATATTGGTTCCTATCTGGGTAATAATCGACATTATCGGTCATCGCTACACGTTCCGCTCGTTTTACAACCGATTTGAAAGCTGGTTTTCTCAAAAAAAAATTGCCCTGCCTGCCGCTGCCTTGCTGCTGGCCAATTGGGTTTGGAATCTCCTAAAATACTGACAGTATGAACAACCCTACACATAGCTTCGGTCAAATCAATGAGTCCGACATGGAGAAAGCGTCGAACAGCTACCTCATGTCGGTGATTTTCATCACATTTGCCCTGCCTTTCCCCATTGTGAACCTCATTGCCACAGTGGTTTTCGGTCTTGCCAACAGACGATCTTCTGAATTTGTCAGGTGGCACTGTACGCAGGCTTTGCTTTCACAGTTCTCCCTATTTGTGATCAATTCGGTAGCCTTTGTCTGGACGGTGTTGCTCTTTTTTCACGTCACCACCATCAGCAATTGGTATATCGGTTACTTGCTGACCATTGTTGCCTTCAACATCCTGGAATTTCTCGCCACCGTAGTAGCTGCCGTGCAAACCCGCAAAGGGATTCATTACCGGTGGTTTTTCTACAGTGACCTGACAGACACCCTAATACAACCTAAGCCATGGGAAAGATCTTTATAAAAGGATTCATATTGATTGCCCTGTTTGTGGGCATTTGGATTGGCGTTAGCCAGATCAACTGGGTAAAGTTGTTTAAGGTGGAGTATGTGGGTGGTGAGGTTTCAAAAGAGCTGGGCAACCTCTACTGGAGGTACTTCAGAGGCTTAGACGAAGAGGTGCTTGATTCCACCGTGGTTCATCGACTTGACAGTTTGCTGGAACGTTGTTGCACACCCAACGGCATCGATACCGGTAGCATCAAGTTGCACGTGTTGTCGGACAGCGACGTCAATGCATTTACGTTGCCCGACGGTCACCTGGTTGTGTATACAGGTTTGCTCGAACAAACCAAAACCGATGCTCAGATCTGTGGGGTATTGTGTCACGAAATCGCCCATCATGAGAAAGACCACGTGATGAAGAAGCTCATCAAGGAAATCGGACTTGCCTCACTCCTTTTTAACGCGACGGGAGGGAACGGCGATTTTATCGTGGAATCCATCCGGACGCTCACTTCAACCGCCTACGACAGGGAGTTGGAACGGGAAGCCGACAAACTGGCTGTCAACTATATGGTCACTGCCGGTATTGATCCCGACGGACTTGCCCAATTCCTTGAACAACTGGATACGCTGCAGTCATCAGGTATCAACATTCCGACTTGGATCAGCACGCATCCGGACAACGTCGAACGCATCGAGGCAATCCGGTCTCAATCCAAGGAACAACCCTGATTTCGTCTATATTCTACTCATATTTATACATCTTCATTTTCCTGAATCAACCACAAACCAATGAAATCGTTTACTTCCATTCGCCACTGTTTCCTTTTTGCCTTCGTTTTGTTCGTTTCAAGTGCCCAATCGGCCGAAAAACAAGGTCCAACATTCTGCAACCCCCTAAACCTGGACTACCGGTTCCATACCTCGGGCAGCAGTTACCGGGAGGCTGCCGACCCCATGGTCATTCTTTACAAAGACAATTACTACCTCTTTGCCTCCCATTCCGGCGGTTACTGGTACTCACCCGATTTCGCCAACTGGACGTTTGTGACGCCCACCGGTGTCGACATTGAAAAATACGCACCCTCTGTTTGGGTAATGGGCAACACCATGTACTACACGTCATCCGAAGGAGGCGCCATCTACAAAACCGACGATCCCCAAAAGGGCGTCTGGGAATACATTAGTCGTCCGCACGTATGGCAAGACCCCTGGGTCTTCGCCGATACCGACGGCAAAGTGTACTGTTACCACAATTGTTCGGAAAACGGCACCATCGACTGTGTGCAACTCGACCCGAATAACAAGTTTGCCGTGATTGGTGACGAAATCAAGTGTTTCCCCAGCAAACCGGAGATACATGGGTTTGAAGTGAACGGCGATAACAACGAAAAGGGGCTTCCCTGGACTGAAGGGTCGGCCATGTTTAAGCACAATGGCCTGTACTACCTCACCTATGCTACTCCTGCAACAGAATGCCGCAGCTATTGCGACGGATACTACGTGGCCACATCGCCCACCGGTCCGTTCACCTTTGGCAAGAACAGCCCGGCCACGCACCGTTCGCTCGGCTTCGTAACCGGCATCGGACACGGCGGCCTGTTCTACGACAAGGCTGGCAACATCTGGACCATCGACTGCGTGAACCTCTCGGTCAAGCATATGTTCCAACGCCGTCTGGCCATCTTCCCCATGGAAATCGACAAGGACGGTTACCTGCACGCGGCCACGACCTTCGGCGACTACCCCCAATACCTGCCCGGCGTGAAGAAGAACCCGGCTTTGGACAACCTGGCCGGATGGAACCTGCTTTCGAGGGCCAAAACGACAACAGCTTCTTCCACGGATGGCACCTCCAAGACATCCAACGCGGTTGACGAGGATATGCGCACCAACTGGAGTGCCACCACGGGCAATGTGGGTGAATGGTTTATGGTCGACCTGGGTGCGGTGAACACGATCAACGCCATCCAACCCAACTTCTACGAATCGGGTACGAACTACACCGGTGGCAGGAAAACAGCCTTCACCACGCGCTACCTCATCGAGCAATCGAACGACGGGGTGAAATGGTCGGTGTTGTACGACAACAGCGTTTCCACCAAGGATGAACCGCACGATTACATCGAGCTGGACAAGCCCATCAAGACCCGGTTCCTGCGCATCACCAACAAGGGTGAAGTGCCGGGTGGCGGAAAATTCTCACTGTGTGACTTCCGGATCTTCGGCAATGCAGGCGGCAAGGTTCCAACGGCGGTTACAGCGGCCACGGTCAAACGTCTGGACGACCAACGTTGCGCCGATGTGAGCTGGACGAAGGTAGATGGTGCCAATGGCTACAACATTATGTACGGCATTGCTCCCGACAAATTGTACAACCAATATCAAGTGATGGACGCCACCTCCTTCCCCATTAGAAGCCTGGTGGTGGGTCAACCCTACTACTTCCGGATCGACGCCTACAACGCCAACGGCGTGACCAAAGGCACCCAGGTCATCAAGCAATAAAGCACTTCTTAAAGGGCAATGAATTAAAACCGTGGCAGTTTGTCACGGTTTTGTTTTATCAATCCGATGCACCACTTTCCCATAAATGAGCAGTGCCAAGGCGGACACGGCGCCAACCCCGAAAAAGACCAGCCACAGATAGTGCGCATGTTCCGTTACAGCGGCGTAATCGGTACCCGGGGGCAGGGTTTTGGGGTCGGGGCAAAACTTTTCCAGCAGGAATCCGGCTGAAATAAAGGCAATCAGCGACGATAGGAACGAGTGCAGGTGGCTAAACCCCAGGTAAAGCCCTTCTTCCCCTTTGGGCGACTGCATGGAAAAATACTCCAGAAAACGGGGTGAGATGAAGCATTCAGCCAGTGCTTGGAACACAATGCCCAGGATCATCATGAAGGTGACCGGATGCATGCCCAGGATCAGTCCCTGCCCCAACAAATTGCCACCGGCCATGATCAAGGCGGAAAGGGGAATGATGAACATCCCGACGGTCATCGAGGTCAGAGCTTTCCGCTTGGCCATCAACGTGGTCACCAAATTTACACACAGGAACACGACGAGTGGATTCACGTTGGCTATCCAACCCGGTGAAGCATCTTCACCAACCATCCGTATCACGTATTTGGGCATGGATGCGTACAACTGCTGCTGCACCACCCAAAAACCCGTCACGATAAGGATAAGCACCACCAAACGGGCGTTACCTGTCAGCTTTTTCAATGCCGTCCAGATTTCGGTAAACGTTTTGCCCTGGCCTGCCGTTTGGGTGGAACGGTAGAGAAGCAGTACGGTCACCAGGGCCAACAACGTCATGGTTGCCGAGAAATAGTTGAGGTACACCAAGCCCTGGTCACCCAGGCTTTTCCGCAAGGGGTCCACCACGGTTTTCCCGGTAAAGGCTCCGATGTTGATCATCATGTAGAAAATGGCATACCCTCTGGCGCGAGTGTCCGTGGTCGTTTCTTTGGCCACCGTCCCTGAAATGACGGCCTTGATAAAGGCGCCTCCCACCACTATCAGCAGCAGGATTGGCACAATCACCCATCTGCCGGCTGTCGTTGTCAGGCCAGTGTACGTCGTTTCTGTTCCGTAAACCACGTTGAGTGCTGATTTGAAAAAGGCTGAAAAAACGCCTTGTCCATTGCCGGTTCCATATTCCACGTAACCGACACTGGCCAACAGGGTGGGCAACACGCCCAAACCGGCGTACCCGGTCGTGAGCAGGGCAAATGCGATGATGATTGACTTCCTAAAGCCGATCTTGTCGGCATATGCGCCCATAAAGGTGGGAAGCAGGTACAAAAAAGCCGAAAAGGTTCCGGCTATGATACCGGCTTCACCGTCGGTGAAGCCCAGTATGTTTGACAAATACAGGGTGATAACGATAAATACTGCATAATAGGCCAGGCGCTCCAACAGCTCCACCGAATTCGCCACCCAAAAAGCCTTCGAAAATTTTGCCATACGCTACCGGTTTTATTCGTTCAAATGTAGCGTTTTTTGCTTAATGCTGTTTGGGAATCACGTTTGCAGCTTCATTCGGAACAAGTACTTGTTCAAAAACAGCCAGAAAGGCGGAATAAAAACAAGAACTTGTTAATAAAGCAATTACTGGTACTGAATGTAAATAGGATGCGGTTTAAGCGTCAGGATTTCTTCCGGCGTCAGCATGCGGTTCGGCTTCTTCTTCAAGTCATTCTTGTAAAACAACTTGAACCCGGTGAATTGCACCGGTTCACGGAACAGGTAGCTCTTGTACGTGCTGAACTTCAGGATGGGTTCACCCCAACCGTCCATGTTCATCACGATTTGCACCTCCGGACGTAAGCGAATATTTTTGTAATTCTTAACCATACCCTGGGTGAAACGGTGGACAACGAGGATCTTCGGCGGTAAGTTGTTCTCACGAACAATCCGCGCCAGATATTCCGCACAAAAATTGACATCAGCCGCATCCATATACCCTATCTTACGACCCGGAGCATGCCCCTCCTTCATGGAGAACTCAGGGTCAATACCCAAATGAACCTGAGGCAATTTCAGGTACTTTTCCAATCGAGGCACTTCATTCCTCACCGTACTTTTACCCACCTGAATATCCAGAAACACAATGGCATCGCCCATGGCCGCAATACTAAGGGCAGAATCAATCTGACGGTCTGGCATGCGAAGGCAGTACAGACCATCTTTCTGAGGAGAACCCTGCGCCACGGCAGCTATGTAATGAATGGCAGGCTGTACGGGAGTGGTAGGGTCAGCTGCCTCCCACTTGCGCATTTCAGCCTTCAACTTACTCCATAGCTCTTTTGGCGGGTATTCACCCAATACCCCCATGCGCTTGGAATACAGGTTGCCGTAATACGCCACGATCCGTTTGAACGGCAAAATGGCTCCATCCAGAGGAAAAGGTTCGTTCCTTACCGGCCAACGTCCGGTGGTGTCGCCGTTAGCCACAGCCAACACCTTTTTACGATAGGCAGCCGTATCGATAACGGCAACCGTCGGATCTTCCTTCTCAGCCTTTTTGTCTGCTTTCTTTTTTTCCGTTTTGGCATTTTGTTTGTCGGATTCGCCTTTAGAGTTACAGCCAACAAAGGAAAGAGTCATCGCTACCAACAGGACGACAGGTATGTTTTTAATCAGGATATTCACTTGATAGACAGGTATTTGTTTTTATTTTCAGTTTACATTGAAGGTTTTCCGCATCGAAGCCAACAACCGTTGAGGTGAGCTTTCGGGAGCAATCATGCGCCTAACCGATTGCAGCGGGAGGGTTGAGTCACGTTTGGAGAACAAGATGAACGACAACTTGAAGTGGTTGCTCAATTGTGTGGCCGCCTCGTGGTTGTACACCCCATTGGGGTAGGCGAAATAGTCCACCGGCTGCCCGATGATTTCCTCCAGTCGTTTGACCGGATCGACAATCTGCTTCCGCCAATCGATGCTGTCCTTGTAACGGGTGACCATGGTGTGATCCCAGGTATGCAAGCCAACCGTGTGACCCGCTTTTGCCAATCCGGCTATCTCATCGGTAGTCAGGTAATTCTTTTTTCCATACGTGATGGTCATGATGAAAAACACCCCCCTGAATCCGTACTTTTCCAACAGCGGTGCAGCAATAGCCCCATGCTCGGATCTGGAATCATCGAACGTAATCATGACAGGTTTATCTGGCAAAGCCTTGTTGTACAGTAAATAATCGTACAATTGATTTGGAGTGACCGTATGGTATCCGCTGTCAGACAGGGCTTTTATCTGACCGGCAAACGTAGCCGGTGTGACCGAGTAGGCCCCCTTGGCCGTTGGGGAAATGCGGTGATAGCAGAGAATGGGAACTTCGGGTTTCGAAAGAATGTCAGAGGGTCCGTTGCTGGATGCCTCCGGAGAGGCTGACGTCACGGCCTGAACCTCACTGTCAGGGGCTTCCTGCCCGTTCGCCTGGTTCTTTTCAGTATGGCCACAACCCGTCGCCAACACCGACAGGCACACCCCGAGAGTCAGAAACCGTGCAGCCTTCGATGCGGTTGCAACGCATCTGATCAATTTGTATACTTGTTTGTTCATCGTTTCGCCAGATGGTATTGTTTGATGGATTGATAGATTGTTTCCTGAATGTTGGTCCGTATATTCAACCGTGCCAGTTTGTTCACCCCGTCGGAAGGAAATGTCCGGTTACTCAGAAAAACGTAAACCAGGCGATTGGTGGGATCCACCCAACAACACGTGCCCGTATATCCTGTGTGGCCGTAAACCGAAGCGGGAGCTGACGGACAACAGGGACTGCCTGCGGATGTGGTTCCCGGTTTGTCGAATCCCAGCCCTCTTCTTCCACTTTTAGAGGTGGTCGTGGTAAACAGCTGACACGTCGCTGAGCTCAGGAACCTGCGCCCATCCAGCTCGCCACCGTCCAACAACAGTTGGTACACCATGGCCACATCCCTGGCAGTAGCAAAAAGGCCCGCATTACCGGAAACACCCCCGAGTAAAGCCGCATCGGGATCGTGCACAAAACCCTGGATCGGGTGACTTCTCAAGTTGTCTTTTATCAACGTGGGTGCCACTTCCCCTTTTTCGTGCGTTTTCAGCGGAAGGAACGCCATGCTTTTCAAACCCATCGGTTTGTAAAACATACTGTCCAGGTATTTATCCATGGGGCAACAACTGATGGTCTCCACGACTTCTTTGAGCAACATGAAGTTGACACAACTGTACAGGTATTTTTTCTCATTCAAACGCAATCCGGCAATCTGACGCATGGCTGCATCGTGTATTTCAGGTCGTAAAAAAAGACTGTCGGCCACTTGAAGGGTATGCGTTTCGGTGGGAAAGGGAGAAGTCTGGCTAAGAACCGAATCCTTACTGTTCAACAATCGGCTGATGCTGAGTGAAGCGGGCAACCCGGATTCGTGCACCAACAATTCATTCAGGGTGATGGCGGCCTTGTCCGTACCTTTGAGAAATGGCAGGTAGCTGGATACTGAATCGGTCAAGCGGATCAACCCGTCATCATATAATTTCATGACAGCCAGCAACGTCCCCGTCGTTTTGGTGAGAGAAGCCAAATCGTACAAGGTTGAAGGGGTCACCTTTTGCTTTTTATCGTAGGTGTAATAGCCGAAACATTTATCATACACCACCTTTCCTTCCTTCATCACCAGTACCTGACAACCGGGATAAGCCTTGGCTTCCATTCCACGGCGCACGATGTCGTCGATGCGATCAAGCGATGCGTAATCAATCTGAACGGGGCCCGGCGTAGTCTGGCCATTGACTGATCCGGCAAGGATAACAGCCAATAAACCACAACAAATCAGAAAAGAAACCCTACGCATGTGCAAAATCCCATCAAACAATTATATCCGGATAAAAGTACGGTTTTTTCAACAATTTGAAAAGACATGTAACGTTTTTGAGCGTATCTCGTCTAGTATAATAAACACAACCACCATGAAGAAAATAATCTTTCCCTTGTTATTGCTCATACTGATCACGACATCCTGTACGTTCAATGAGGAGACATCCGATACCTATTGGAAAGTAGTCAATGTCACCATCGATTCGGAAGACTGGGTGCGATATACCGACAACCATGGTTTGAATCCGTACTATGCGTGTGAGGTGGACATGCCCGAAATCACACCCTACGTTTATAACAGCGGGTTGGTGCAAGTCAATTATGCTGAAGGGACTTCAACCAACCGCTTTCAGGAAAACCTCCCCTATGTCAGGCATTATGAAGACGACACGAACGTTTGGACAACGACCATCGATTGCGCCTACAAAGTTGGAACCATGACATTTTTTGTCACACATTCCGACTTTGCCGCCATTCCTCCTTCAGATATGAAATTCCGTGTTGTCATGTTGTGGTAACGACGTTCCTTATTGAGGATCGGGTATTTTATCGAATGTCATGGTGACCGTAGGACTGGCAAAGACACCGATGATGGCGGCAACTTGAGTTATCCCGGTATAAATGGGAGATTCGGTGATGTTGGATACCTTATCTCCCAACATCCCTGAAATCCATTTCGTCAGATCGGTAAGTGGCATGGCCACATTCATTTGCGTGTCGGTGATGGATATTACAGTGAAGGTATACTGACTCGTCCCCATTTTCATGGTAATCTTTCCTGAGGCAGCTTTATACGTAAAGTCCTTTCTGATGAGTTGACCAGCCAGGCCGTTGAGGATACCGGCCAGGCTCGTCGAGTCGGAAGCAGTTGTTTCCAGGACATTTTTTTTCACATATCCGGTCGTATCGATGTTGTATTTGATTTCGCTGTCTGAAAACAAGCTCGATACTGTCTCAAGCACCATCGCCGTATCGATAACCTCGGCTTGCCCGGACAAGTCGAGCAAGAGACCTGAACTGTATGCCGTTTTATCTGCATCAAAACGCCATGTCCCGGTAACTTTCGATTTCAACGCATCGTCATCTTCGTTGGCACAGCCTGTTAAACCAATCAATGCGGCTCCCGCCAGTAACAGTGCAGCTAGTGCATTTCTTTTCATCTTTCGTGATTTTTAGGTTATTCACAAAGGTATGTTTTTTTTCTTTATCTTAGTTGCCGCTTTTCAGACACCGTAAATCAAGAAAAAAAACACATACATTCCCACATCATGAAAAAAAACCGAATTGTTCAATTGTTCTCTGCAATACTGCTGGGAACTGCGGTTTGTTTTGCCCAGGGCACCTATACACCCGCACCACAGGGATTCGACAGGGCACGTCTGAATACCGAAAAAGGTAACATAGACACGATTACGTATGCTTCCAAAACCGTAGGTGCCAGCCGAAAAGCCCTCATTTACACACCTCCCGGTTTTGACAAAAACAAGAAATACCCGGTACTGTACCTGCTGCACGGTATCGGCGGTGATGAAAAGGAATGGTTCGACCAAGGCAGTCCCAACGTGATCCTCGACAACCTGTATGCAGAGAAGAAGGCCGAGCCCATGATTATCGTGTTACCAAACGGTAGGGCGTTGAAAAACGACAGGGCTGTGGGGAACATCTATGGAGCCGACATGGTTCAGGGATTTGCCGTTTTTGAACAAGACCTGCTCAACGACCTGATTCCCTTTATCGAAAAAAATTACCCGGTCAAAGCTGATCGTGAAAACCGTGCCATCGCGGGTCTTTCCATGGGCGGCGGCCAGTCGTTGAACTTCGGACTGGGTAATTTGGACAAATTTGCCTGGGTAGGCGGGTTTTCCTCCGCTCCGAACACCAAACCAGCCAAGGAAGTCCTCCCCGATCCGGCGAAAGGCAAGCAACTGTTGAAACTGTTGTGGATTTCGTGTGGTGACAGGGATGGTCTGATTACCAACAGTAAACAGATCCGCGACTATATGAAGGCCAACCAGATACCTCATATATACCGCGTCATTCCCGGTGGAAATCATGATTTCAACGTTTGGAAACCCAGTCTGTACTGGTTTACCCAGTTGATTTTCAAGCCCGTAACTCAGGCTCAAATCGACGCCTATACCGTAGAAGGCGAATTACAGGGAAACAATGCAGGACCCGGTGCAGGTAACAGACGTCCCGGTAATGCTCAGGGTGCCCCCGGTCAAGGTACCAACGCACCACGCGCCCAAGTACAATTGCCCGGTGTTGCCGCTTCCACCAACATTCCCAATGCCCAGTTCCCCCGCATCCTGCCCGACAACCGAGTACTGTTCCGCGTCAATGCCCGTGAGGCCCAAAAGGTGCAAATCGACCTGGGCAAGAAATACGACATGGTCAAGAACGAACAAGGCATGTGGGAAGTCACCACAGACCCCATCGCCATCGGTTTCCACTACTATTCTGTCGTTATTGACGGTGTTTCCGTGTGCGACCCCTCCAGCCAGACCTTTTACGGCATGAGCCGTATGGCCAGCGGCATTGAAATTCCTGAAAAAGGAGTGGACTACTACCTGACCAAGCAAGTACTCCATGGCCAGATTCGTCAGGTAAGGTACTATTCCAACGTGACCAAGGCTTTCAGAAGATGCTTTGTCTATACCCCTGCCGGTTACGATGATAACGCCAAGAGCAAATACCCCGTATTGTACCTGATGCACGGTGGTGGCGAAGACGAAACAGGCTGGCCCACCCAGGGAAAGATGGACAACATCATGGACAACCTGATTGCTGAAGGCAAGGCTGTTCCTATGATTGTGGTCATGGAGAGTGGTGTTGCCGTAGATCCGAATCCGGCTCCCGTACCCGCCGCAGGTGCACCGGCAGCTGGTGCTGCAAGACCACGCGGCATGACTATGTCGTTCACCACCCTGAACGATGTCTTTGTCAAAGACCTCATCCCCATGATCGACAAAACCTTCCGTACCCTACCTGACCGTGACCACCGTGCCATGACCGGTTTGTCCATGGGGGGCTTCCAATCGTTCTACATCACACTGAACAACTTTGACAAGTTTGCGTGGATAGGCGGATTCAGCGGTGGCGGCCAGATGCAGGGCGATGACTTTTCCAAACTCTACAACGGCGTTTGGGCCGACAAAGATGCGTTCAGCAAAAAACTGAAGCTCATGTACATCAGCACCGGTTTGGAAGAATCGGCACAAATGCAGGCCACTGTGAGGAATTTCCACAATGAATTGGTGAAGTACGGCATCAAGCATACCTACTTTGAGTCTCAAGGGACAGCTCATGAATGGCTGACCTGGAGACGTTCACTGAACCAGTTTGCAAGCTTGTTGTTCAAGTAAATCCTTCAATCAGTCAATACGACAAAGAGACAATCCACCTGTTTGAAATTGTCTCTTTGTCATTCATAAAAAATACCCATGAAATCAATCCGCTTACTTTTTGTTCTATTGATAGTGACATCCATCTTCGCGCGTGCCCAGGAAATCATCCCCTTATATCCGGGAGCCATTCCCGGCGCAAAAGCCCAAGGGCCGGAAGTGACTGAAACACCAGCCGGTGCAGGCATGTACCGTGTCGTGATCAAACCCACCCTCGAAATATATCTGCCTGAAAAAGACAAAGCCACTGGAGCTGCGGTCGTTATTTGCGCAGGTGGTGGATACAGCGTCATCGTGTATGCGGGTGAAGGCATTCCCGCCGCCAAGGAATTTGCCAAAAACGGTGTGGCCGCTTTCGTCCTAAAATACAGGCTGCCCAGCGATGCCGCCATGGCCGACAAGACCATCGGCCCGCTGCAGGATGCGCAACAAGCCATCAAGCTGGTCAGGGAACGTGCCGCCGAATGGGGCGTCAACCCCAATAAAATCGGAATCATGGGCTTCTCCGCCGGAGGTCACCTAGCTTCGACGGCAGCCACTCACTACGCCAAGGCACTCATCGAGAACAGCAACAACACCAGCCTGCGTCCCGATTTTCAGATTTTGGTGTATCCCGTCATCAGCCTGCAGGACAACCTGACACACAGGGACTCCAGAAAGCAACTGTTGGGCGAATCTCCCTCCAAAGAACTGGTCGACCTGTATTCCAATGAATTGCAGGTGGATGAGAACACCCCTAAGGCCTGGATCACACATGCAGCCGACGACAATACGGTGGATGTGGACAACAGCATCAACTACTTCGAAGCTCTTAGACACAAGAAAGTACCGGTGGAAATGCACATCTACCCCAGGGGAGGTCACGGTTTTGTAGGCAGACAACAAGGTTGGCTGAACGCCGTGTTGAAATGGATGCAAACTTCTTTATAAGCTGTGACCCGAAATACTTTTTTTTGACCAGTGACTAATCCTTCAGTTGCAAAATCAATCAAATAAGCGTAATAAACTTATTCCAATGTACAACACACACCTTAACACCATGAAAAAGGCCAAGTCATGCCTATTTCTGGTTCTTGGCTTACTCGTCTTAAGCTCGGGCTCCATTGCCGCAAAAAAGAAGTCAACGTTTCACACCGGCAACTACCGCAACTTGCTGAAAGAAGCCGGTTTCAAGCAGAAAGACATCGACAAAAAAGTAAACGACACCTACGCTGCTCTCTTTGAAAGCAAAGGCATCCATCAAATTTACTTCGAGGTGAACGACTCCATGGCCTATGTTTCCGACGTCAAGAACCGCGACGCCCGTACCGAAGGCCTTTCCTATGGGCTGATGGTGGCTGTTCAATTGAACAAAAAAGACGTGTTTGACAAAATCTGGAGGTGGTCGAAAAAATACGCCCAGCATCAGACCGGTGCACGCAAAGGTTACTTTGCTTGGTCAATCGAACCCAAATCGGGTCGTATGAACTCAGCCGGCTCAGCTTCCGATGGCGAATTGTATTTTGTCACCGCCCTGCTGTTCGCCTCCAACCGTTGGGGCAATGACACGGGCATCGACTACTACAAGGAAGCCCGCTTCATCCTCGACAACATGTGGTTGAAAGACGGAACAGAAGGTGTATTGCCATTCATCAACATGGAACACAAACAAATAAACTTCACCCCTGACCGCGGTGGAAACGGTTACACCGACCCCTCCTACCACGTGCCCGCTTTCTATGAAATCTGGGCTGAATACGCCAAAGACGGCCACGAACAATTCTACAGAGATTGTGCCGATACCGCCCGTGCTTACCTGCAACGCACCGTACATCCCATTACCGGTTTGAACGCCGAACGTAGCCAATACAGTGGAGCCCCCCAAGGAAGAAACATATTGTTCGGTTTCGACTCCTGGCGTGTACCCATGAACATAGCCATGGATTACGTTTGGTACGGCAAGGACAAAGCCTTTCAAACCGACTACGCCAACCGCATCCAGAAATTTTTCCGTGAGCAAGGCTTGGAAACTTTTGTTGACCAATACAACATGGATGGAACTACACCGACCCGACCCATGTCAGCCACTAATTACAAGAAATTGAAGCATTCCATTGGTCTGGTTTCAACAGTGACCTCAACCCAACTCATCAACGGCAAAAAGAAAAAAGACCTGGACTTTGTACGCCACTTGTGGACACAAAAACACGAACCGTACGATGATGGTTTCTTCGATGCCTACTACGATGGCCTGTTATACCTGTTCAGCCTGATGCACCTAAGCGGCAAGTACCAAATCATCACACCGGACTTCCATAAGTAATCCGATTGTTTCAGTACCAATACCCCTATGAAAAAAATAATCGTTTACCTGGCAGCCACACTCTTGCTCTTCGGTAACGCGGAAGCAAAAAAAACTGCAAACAAAGCCCCCGTTATGGGATGGGCGAGTTGGAACCAATTCGGCGTAAGAATCAGCGACGAAGTAATCAAGGGTCAGGCCGATGCCATGGCCAGTTCCGGACTGAAAGCAGCCGGGTATGCCTACATCAACATTGACGATGGTTTCTTTGATGGCCGCAATGAAGACGGATCGCTTCGACTGAATAAAACAAAATTTCCCAACGGTTTCAAGCCCCTGGTGGATTATATCCATTCACTGGGGCTTAAGGCCGGTTATTATTCGGAAGCCGGAGAAAGCACCTGCGGTTCCATCCACAGCGGACAACCAGGAGGTATCAACGGCGGTTTGTACAACCACGATCAACAGGACTGCGACAGCGTCTTTTTGAAATGGGGCTTTGATTTCATCAAGGTGGATTACTGCGGTGGACAAAAGCAGAAGCTCGACGAAGAAACCCCCTTGGAGATTGCCTTCGATCACGTAACCTTCACCTATCCGAAGCAGAACAAGAAAGCCCTCGACGACGTTTCGCTCTCAATCCACCATGGCGAGAAACTGGCCATCGTGGGGGTCAACGGGGCTGGCAAGACCACCCTCATGAAACTGATCTGCCGCTTCTACGAGCCGGATTCGGGGCAGATCCTCGT
>CAYTIY010000057.1:0-14997 GCA_964438045.1 uncultured Bacteroidales bacterium | reverse complement strand
ACAAAACCATATTCTTTGCAATGGGAAACCAATTTTTTAAATACGTCTTCTTGCTGTGCCATAGTCAACTCATTAATTTTTCGAGGTTGCAAAGGTAGTGAAAGCTGAGAGTAGAAAACATAAACTTGTTTATGTTTTTTACCGAAGCGCATCCTACCTTCGCGCTTGGCGCAAAGGTAGTGAAAGCTGAGAGCAGAAAAATGAACTCATTCATTTTTTTTACTGAAGCGCATCCTACCTTCGAAAAAGTTTCAAAGTAAGTTATTTTTTTGGATTATATTTGCACGTAAAGTACGCAAAGTACGACTTATCTACGCTAAAATTGCCTATGAAAGAACCAGAAACACGGGGGGAAGAGGGAGAATCATTTTCCCGGGAAGACGATGTTCAGGTTCCGGCTGATGAAGTGACATCGGATTCGCCCGCGGAAACCGATGTCGACGCCCGAAGTCATTCCGAATACCAGGTTCCCGACCTGAAAGACGTAGCTGTCAGGCACCACCTGTCTGGCATGTACCAAAACTGGTTTCTTGACTATGCTTCCTATGTCATACTAGAGCGTGCCGTGCCCAACCTGGCCGATGGGCTGAAGCCGGTGCAACGGCGTATCCTACACTCCATGAAGCGGTTGGATGATGGCCGATACAACAAGGTAGCAAACATCATCGGACACACCATGCAGTTCCACCCTCACGGTGACGCTTCCATCGGCGATGCTTTGGTGCAACTTGGCCAAAAGGATCTGCTCATCGACTGCCAGGGAAACTGGGGAAACATCCTCACAGGAGACGGCGCAGCTGCTCCCCGTTACATAGAGGCCCGCTTATCGAAGTTTGCCCTTGATGTCACATTCAATCCCAAAACCACGGACTGGAGGCCCTCCTACGACGGTCGTAACAAAGAACCAATCAGCCTGCCGGTAAAATTCCCCTTGCTATTAGCGCAAGGCGTAGAAGGTATCGCCGTAGGGTTGTCCTCCAAAATACTGCCCCACAACTTTAACGAACTCATTGAAGCCAGCATTGCCTACTTGCGTGATGAAAGTTTTATACTGTATCCCGATTTTCTAACGGGCGGTTCCATCGATGTCAGCAAGTACAACGATGGTGAACGGGGCGGCTCGGTCAAGGTCAGGGCCAAAATCAGCAAACTGGACAACAAGACCTTGGTCATTACAGAAATCCCTTACGGAAGAACCACCACCACTGTTATTGAGTCGATTCTAAAAGCCAACGACAAGGGCAAAATCAAAATTCGTAAAGTGGACGACAACACCGCTCAATACGTTGAGATTTTGGTTCATTTGGCTCCGGGTGTTTCTTCCGACAAGACTATTGACGCCCTGTACGCTTTCAGCGATTGCGAAGTAAGTATATCTCCCAACTGCTGCATCATCTACAACAACAAGCCGGCTTTCCTTACCGTTTCCGACCTGCTGAAGTATTCCACCGAAAATACCAAACGGTTGTTGAACCTCGAACTGGAAATCCACCGCAATGAGCTGCTGGAATCCCTCCTGTTCAACAGCCTGGAAAAAATATTCATCGAAGAGCGCATTTACAAGGACAAAGCCTTCGAGGAAAGCAAAGACATGGACCAGGCGATCAGTCACATCGACAAACGCCTGGAACCGTACAAACCCACTTTCTACCGCGAAATAACACGGGATGACATCCTCAGGCTGATGGAAATCAAGATGGGCCGCATCCTGAAATTCAATACCGAAAAGGCCGACGAACTCATTTCTTCCCTGAAGGATCAGATTGAACAAACTAAAAAACAGCTTCAAAATATTGTAGGCTACACCATTGAATGGTTTGAAGGCCTGCAAAAGAAATACGGCAAACAGTATCCCCGCCGCACAGAGATCCGCAACTTCGATACCATTGTGGCCGCCAAGGTGGTGGAAGCCAATGAGAAACTGTACATAAACCGCGAGGAGGGATTTATCGGCACTAGCTTGAAGAAAGACGAGTATGTGTGTCCCTGTTCAAGCATTGATGATGTCATCCTGTTTTTCAAAGACGGCAAGCTCAGGGTGGTCAAAGTCTGCGAAAAAATGTTTGTCGGAAAAAACATCTTGTACATCAATGTGTTCAAGAAGAACGACACGCGTACCATTTACAATATGGTTTACCGTAACGGGAAGGACGGAGCCGCCTTTATCAAACGGTTTGCTGTAAACGGTATCACCCGCGACAAAGAATACGACCTTTCGCAAGGACTTCCGGGGTCGAGGGTACTTTATTTTAGCGCCAACCCCAATGGTGAAGCGGAGGTGATCCGCATTACCCACAAACCCGGGCCCCGCATCAAGAAACTACAGTTTGACAAGGATTTCAGTGAGATTGCCATCAAGGGCCGCCAGTCCATGGGTAATATCCTTTCAAAAAACGATATACACAGAGTTACGCTCAAGCAGAAAGGTGGCTCCACTTTGGGAGGCAGGCAGGTATGGTTCGATCATGATGTGCTTCGTTTGAATTACGACGGGCGCGGAGAATTCCTGGGTGAATTCCAAAGCGACGACTGCATTTTGGTAATTACCAAGAACGGCCAATACCGCACTACAAACTTTGATTTGAGCAACCACTACGAAGACAACATTGTGGTCATAGAGTGTTTTAAAGCCGACAAAATTTGGACAGCCGCCTTGTACGACGCTGATCAACAGCGTTTTCCATACCTGAAACGGTTCACCTTGGAAGCCAGTCCCAAATTACTGTCGTTTATCGGAGACAATCCGGCATCCTCCCTCATTTTTATCACAGACACCTATTACCCACGGATACAGGTTTCTTTCGGTGGAAATGACAGCTTTAGGGAAAGTCTCGAGATCGATGCCGATGAATTCATCAGCGTGAAGAGTTTCAAGGCTAAAGGTAAGCGGTTGACGACTTTTACCGTTGAATCCATTCAGGAATTGGAACCCATCCGTTTTCAGGAGGTTGTTGAAGAAGAGCAGACCACCCGTTCGGTTGAAATTGATGCCGATGAGGAAGAACACTCGGGCACCGAACCTGGTTTAGTCAGTCCTTCCGACATTGAAGATGAGATTGTGGGCCAGATGAAACTTTTCGATTAACCAATTTTTTTATACCTTTGCAATCCTTTCGCGTCTGTGGTGTAATTGGTAGCCACGCCAGACTTAGGATCTGGTGCTGAGAAGCGTGCAGGTTCGAGTCCTGTCAGACGCACAAAAAAAGCAGCGTCTCATAAGTCAATCTTATGAGACGCTGCTTTTTTAATGTAAGGCGACGCTTAAGCGTGCTTGACAATGATGGTCTTCAGAATCTTGCCCACCTGCTCGGCAATGTCTGTGGTCTTTTCCAATTCAGCCATGATACCCTTGTGGCGAATCACCTCCATGCCGTTGCTGGCAGTCTCAAATAATTCAATGATGTATTGTTCGTATACATCGTCTGCTTTGTTTTCCAGGTCATGCAATTCCTTGCAATAGATCATAATTTGTTTTTGATCTTTCTTCAACACGTCCAGCTCATCGGTGGCCCTGCTGATGGTGAGTGTACATTCCTTAATTACCTGAGCCATGGATACAGCGGCTTCATGTAAGGTTTCCGGTCGGTACAACATGATTTTTTTGGCAGCCGAGGTCATGCCATCCATCACATCATCCATCCTGTTGGCTAATTGATAAATATCCTCCCGGTCAAACGGGGTTATAAACGTCTTGTCCAATTCGTCAAACACCTGATTGGACAATTCGTCGGCTTTCTTCTCCAACTCTTTGATGCCCTTGAAATGCTCCGTTGACGTTTGAATCTGATACTCGGAAACAAATACGATCAACTTGTCGGCTGCCTCAACCAACACATCAGACAACGACTTGAGGATGGGGAAAAACTTGGGTTCCTTAGGAGTAAACTTGCTGAAAAATGAATTGTTCATACGTGAATTATAAATGTGTACCAACTAATACATAGATGATTGCGGCAAGCGCTGCACTTACAGGGATGGTCAGTATCCAAGCCACCATCAGGCTACGTGTAACGCCCCAGCGTACGGCCGACAAGCGTTTCACAGCACCTACACCAATGATGGATCCGGTGATAGTATGCGTCGTACTGACGGGAATCTTAAGGAGTTCGGTCAGGTACAGGGTGAGCGCTCCAGCTGTCTCAGCCGCTACACCTTCAAGTGGAGTCACTTTGGTTATGCGTGAGCCCATGGTCTTGATGATGCGCCAGCCACCCATCATGGTACCCAACGAAATCATCGTGAAACAAGAGAAGGCAACCCAATCAGGCATCTGTCCGATGGAATGAATGCCCATGTCAATGTTATTTTTAGTGTAGGCCGCATACAACGCCGCGGCTATGATACCCATTACCTTCTGCGAGTCGTTCAAACCATGCCCTATACTGAACAGCCCGGAAGAAACCAATTGCAAGCGTTTAAACCACAGGTTGGCTTTGTGTGGATTCACCTTTTTAAAGATGTACAAGATGGCTATGGTCAACAACGAGGAGATGATCATACCAATCAAGGGAGCCAACACGATAAACGAGGCAATCTTTAAAATCACATCGCCCTTGATGGCCTCAAACCCCCAACTTGAATAGCCGCTCGCCACAACGGTACTCATGATGGCCGATCCCGCAAATCCTCCAATCAAGGTATGGGATGAAGACGAAGGAATACCCAGCCACCAGGTTAACAAGTTCCAAATGATGGCCGCTATAATGCCGGAAAAAATCACGGGCAGCGTAATGAACGACTCTACTACCGATTTCGACACCGTATTGGCAATACCAAACTCTCCAATTATGTATTTGGCAATAAAAAAGGCTACGAAGTTAAACATCGCAGCCCATAATACAGCCTGAAGAGGTGAAAGCACTTTTGTTGAAACGATAGTGGCGATGGAATTCGCGGCATCATGGAATCCGTTGATAAAATCGAACACCAAGGCTAACGCAATGATCGTGAATAACAAGGTCATCTACTTATTGTTTATGGTTCTATTTTCCAATGCCAAATTTCGTTAATTTATGTGACAATCCTGTTACAAACCTGTTAAAGGCACAAGAAAAAAAAAGCCGCCCAAACAGGCGGCCCTTTTTTCTGGTTGCATACGACTATTCAAACTCTACTTTTTCGAATGACACGATGAACTCGACACGTCGGTTCAGTGTGCGTCCTGCAGTTGTATTGTTATCAGCAATCGGCACAACCTCGCCATATCCATGCGAAATCAAGCGATTGGAATCAACGCCCTTTGCAATCAAATAAATCTTGACAGCTTCTGCTCGTTTTTCCGATAGAATCAGATTTGATTCATCGCTTCCAACATTATCCGTATGCCCCTGAACTTCTATCAGGTAACTCGGGTTTTCCAGTAATGCGGTCGCAATATCGTTTAATATTTTAAACGATGTGGGGCGAATCACGTATTTGCCATTTTCAAATTGAATACCTTGCATGGCCTTCTTAAATAGTGTCCTGACTTCTTTTTTCACCTCGGGACAACCATTATTTGAAGCCACACCGGCAATATTGGGGCATTTATCCTGGTAATCAAAAATACCATCGCCATCGGTATCCAGCGGACAACCAGCTGCATCAACCTTCCCAAAGGCTTCTTTTGGAGTATTAGGACATTTGTCCAAATAGTCGGACACACCATCGCCGTCTGTATCCAACGGACAGCCCGCGGCATCAATCTTCCCAAAAGCTTCTTTTGGAGTATTAGGACATTTGTCCAAGTAATCAGGCACGCCATCACCATCGGTATCCAGCGGGCAACCTACCGTGTCAATCTTTCCGAAAGCTTCCATAGGAGTATCCGGGCATCTATCCAGATAGTCAGGAATGCCATCACCATCGGTATCCAGGGGACAACCTGTCGCGTCAATTTTCCCAAATGCTTCTCTGGGCGTATTCGAGCACTTATCCTTATAGTCGGGCACGCCGTCGCCATCGGTATCCAGCGGACAACCAAATTTATTGATTTTCCCATAGGCTTCAACCGGGGTACCCGGGCATTTGTCTTTACGATCGGGTACACCATCACCATCAGTATCTTTCTTGCGCATGGAGAGGTATAATCCAATTTTCACTCCGTACGAAACAGGCGTTACCGTTGAGACCTGGTTTGAGGCAAACACCCCGTTATAGACGCCACCTTGGTAAACTTCCTTTACGTCAGGATTCAGGATGTTATTCAAACCGTAGTTCACATAACCGCCAATGTAAAGGTCGGCTTTTTCTGTCAGTCGAATGAGTCCTCCCAAATCGGCAACACCCATATAGGCTGTTTTCAGGGAAAGATCGCCCTGAGGAACAGAAGTCACAGTCATAAATCCATGTTGGGGAACATTAGACAATTCACCATTCACTTGCGGGAAATAACCTCTTGTTTCAATGGAACCATTTCCACCGGATTTATAGACTGAATAAACTGGCAACGACACATTTCCCCCCACAGAGGCAATCAGGCCAAAATTCTCTCCGATTTTTGTTCGATACTGGAGCAATAATGGAACATGTGCAAGGATAGCGTCTTGCTTTTCCTGCCAGCCGGTATAGTATGTGCGCAAATCGAAAGGACCACTCTCATCCACTGAAGGGGTGCTCGTCATGTAGTTCAGGGTGGAAAGTCCACTGATTGTTTGAGCTCCTATTCCTGTTTGCAATCCCCAATGCCTGGAAAAGAAAAAACTGTATGCACCATTAATGGTGTATCCGGGTTTTGCAGCTTCTTTGGTTCCATTCAACAGATCATACGAAAGATCGTGCAAACCAGCTCCGACATTGAAATGCAGGTAGCTTCCCGGTTCCTGAGCCTGAGCTTGTCTGGTTGCAAAAGCAACCAGACACAACCCTATTATCATCTTTATTCTCATTTTCGTTGTTATCATGATGATTTATTCTTCGACAATCACTTTAAACGTGTGCTCAAATCCATCCTTAACCTTGATACGTCCAATATACATTTGAGGTTCCAATGGAACATTGATGGTATTTTTGATTTCCATCCTGGTAGATTGGTAAACACAATTACCTTGAAGCGTATGAAGTGACAGTGTTGCATTTTCAAGCTCTTTGCTGTCAAAACCATCAGCCGTTACAGTGAAAGACGTATTGGCTTTGACTGGATTGGGATAGGTGATTACTTTATTGGCTGCAGCCTGTGTGGTAAATACCTTTTCTTCCGAGAAAAGAACCCGGCCGTCGGTGGTTATTACCCGAATAGAATAGGCTCCATTCAATCCTCCTTCTTCGCAATAGAATTGATTGGTTGCTCCGTTTATCACGACACCATCCTTAAACCATTGATAGGACACAAAACTACTGTCTCTGTTATCACAAGCCACGACATCATCATATATTTGGACAATATAATCGGCTGAAAGCTTGCCAGATATGATAGAAACGTTACTGATGACCGAATCGGAAGGAGCAAAATAGTTGTTTTTCGCCGATCCTGTCAACGTATACGAGACAACAATCGAAGAATCGGATGCTACCGTTGCATAGGCCTTTACACCTACCTTATCCTCATCTATGGGTACCCAACCATGTAATTCACCAAGTGAAGATATTTCGGCCACGATGACACCATTTACAACCTCGGTAGCAACTACGGTCGTATTTGATATCGTTAGTTGCTTACGAACAATCTCACCGTTGGAGTAAACTACTTCTGGAATAATCGTGTACTTTTTGCCTGCACTGCCAGTCAAACTATACCTTACCGTAATAGCCTTTCCAGTACCGGCATATGAATCATCGTAATTGGCAGTAGCCACAACAGACACGTTACCTGCATCGGCCGGATCGTATCCGGTCAATGTTCCGGCAACAACCTGTGCCGTTGTTGTTCCATCATAAACCTTCGACAGGGTCAATGTTGGTGCACTGATTGATAATTGATTGCCAGTTGAAGCCACTATCACACCATTTGATGCGACATAGTTGTCAGGAGCACTGTAGTTGCCGGAAGCACTACCGCTTAAAGTGTACGTTACCGTGATTGTTTTTCCTGTTCCAACGGAAGCGTTATCGTACGTACCAACAGCCGAAAGGGTCACATTTGCAACGTCTGCAGGCAACACTCCCGATAGCGTACCAACCGTTACCTGAGCAGTGGTTGTTCCATCATACGTCTTACTCAACGTGACAGATGATGCACCTGTCGTGAGTTTGATGGCTGTAATGGATGCATTCAGCGATGGCAACGACAAGGTATAATTAACCGCATCGGCACCACTTAATGAATAACCGGTAAGTGTAATCGGTTTTCCGGATCCAACATTTTTGTTCGCAAAGCTTCCTGTTCCGGAAACCAACGTCACATCGTCACCACTCACTTTTCCACTCAGGACACCTCCGCTAAGTGTGGTAGCAACCGTGCCGTCATAAACTTTATTGCTTGCCGCAATACCGGTAATCGTCAAGGCAGCTTTGTCGATTGTGAAGGCAAAAGTAGACGATGTATCTGCTTCGTACGTTCCGTCGGCAGCAACATTGGCAACAACCTGATACGCACCGGCCTCGGTAGGTCTGGTACTGCTGGCTGCATAGATCGTACTTCCAGTACCGGAATACGTATACGCAACTGCACCTGTAGTACCGGTTACTTCAACAGCTGCGGGTCCTTGCGGCAAACCATTATACGTGTAGCTTGTTGAGCCGACAATCGATATGGTGGATACAAACGATGCAGCGGTAAACGGAACCACATTTCCGTACGTCGTGCCTACGCTATTGGTAGCATATGCCCGCACATAATAGGTTGACCCACCTGTAAGTCCGGTCAACAACGCTGTATAGTTTCCGGTGGCCGACGCCGCACCCTTGCTGACATGACTGTCCGAAAGCGTAGGTGTTGCATTGGTGGAGCTGTACACAAAACCATGATCCGTGTTTGTAGGGGAGCCCAAACTGCTGATAGTGCCAGTTGCCACATTTGTAGTTGAATTTACTGCATCAGTCGTTATCGTTGCCATTGAACTTAATACAGGATCACCTGTTTCACTGTAGGCATTGCTTACAGAAACGGGCAAATTAAGATAATCACCTGCTGCAAGGTCTGCTGATGCCTTACCCAGCCCATCACTGCCCTGATCCCAATACGATAGTAACGACCTGTATACGGGAAGTATAAATCGATGCTGTAGGTTGGCCTGTGCCGATGCGAATGGTACACTGTTGGTAAAACGGAAACGACAGACCCGGGTACCTGGCGCAGTCCCACTGATCACAGTGGAACTGCCAAACTCTGAAGACGTTACCGCCACCTTAAACATGGGTATTCCGGTCGGATTGTCATTGTCGAACTGAAATGCTGTCGGAACCTGGGATGCAACCATTTCAGAGAATCCGTGAACCACACTTGGGGTAATTGTACCACCATTTAAAATAGCCGGGTTCATCGTTATACACATCTGAACACCCGAAACTTCAAATTTTACCGATGGGTTCGTATTCAACAGATATACATCAAATTCCATAACCTTATCGGACACTTGAACTTGATTTCTGATGGTGTAAGCACATGTCGGCATTGTCTGCTGTGCCTGTAAACCGGCACAGCAGACAATCAACAATAGTGCAAAGCAAATAGCTTTTTGTGTTTTCTTCAATAATGATATCATGATGATATTTTTAAGAACATTGCTTAACTGGCAAATCAGGGCTCTTTCACATAGATAAATCCTTTTGTATTCTTCATTAACAGAACTTTATCCATATTATCGGTAACGCCATCCCCATTAAGGTCTTCATTGAGGTAACCGGTTGCAAATACTTTCATTTTTGCCTGTACCGATACAACGTCCATGTTGTCAATAATACCATCCTGATTCACATCTCCGGTATAAATAGCGTATACTCCGGCTTTTGGATTCATTTGATTACTGCCATAAGCCTTTGTTGCCATCGTAGACAAATCAAACGAAACAGCCTCATTTGCAAAAGAAATTGCTGTTGCCGAGGTGGTTTGAATGTGGTTTCGAGTTTTAACGGTTATGTAATAATTCCCTTTATATTCTCCGGAAATATCCACATAGTTCTTACCGGTGCTGTGAACCGTTCCGTCCGGATCCACCAGCAGATTACTTGCTGTATAAACAATCGTGGAATAATTGGAGGCATCATGCAATTCTATCGTCACAGCATCGGAAGATGAAGCAAACTGAGGTGTTGTGCCATTGGCAGTCTTACATTGGTTCATCTTATTTTCGTTGTCTAACCACAGACCCTCCAATAATAGTTTGATCGAAAGTTGTCTGGCAGCATCCTGAACCCTGATACTGATGTCAAATGTCGTTGAACCTCCCGAGTTGGTGGCAGTTACCGTATAAGAAGTGGCCGCTGAAACCACAGTAGGTGTACCACTGATCACACCTGTGGAGGAATTGATCGAAAGACCTGTCGGTAAGGCCGGAGTAATGGTATACTCGGTTACTGTACCGCCGCTGACAGTAGGGGTTAAGTTTGTAATAGCTGTACCCCTGATAAACAGGTTTGGTGTTGTATAGCTCAATCCGTTTGGAGCTATATCTTTAACCGTAATATCAATAGCCTTGGTTGATGTACCACCGGTATTGGTAGCTGTTACCGTATATGTGGCAAGGGCAGCAACCGCTGTTGGTGTACCGCTGATGACACCGGTGGTGGAATTAATGGAAAGACCAGCAGGCAAAGCCGGATTGATGGTGTAACCGGTTACTGTACCTCCAGTGACGGTTGGTGTCAGGGAACTGATCGTTGTGCCCTTGGTAAATACGTTCGGAGTGGAATAATTCAGTCCGGTTGGTGCTACATCGTTTACAGAAATCCTGACAGTCGCTTGCGTGGTGCCTTCCGTATTTGTTGCAGTAATGGTGTAATCGGTTGCCGCTGAAAGAACGGTAGGAGTACCACTGATAACACCGGTAGTCGTATTGAGTGTCAATCCGGCAGGCAAAGCAGGGGAAACGGCATATGCTGTAACAGTACCCGTCACTGTAGGTGTCAAAGCTGTAATGGCAACATTTTTTGTAAACAGGTTTGGAGTAGTATAACTCAAGCTTTTCGGCTTCAAATCGGCTGCCGTGAACGAAACCACGCTTCCGTAAGCTGTTCCGACACTATTGGTGGCATAAGCACGCACATAATAGCTAGCTCCACCTGTCATACCGGTTAGGGTTGCCGTATAATTACCGGTTGCAGATGGCGCTCCCTTGCTGGCACGACTGTCAGTAATGGAAGGTGTTGCATTGGTGCTGCTATAAACAAAACCATAATCGGTAGCATTGGGTGCACCCAACGCGCTGATGGTTCCTGAAGCTACATTCGTAGTGGCATTCAAGGCATCGGTGGTTACGGTTGCCATTGAATTCAATACAGGATCCACTGTTGTACTGTATGTATTATCTACTGTTAGCGGCAAATTCAGATAGCCACCTGCATCTTTATCTTCCGATGTCAAACCGTTTCCATCACTACCTTGATCCCAATACGACAATAACGACCTGTAGACAGGAAGTACCAGTCTGTGTTGTAAATTAGCTTTTGCCGATGCAAAAGCCACACTGTTGGTAAGTCGAAAACGACACACCCTTGTTCCGGGTGCCGTACCACTGATGACCGTTGAAGAGCCCATGGTTGAATTTGTAACTGCCACCTTTAGCATGGGGCCAACCACATTGGCATTATCAAACTGCAAGCTTGTTGGTACCTGTGAAGCAACCATGTCCGATGTACCGGGAACGACACTGGGAGTAATAGTACCACCATTCAGAATGGCCGGATTGATGGTCACACACAATTGAACACCTGAGGCTTCAAACTTTACCAATGGGTTCGTATTCAACAGATAGACGTCAAACTCCAATACCTTATCGGATACCAACGTTTGATTCGCAATGGTATACGTAAATGTTGGCACTGCTTGCTTAGCCCACAAGCCTGCACTTGCGACAACCAAAAATAAAAAGGTAAGCAAAAACCGATGCTTTGTTCTTAATTGTGAATTCATAATTTTTTTGTTATATTTTATCATCTATATTTTTTATTTAGTTTATGGTATTATCGCATACACAAACTCTTTGGCATTCTTTTGTATCAGAACTTTATCCATATTATCAACGACACCATCGCCGTTGAGTTCCTCATTTAGATAGCCTGGAGCAAATTCTTTTATTTTTGCATGCACTTGAACTATATCCATATTGTCCACCATGCCATCTTGATTCACATCACCGGCATAAACGCCATACACGCCATCTTTGAGTTTGACCAAATTGTTGCTGTATGCCTGCGAGGATGCGGTGGTAAAGTCATACGAAACACCCTCGTTTGCAAAAGAGATAGGTGACGCTGTGGTCGTTTCTATGTGATTCCGACTTTTTACAGTCAGGTAATAATTACCTTTATATGTACCTGGAATGTCCACATAGCTTTTTCCAGTGCTGTGAATTGTTCCATCGGGTTCCAACAACACACTGTATGCCCTGTAAACAATGGTCGAATAAGTCGTCGGATCGTGTAATTCTATTGTAACGGTATCTGCAGCCGTGGCAAACTTCGGTGTGACACCATCGGCAGTTATGCACTGATTCAATTTTGAATTTGTACTGTTCCACAATCCCTCAAACAACACTTTAACCGACAATTGTCTGCTTGCATCTTTAACAGCCAGGCTCATCACACCGTATCCTGTTACGTTTGCAGTAATCGTACCTGCCGTAGCATCACCCGAGGTGGAAACATTTCCTTCGCTGATCCACTTACTGCCGTCCCAGCGAACAACCTGTAACAACGATAAATCAGCAGGAACAGTTGCACTGGTACTGCTGTTCCAAGTTAGGGTAACCGGTGGCAATGAACTGCCCGATACTTGTTGAAGCGTCCAGTATTCTTTGTCGCTCACAGCTCCCACCCCGCTTGCCTTTACGATGCGGCTATACCCCGCGGTTGTGGGATCCGCATAAATGTAGCGTGCGGCAAAAGCATCGCTAGAGGTAGTAGGCGCAGCAATGCTTAAGGGACGGTAATGACCACTGTTTCCGATGGGAAAAGAAAATGCCGTGTTTCCCGTTTTCTGTACAAAACCATCAATGAATGAGTTGGATGATGCGTTGATGCACGATGAACCATCAGCCAGTTGAACGGCATTCATCCGTGTTTCCAACGTGGTTTGCTGAGCTGTGACAATACCATTGCTCAGATCAAGTTGATTCACTATACTGACGGGTTGTTTCAGACTGAACGAAACACCTACAACCTGCACCTTATAAAACGAACTGGTTCCGCTACCGCTTAGCGTTTGGGCCGCTGTGCCATTGAATACGCTTAAACCGGGGTTTACCGTCAGGGTATTGTCATATCCCACCGTTCCATCGTTCTTGAAATTACCCTTGTAGTAAACGGTACCGTTATTCATGAACACACCTGATGCCGCATTCTCAAAATCCAAACCGACTGATTTTTCTGCCGTAGCAAATATCCAGTAGTTGCCGATATTGTATTCCGACGACTGGGCCAAAACCTGTAACGATGCAGTTACAAGTATCGAAACCAATAGTGTTCTAATTGTTGTTATTCGTTTGGATATCATTTTATCTGATATTAATCCTTATTGTTGATACAGGTCCTATTCCCCATCTTGTGGAAATCAGAGAGAAGCAAAGAACTCTTCCAACTGATGGGCATTTGATACCTTTTTCAAAATCCGCAAATTTTCATCCAATATATATAGGGTTGGTGTTGCCACCACGCAAAACTCTTTTACCATGGAACTGCTCCAACCATCTGTATCACATGCCGTTGTAAAGGGTGCTCCTTTGTAAAAATCCTGATACGCTTTTTTGTCCGTATCCAGCGAGATGTATACACCGCCTACGTCGTATTTGTCCTTAATCCGTTTGTAGGTACCCACCAACGAAGGATAATCGTTCTGGCAATCAGGGCACCAACTGGCACCAAAGACCACCAACTTGTAGTGTCCCTTCAGTTTGCTCAACTTTCTACCAGTGGGTAAATCCATATCGGGAGCCGTGTTGCCTTCCGCCATTTTGCGGTACTGATCAAACAGCATGGTCGTATTTTTATCCAACTGGCAGGCTGATTTGCTAAGCATGGACTTGGCCAGGTATTCCGAAGAAGCTGTGAGTCCTTTCTTTTCGAGGAGCTTGAAGCAGTATTCGGCCACGGTTTGTTGCCGTAACGGCTCCTGTGCCAAGTTTTCTATCCAGATTGCTGTTAGTTGATTGCTTTTTTCACTGATGATCTTTACATCCTGATAGCTATCCATCAATGTATAGATACCGGTAAACACATCTATTGCCAAACCGGACTGCCAAAACGCGTCAGTCGCAAAATCAAACTGAGAAAAAGCGGATTCTATTTGTGCCAATCCTGTTGTATCCTTTCGATTGAAAGCTGCAGCCATATCGGCTACAAACTTCCGCATCTTCAGATAGGAGGCAGCATACGAACGTGAAGACAACTGGTTGACAAAACCTTGAAACTGCTTTTCCTGTGAAGCTATTTCTGCCTGCAACCAGGTGTACTGGTTAGATTGTTTGTTGTATTTAGACAACAAGTACCTAAGTGCAGATAATTTTTGTTCAGCCTCCGCATGTATGGCCATTCCCTGCGCAAAGGCATCATTCTCAAGCGATCCACTTATTTCCAACGTGTTTATTTCCTGCATATTACCCCATTTCAAACCGAGGTTTTCGTGATTCAACAACACAATGGCTCCCCTTGCTCCCTCGGGCTGCAACAAGGCAGCACCTGTATAACTGGCCGGATAGTTGAACTGAAAACGTCCCAAGCTGTCGCACTGCGTCTTTGCCAGTACCTTTTCCACAAAACCGTTAAAGGCCATCAGTTTCACTTCTTTGCCTTTAAGTTGCGGGAAATTCCCGCTCACCGTTTGCGCTTGAAGCTGTAGAACAGTCCAACAAACCACCAGCAATGCTATGGTTAGTCTATTGTTCATACACCTTAACTTATTTTTACTTGATCCCAAACCAATAATTA
>CAYTIY010000056.1:0-15155 GCA_964438045.1 uncultured Bacteroidales bacterium | reverse complement strand
GCGTTTCTTCCTACAAGATCACCCAACCAAACGGCAAACAGACAACAAGCAAGGCTGGCAATGACGTACAGAGCAAAAAGCACATACTGTTCAGTACGTAAAAAGTGAAAACACTCGTTTGAAAAGGTTGAGAATGTGGTGAAACCACCGCAAAAACCAACGGTCAACAACAATCGCCAATCGTTGCCCATCAAGTGTCGGGCAAACAGGGCGTAAAACAGACCGATCAGAAAACTACCCACCAGATTCACCAGGAAAGTTGAAAGTGGAAAAGCCAGCAGACTTAACCAACGACCGATCAAGGATCGAAGCACACTTCCTAAACCGCCCCCGATAAAAACAAACAGCAGGTTGCGCCACATTATACGAAAACTTTGGAATATGGAGCTGCGTCCAAAGCAGCAAATTGTCCGTTCAGGTACTTGAAATACCCAGTCATGGCAATCATAGCCGCATTATCCGTGGTATAGGCAAACTTGGGAATATGCATGGTCCAGCCATACCGTTGTGCCGCTTCGAGCAAGGCTTTTCGTAGTCCCGAATTTGCAGAGACACCTCCGGCAACAGCAACCTCCTTGATATTAAGGTCTCTTGCCGCCTTCTTAAGTTTATCCATCAGGATATCAATGACCGTTTTTTGCAGAGAAGCACACAAATCAGCCTGGTGCTGAACAATAAAGTCGGGATTCGTTGCCAATTCATCGCGCAAACGGTACAGAAATGATGTTTTCAATCCGCTGAAACTGTAATCATAACCGGAGATGTGAGGCTTGCTGAAGACAAAAGAGGTAGGATTACCCTCTTGGGCCAATTTATCGACAACCGGTCCACCTGGATATGGCAATCCCATCACCTTGGCACATTTGTCGAACGCCTCTCCTGCCGCATCGTCAATGGTTTGTCCGATTATTTTCATGGTGTCGGTCGATTCAACAACGACCAATTGAGAGTTTCCACCCGAAACCAACAGACACAGAAAAGGAAATGTCGGTAAACGATGTTCTTCTCCTTCAGTTTGAATGAAATGTGCCAGGATATGTGCCTGCAAATGGTTCACTTCAACCAACGGAATCCGCAAGGAACAGGCAAATCCCTTTGCAAAGGAGGTTCCGACCAAAAGAGATCCCATCAAGCCAGGCCCTCGTGTAAATGCCACTGCAGAAAGGTCGTCGGGCTCTACACCCGCTTGTTTGAGTGCCTGGTCTACAACGGGTATGATATTCTGCTGATGTGCCCTTGATGCCAGTTCAGGAACCACGCCACCGTATGCCTCATGCACCTTTTGGCCGGCAATGACGTTTGAAAGAAGCATCCCGTCTTTTATGACGGCTGCCGACGTATCGTCGCAGGAAGATTCAATGCCTAGAATGATTGTTGAATTCATGTAAACCGAAGACCTATTAATTCCAATGACTGACTGTAAAAATTGATTGTCTTTTTCGTATTTTTGTCAAACCATCAGTGGGTAACGCATTTGGAACGCGGCACAAAAATACCAAAATAATTTGAAACGGAAGGGATATATTGCATTGACCATCATGTTGGTTTTGTTCGGAAGCGCACTCTTCGTGTTGAATTCCCCCTCCTTTCAGCGCCGTTTGATTCGCGATATCACCCAGTCTTTCGTTGATAAAAGTGATACTCGTCTATCGGTAGAACGCGCCACCGTCAATCTTTTCAAGGGTATTGTCCTTCATCATGTTGTCCTGAGCGATAGTACAGGTACACCCTTTCTAACAGCGCAGCGTCTGGAAGCGGGTGTCCGCATACTCCCTCTGTTGAAACAACGCATTGAATTGCATGCGCTTCGATTCATAAAAGCTGACATCCGTCTGTTTCGAAAAACGCCGGATACACCGCTGAATATCGAGCCATTTTTGTCTTCATTTCAATCATCAAAAAAGAAAGGCACAAAATGGCAATTGCGTTTTCGTCACATCATGATTAGGGAAAGCAACATCAGCTACGATGTGTTGTCAAAACCAGAAAAAAAAGGCGTATTTGACCCCAATCATCTCGATATCAAAGATCTATCAACACTTATACAATTAAATCTTTCCCCAAAAACGTCCACGTACGCCTTGAATATCGTCAAAATGAATGCTTCGAGTTGCTGCGGTGTAACGTTAGACCGCCTTTCGGGCAAAATCAACCTGACGTCCAACCAGGCTACCATTCAATCGCTGCGGGTCCAAACTCCAGGCAGCAGCCTAACGTGTCCAGAAGTTACTGTGTCATTCCCTCGCTTGTCGGAAGCATTAACCAGTATCGATGCCCTGAAATGTGCCCCCACTGTTATAAACGGGCATTTATTACCGTCGGAATGGTCATTTTTGTATCCAACGTTAGCCAAAGTAACAAAGCCGATGACGTTTTCCATTTCCATGCAGGGAACCACACGGGAGTGGCTTTTTCGCCGGTTACGATTGTCTCTGGAGGATATGATTCAGATGGATGGCAATGCGACATTAACACATCTATTTGACCCAGAATTAGTTACTATCAAAGGGCGCATCGGCATTCTAAAATCGACACCGGGTGGCATCGAATTTCTGACGGCGTTGTTTGCCAAGGGACCAACCAAGCTACCTGCCATCCACAATCTGGGAGCCATCAGCTATATGGGAAACGTGTCATTCAAGAACCATCGCCTCGAACTAATCGGTGATTTCACCAGTGCGGCGGGTAAAATGAATACCCGGCTTTTTATGGATGCCTTACCCAACAATACGATTCAATTCAACGGTTTGTTGAGCACACCCGGATTCAACTTGGGACGATTATCAAGGTCTTCAAACAAGTTGGGAAACATTGCCATGGATATTGCGTTGGATGGGGTTCAGAAACAGGATTCTTCCCTATCAGCCACTGTTTCAGGAAAGGTTGGACTATTGGAGCTGGGGGGATACACGTACCACAACCTCTTGTTAAACGGTTCGTTTTCCAACAACCAGTTTCAGGGAAAAGCAAGCCTGAACGATGAAAATGCCAAACTGGATTTTTCGGGTCTGGTCAATGTATCGGGAAACAAATCCCACTTTCTGTTTGATCTGATTGCCGACAACGTAAACCTACATGCGCTGCGCATATTGAAAAAAGGGACAAACTCGGATCTGTCATTTCGGTTACAAGCCGACCTGACAGGAAAAACCATGGAAGACATCCAGGGCGACCTTTTGGTTGACAACCTGTCATTCAGCCAAAAAGGCAAAGAGCTTACCGTTAAGCAAATCAAGGCCACAGCGATACAAAGCGATTCATCGTCAACGTTCAATGTAACCTCCGAATTGCTGGATGCAACCGTAATGGGGCGTTTCAAGTTGAACCAACTAAAACCCCTGTTCGAACAATTGGTGAATCAATATGTGCCTTCTGCACTGCCGATTCCGCAAATCAAAGATCCATCGCTGAAAAGCGACATCGACATTCATGCCACTTTGTACCCTTCGGAAAGCTTGTCAGCCGCCCTGCAAATCCCATTCAGCTACCAGGAAAAAATCAACCTGGACGCTTTTTACCGGCACCGGACAAATCGATTTAGGATCAAAGCCGTTGCCCCAAAGGTTACCTATGGAAAGGCTCAGCTTCAATCCTTTAATTTGTTGGTGGAAAATCCAATGAATGAAGTAAAATGCATCGCTCACGCACGTGTCGGCAAACAAGAAAGCCCCATGGATGTGGATATTACTATCCGTACCTTGAACGACCAATCGGCCTTTACCTTTTTCTGGAGCAATTCGGGCACAGAAACCCATACAGGTACGATTCAAGGCGGTGTCAGGTTCAGCCGCAACGATTTGGGGCAACCGATGATTGACGTCGCTTTCAAACCTTCGGAAATCATTCTGAGTGACTCAACCTGGCGTATTCACCCGGCCACGTTGAATGTGAACAAAGGACGAATCCAGGTAGAATCATTCCAGTTGTCCCACAGAGACGAATACATTCGGATTGACGGTTATGCCTCCAGTCAATTGAACGACACCTTGTCTGTTACTTTCAACTCCTTCCAATTGGATGAAATCATTCGGCTATTGCCTAAAAACAAATTGTTTTTCGGTGGAAAGATAACCGGAGTTGCCAATTGTCCGCATTTGCTGAAAAACGGAACCATGGATGCCAAGCTTTTCGTCGAGCAATTTTCCATCAATGACGTTATTCTTGGAAATCTGAACGCAACCACACAATGGAATATGGAACGGCGGAAACTGGAACTGGCGGGAACCGTTAGATCATTGGCTGGTGAGAACCAACCAACTAGAATCCTGGCTACGGCAGCCGGGGATTATTCCCCGTTTTCAGACTCATTGAACCTTGAAATTGAGGCACAACGCGTAAACCTTCGATTTCTGGAGCCCTATCTGAACACTGTGGTCCAAAACCTGAACGCTGTCGGTTCAGGGCACATACGATTGATAGGTCCGCTGAAAAAGGTGGGCATCTACGCAAATGCATATGCGGAAAGAGCCTCGTTCAACATTGGTTTGTTAAACACCACCTATTGGTTTTCAGATTCTGTCTTTGTCACTCCAACGCTGATTTCTTTTGACAACATCAAAACTGTGGATCGCGAAGGCAATACCGGATACGCCAGCGGTTTGATCCATCACAACAATTTCAAGAACATGCGTGTCCAGATTGATGTCACGATGGAAAAGATGTTGATCATGGATCTTCCGGCTACATCCAACGCCCTTTTTTATGGAACGGCTTATGGCAGTGGAAATGTCAGTATCTCCGGCCCCGAAAATAACATCCAGCTAGACGTGAACATGAGGACCGAGGACAGGACAAAAGTGACAATCTCCCCTATGGAAGCCACGGAAGAGCTTGATGACAACTTCCTGCAGTTTGTAGACTTCAGCAACAGACGGTATAGGCAACCCGTTTCAATACCTGTGAACAGAAAGGAAAAGTTACCGGCTAGTCTCATCAACGAACCAACGAATCTGACTGTCAATTTACAAATTGAAGCGACCCCCAATGCTGAGCTTACCTTGATTACCGATCCAAATACAGGTGATGAGATTAAATCCAGGGGATCGGGAGCCATTCGGGCTGTTTTTGACAAAAACTCAGACATCAACCTGTTTGGTCGTTACACCATTGATAATGGTAGTTATAAATTCATCTACGAAAACATTATCCGACGTGACTTTTCAATTGTAAGAGGAAGCACCATCAATTTTTCGGGGGATCCATTTTCCGCACGCCTGGACATTACAGCAAACCATACGGTAGATGCTCAGCTATTTGATCTGATTCCCAGTAGTGAACTTGCCTCGTTGAACCTGATCAAGAATTCCATTCCGGTAAATTGCGTACTCAAATTGGGCGGTGAACTAAAACGTCCCGACATTAAGTTGGATATGGATTTCCCATCGGCCGACGATGAGTTGGTGCGGCGCATACGCAATGTCATCAACACAGAGGAATTGATGAACCAGCAAATCGTATACTTGTTGCTCTTTGGACGGTTCAGCTCTCCCTCAACCAATGCAAATACCGGGCAAAGCAATGTTTCGTCCGTTCTGAACACAGCCATATCGACTCTTTCGTCTCAAGTGAACAGCATCTTGAACAATGCGTTTGGGTATTCCAATATTTCGTTCGATGTGGATTACCAGAATACAGCCTACGAATCCGGTTTACCCGGAGAATTCAAGTTGGGTGTTTCCGGCCAATGGCTGGATGACCGCCTGACCATTCAGGGCAATTTAGGATCCAGGGAAAACCTGGCCCAGGCCGGATCTAGTCAATTCATCGGAGAATTTGACCTAAGGCTACGCATGAAGAACTCTGAGAAATGGAGTTGGAAGTTGTTCAATCGTGCCAATGACAACCGTTATTTCAAGTCGGCACTGAACACACAGGGATTTGGTGTTGTTTACGACGAGGAGTTCAACCACCCGTTGGAATTGTTTCAGCAGCTGATCGAAAGCATCAAGAAGCCCTTTACCAAAACAAAGAGGGCGAATCCTTAAAAATGAGTAGTTTAACCGTAATATTGGCAGACAACCTAGTCATTTCTCATGCAGGATGGCTTTATTTTCTACAGTCGCGTACGGAAATCGGACAAATCATTGATGCAGTGGACAAAAAAGAGCTGGCGACTTTGTTACCTTCGCATCCTACAGCCATTGTCATCATTGATTATACCTATTTTGATTTCTCCGGGGTTGAAGACCTCATCAACATGGTCTATCGATACCCTTCCTCTCACTGGATTCTTTTCTCGGATGATCTTTCCATCGATTTTATTAAACAGGTGGTCAATAAGACCACAAACACAAGTATTTTATACAGAGAGGCTTCCCGTGAAGACATTCTTTCAGCTTTATCGGCATCCTTGCATCGTGATCGGTATCTTAGTCAATCGGTCACCATGCAACTATCCGACAACACATCCGGAAAAAAAGATGTATCTGATTCAATTCTGACTCAATCTGAACGGGATATTCTTCGCCTCATAGCTCTTGGCAAATCCACAAAGGAAATTGCTGCAGAACGTTATTCGAGCACACATACGATTACAACACACCGAAAGAATATTTTTCGAAAACTCGAAGTCAATTCCATTTACGAAGCTACTCGTTACGCACTACGTGCTGGAATCATCGATGCCGCAGAATACTACATCTAGCAACAGACACGGCTCAATGTTCGGATGAGAAACCGACCTTCAACCACCAAGAATGCGTCGAAGGGAAGTGATATTGAATCTGTGTCGATTCGAGAAGACTGGGGATCAACTGCAACTATTGAGGATTTTCGACTTTTTCGGAACAACATCCTGTTTCCGTTTCGCCGGCTTGGCGCAGGGGCATTAATACGAACGGGCGAAGATGACCCGTTGTGCCGATGGTTTTCCTGTCACCATACAACGCCCCGGCGTTTTATCACCCTCCAAGGGAATACAACGGATGGTAGCCTTTGTCTCGTTCTTGACAAGTTCTTCTGTTTCAGGTGTACCATCCCAGTGACACATCAAGAAACCGCCCTTTTCAATTTCAACCTTGAATTCATCGTAAGAATCCACATTTCGAGTGTTGGCAGCTCTATGTTCCAGAGCTTTCCTGAAAATGTTCGCTTGAATCGAATCCAACAGTTCAGCAATATACGATTCAATACCTTCACATGAACATGTTTCCTTCGTTAGGTTATCACGACGTGCCACCTCGATGGTGTTGTTCTCCAGATCCCTGCCACCCATGGCCAAACGGACAGGAACCCCTTTGAGTTCATATTCTGCAAACTTCCAACCCGGCTTCCTATTGTCAGTATTGTCGTATTTCACGCTGATGCCTTTTGCCTTGAGAGCCGACACAATCCCCTCTACTTTGGCGTTTATAGCATTCAACTGCTCTTCAGTCTTGTAAATGGGAACAATGACAACCTGGTATGGTGCCAACGAAGGAGGTAGCACTAAGCCGTTATCGTCCGAGTGCGTCATGATCAGGGCACCCATCAAACGAGTGGAAACCCCCCAAGATGTAGCCCAGACGTAATCCACCTTATTTTCCTTGTTGATAAATGTCACATCAAACGCCTTTGCAAAGTTCTGACCCAAGAAATGGGACGTACCCGACTGTAACGCTTTGCCATCCTGCATCATGGCTTCAATGGTATATGTGTCCAAAGCCCCGGCGAACCGTTCGTTGGCCGATTTGACTCCTTTGACCACGGGTACGGACATTATCTTCTCCGCAAAATCAGCATACACATCCAACATTTTACGTGCTTCAAGTTCAGCCTCTTCCCGTGTTGCGTGTGCCGTATGTCCTTCTTGCCACAAAAATTCAGCCGTGCGCAAAAACAAACGGGTACGCATTTCCCAACGCACCACATTGGCCCATTGATTACACAAAATGGGCAGATCCCGGTATGATTGAATCCAATTTTTATACGTATTCCAAATAATGGTTTCTGACGTGGGACGCACAATCAGTTCTTCCTCCAGTTTGGCGTCGGGATCTACAATCAAACCACTGCCGTTTGGATTCTGTTTCAGGCGATGATGTGTAACAACGGCGCATTCCTTGGCAAACCCTTCCACGTGTTCAGCTTCGCGACTCAGAAACGATTTGGGAATAAACAGCGGAAAATAGGCATTTACATGGCCGGTTTCTTTAAACCTGTCATCAAGTTGACGCTGCATTTTTTCCCAAATGGCGTACCCATATGGCTTGATCACCATACACCCCCTTACGGCGGAGTTCTCGGCCAAATCAGCCTTGATAACCAGATCCTGATACCACTGCGAATAATCTACGCTTCTAGGAGTCAACTCCTTCAATTCTTTTGCCATAATGCCTTTATAATGATGTTCAATGCTCTGAAACAGTTCGCAAAATTAGCAAAGATTGATGGCAATACAAGGGATTTGTGCTAAATTCGCCTTGATTAAGGTATCTGAAACCCTTAGTATCAACGTATGCGCGAACAACTCCTTTCACTGGATAATGTGAGGATCAACTTCTCATCGTCCGGTTCACACGTTTTAAATATCATTTTGGCCCTGATCATGTTTGGAGTAGCCCTTGGTATTGAGCCAAAGGCCTTTTTAGACATGTTGAAAAGACCAAGGTCATTGATTGGTGGTTTGTTGTCACAAATGGTATTTCTGCCGGCTATCACCTTCCTGATAGTTATTCTGTTTCACAAGTTACTGACACCCACCATTGCGATGGGGATGATTCTGGTAGCAGCCTGTCCTGGCGGAAATATTTCCAACTTCATGAGCAGTCTGGCCAAAGCCAAGGTGGAATTGTCGATAGCTATGAGTGGAGTTTCCACTTTGGCCGCCGTCATAACGACTCCCTTCAACTTTTCGTTTTGGGGTGGTCTGTATATCAACTACATGGCCAAGCATTCAGCAAATCTGCTTCAACCCATCGTGATCGACGTGTATCAAATGTTCCAATCCATCGTGATCTTGCTGGGTATTCCGTTGGTTCTCGGATTGCTGTGTGCTAATTTTCTACCAGTCCTTTCCCGCAGAATTGCACCCTGGATGCAACGATTCTCCATTGTAGCATTTCTGGCAATGATCGCAATTGCTTTTATGGGTAACATCGATGTGTTCCTGAATTACTTGTTTTTTATTTTCATTATCGTAGTTGTACATAATCTATTGGCCTTTTTAACCGGTTACGCGACTGGAACCGCCTTTAGGGCGAGCCAACGGGAACGAAGAGCCATCACCATTGAAACGGGAATTCAAAACAGCGGGTTGGGACTTGCCCTCCTGCTCAATCCAAAGATTTTTCCACAGGACCTGGCACTGGGCGGAATGTTGTTGGTGACTGCCTGGTGGGGAATCTGGCATATTATCTCGGGGCTGACACTGTCTTTTTACTGGAAAAGCAGGCCCATTATGACTGAAAATCAATAGTACGATGAGAAACATCCAGCAGAACAGCTTACGGTATCGTATCCTGTTTATACTTATGAAATTTGCATTCAAGCGTTTCTTTAGAAAGGTTAACGTAAGAGGCCTGGAAAACATACCAATAGGCCATCCTGTAATATTTGCCCCTAACCATCAGAGCGGGTTGATTGATCCACTTCTTGTACTCTTTTACCAAAATGACTTCCCAATTGTTTTTATGGCAAGGGCCGATATTTTTAAAAACAAGTTGGCCGCATCGCTACTGCGGTTTCTGAAAATCATGCCGGTGTTCCGCATTCGCGACGGATTCGAAAACCTGGAAAAAAATGAAGAAAGCTTCAACGAAGCTAAGGGTGTATTGCTGGATAGCAAATACCTTTGCCTGATGCCCGAAGGCAATCATGGCCATCAACATAAACTCAGACCGCTGGTAAAGGGTATGTTCCGTATTGCCTTTTCTGCACTCGAATCCCTGCCGACTGATAAAGAGGTATTCATCGTTCCTGTCGGTATCGACCACAGCTACTACCAACACGCTGGTTCTGACATTGTAATCAGTTATGGAAAACCCATACGGGTAAAAGAATATGAGGCGGCATACCGGGAACATCCTGCTACAGCCATGAATGCATTGAGAATAGATTTGGCTGAGCGCATATCGCTCCTAATGCACGATATCAGAAGCGAAAAACGGTACGATCTTGTCTACAAACTCAGTTGTCTTGGAACCCCGACCTACCTGGAGGCTCGACATATCCATGAGGGATCACCGTCAGGAGCGGGAGATGCAGGCATGCGCTTTGATGCCCGTCGTGAACTCGGAATGAAACTAGACGAACTCGATCGGACTGACAGTCCTCTTTTGAGTGATTGGAATGCATTGTGCACCCATTTGAACCAGCTCCCCGTTTACCCAAATCAACTTGTTGAATGGATGGATGATACATCTTCCATCCATAAACGCGTGGCTCAAACAGTGATCACACTGTTCGCTTTTCCAGGCATCATCATGAACAGCCCTGCCTGGTTTATAAACCATCTGGCCTGTAAATCCATTGAGGATAAGCAAATGCACAACACCTTTGCATTTGCTGTTGGTTTCATCATAAACCCGCTGATGTATATTCTGGTAGGAATAACCATTGGCATAAACCTCCATCATACATGGCTGCTTACACTTTCCGAAATCGGTTTGATCGGTCTGTACGCCACATGGTGTGAACAATGGCGTCAACGCATTCGGTTACCGTTTACACAATGGAAATATAACCTGAATAAACATCGACGCCATTTGGTAAAACAGTGCAAAACCGACTATTTTTTTTTAAAACAGTCGATGAGAAACTGGATCATGTCCAATTGACGGCCTTTAGAACCGTTTATTAATGACACTCCAGTCAAGGATTTCCCAGATTTTGCTAAGGTATTCCGCCCTTCTATTCTGGTAATCAAGGTAATAGGCGTGCTCCCAGACATCGATGCACAGGATCGGTTTCAAGCCTTTTCTCATGGGGTTGCCGGCATTGCTTTCGTTGACGATGCTCAGTTTTCCCGCTGCATCCTTGACTAACCACGTCCAACCTGAACCAAACAATCCCAATGCAGATTTGGTCATTTCTTCCTTAAAGGTCTCAAAACTGCCAAACTGTGCGGAAAGCTGATCGTTCGGTGTTGATTTCGATGCGCCAGGTTCGCAAAACGCTTCAAAATAAAACGTGTGGTTCCACACCTGTGCCGCATTGTTGAAAATCGGACCATCGGGAGCACTCTTGACAATCTCTTCCAAAGAAAGCGTTTCAAATTGGGTTCCCGGAACAAGTTTGTTCAGGTTATCCACGTACGTCAGATGATGTTTACCATGATGGAACTGCAACGTCTGTTCGCTGATGACGGGTTGAAGGGCAGTTGCTGCGTAAAGTAAGCTAGGCAATACGTGATTCATTGTTCAACTGTGTTATATGAATACTAAAATGATTTCACAGCTAAAGTACAAAAAAAACCTCGTTTGGTTGCTATTTTTCGTGTACATTTGCTAACCAAAAAAATGCCCGTACAAGTTGAATGAACTTCTTGAAAATCTGAATGATAGTCAAAAAGAGGCCGTCCTATACAATGAAGGCCCCTCACTAATCATTGCCGGTGCCGGCTCCGGAAAAACACGGGTGTTGACCTACAAGATTGCCACCCTATTGCATGAGGGACTTCACCCATGGACCATCATGGCCCTGACATTCACAAACAAGGCCGCCAGGGAAATGAAGGAACGTATCGCTCAACTGGTCGACCCTGTGTCTGCCTCCCGTCTGTGGATGGGTACTTTTCATTCCATTTTCCTGCGCATACTACGTTCGGAAGCCCACCGGCTTGGCTATCCGTCAAATTTCACCATTTACGACGCAACCGACAGCAAAAACCTGATCAAATCCATTATAAAGGAGATGAATCTGGATGAGAAGGTATACAAAGCAGGAAGTGTCCAGGCTCGGATCTCAGCTGCTAAAAACGACCTGATTTCACCGACCGCCTATGCCGCACACACAGAGCGACAACTCGAAGATCTTCGCGGTAGGCGCCCGTTGATCAAGGAAATCTACCTTCGGTATACGGAACGGTGCAAACTCGCCTCAGCCATGGATTTCGACGACATACTGCTTATGACGAATGTCTTATTCAGGGATTTTCCAGACGTGCTCGAATCCTACCAGGAACGGTTTTGCTTTATCCTGGTAGACGAGTATCAGGATACCAACTTTTCTCAATACCTGATTGTCAAGAAATTGTCAGACAAGCACCACCGGGTATGTGTGGTTGGCGATGACTCCCAAAGTATCTATTCTTTCCGGGGTGCCAACATCGACAACATTCTGAATTTCAAGAACACCTACCCCGAAAGCCGCTTGTTCAAACTGGAGCAGAATTACCGTTCCACCCAGACCATTGTCAATGCAGCCAACAGCTTGATTGCCAAAAACAAGGGGCAGATACGAAAGCATGTTTTTTCCAAAAACGATGTGGGACAGCGCATCCGGGTAATCAGTGCCTTCTCGGACATTGAAGAAGGCTTCATCATAGCCAACCGCATCCATGAAATTCGGATGAGTTCATTGGACAAACTCAACGATATTGTCATTTTGTACAGGACCAATGCGCAATCGCGTATTTTTGAAGAGGCTCTTAGAAAACGAAACCTACCCTATCGGGTTTATGGGGGTCTCTCCTTTTACCAGCGAAAGGAAATCAAGGACATCATTGCTTACCTGCGCCTGGTATTGAATCCACACGACGAAGAAGCCTTCAAGCGCGTCATCAATTACCCGGCCCGGGGTATTGGCGACACCACCCAACAGAAACTCATTGCGGCTGCCAATACCCACCACATTGGTATCGGAGCGGTTCTGGCCAATCCGGTCACATACGAAGTGCCAATCAACGCTGGTACGGCTAAAAAGGTAGCAGGCTTCTCCGCACTGATCGAGGGGCTGAGAGAAGCGGCATCAGAAAAGAACGTTTACGAACTGACCACCCGCCTAATAAAAGATACCGGCATCGTGGCCGATATGAACATGGATTTGTCCACCGAAACGTTGAGCCGTAAGGAAAACATAGAGGAATTGTTGTCCGGGATGAATGAATTTGTCACCGGTCACCAGGAAGAAGGAAACAATGCCGTTTTTCTGGGCGATTATTTATCGGAGGTTTCTCTACTTACCGATCAGGACGAAGAAAAATCATCGGAGGGCGACAGAGTGACCCTAATGACCATCCATGCAGCAAAAGGGTTGGAGTTCGGCTATGTTTTTGTCGTCGGACTGGAAGAAGAAATATTCCCGTCAGCCTACAGTCTTGATTCCGAACGAGCACTCGAAGAAGAGCGTCGATTGCTTTATGTTGCCATGACAAGAGCGGAAAAGGTCTGCGTACTCAGCTACGCAAAAAGTCGTTTCAGAAACGGTTCCATGAATTTCTGCAAACCCAGCCGGTTTTTGTCTGACCTGGATTCTACGTGCCTGGAAATACCATCTGAATTTGCCCAGCCAACCAGGGCCACTTCCTCTTTTTCCACGCCCACTACATTCAACTCCGGAAAACGCTTGACCAAATTGGAACAGTCCAATAAAACGACACATTCCGCATCTACCTCTGTAGCCTCAGGTCAGACCACCCACAACGGCGAAACGTTGCGAGACGGTCAACTCATCTTACACGAACGCTTTGGAAAGGGAACCATCCAGATTATTGAAGGTTCTGGCCCGGATTGCACCATCACCGTTCAGTTTGAAAATGCCGGAAGTCGAAAATTACTGCTCCGGTTTGCCCGCTTTGAGGTATTGGATTAAACAATCTGTCCGACCCGTCACTTCAACCCAACTGTAACCATCATGATCGAATTCAATCAGATTGCCACACCCGCCTTTATACTCGATGAGACGCTGTTGCGTCAAAATCTGTCACTGATCCGCTCCGTAAGCGAACGATCCAACGTTAAGATCATTCTGGCATTCAAGGCTTTTGCCAACTGGAAAGCCTTTCCCATCTTCAGAGAATACATTTCGGGGGCGACAGCCAGCTCCATTCACGAGGCCAGACTTGCCTACGAAGAAATGGGGTGCCTGGCACACACCTTCAGTCCGGCCTATACTGAACAGGACTTCCCTACCCTGTTGGCCTGTAGTAGCCACATTACGTTTAATTCGCTGACGCAATTTGAACGTTTTTATCCCACTGTGCAAGCCTTTACAGATCATCCGGTATCGTGCGGACTGCGCATCAATCCCGAATATTCAAGCGTGGGTACCGACCTGTACAACCCCTGTTCACCGGGTTCTCGCCTGGGAGTGGTAAGCGAACTACTGAAAAACGGACTTCCTTCCGGAATTGATGGATTGCACTTCCATACGCTGTGCGAATCCACTTCTTTTGAACTGGAAAAAACATTGCACGCTATTGAAGAACGGTTTGGGCACCTATTGCCCCATATCAAATGGTTGAATATGGGGGGAGGACACCTGTTGACGCGTAAAGGATACGACATAGAACACCTAATCCTCGTGCTTCGCTCGTTTCAGGAAAAACACCCGCACCTGGAACTGATGCTCGAACCGGGCAGTGCCTTTTTGTGGGAAACCGGATACCTAGCCTCATCGGTGGTGGATATCGTAGAAAATCATGGCATTCAAACAGCCATTTTGGACGTTTCATTTGCTTGTCACATGCCCGACTGTCTGGAAATGCCCTATAAACCACGAATTCTGGGAGCAACAGACAGCACGCCGGGAAAACCCACCTACCGTTTGGGCGGAAACAGCTGCCTTGCCGGTGATTTCATGGGTGATTGGAGTTTTGAAAAACCACTGCAAGTGGGCGATCGCATTATTTTTATGGACATGATCCATTACACCATGGTAAAGACCACTCAATTTAATGGCATCTCCCACCCTGACTTGGTATTTGCACCAACAAATGGTAAACCTTTGATTTGGAAACGGTTTTCCTATGAAGACTATAAAAACCGCATGGATTAGTCCCTCTAGCGTCCTGTGGACTGTGTTTTCTGAAATGTGTTTTTTTAGAAAAAATGCCAAAAAAAGCCACACGCTGCTTGGTAGTAATAAAAAAAGTAGTACTTTTGTATCCGCTAAGCGCAACCAACGCGTCAGACGAAAGTCAGGCAACGGTTAGCTGATACGACGGAAAGTGTTCCCGGTAAAGAAACAAAACAAAAACGCGAAAATAGCTCAGTTGGTAGAGCATAACCTTGCCAAGG
>CAYTIY010000055.1:0-16050 GCA_964438045.1 uncultured Bacteroidales bacterium | reverse complement strand
ACCACGGCCAGGCAGCTCCCAAATTTGAGGCCCTGATGCGTTGTTCTTCGTTTCCGGTATACAGAGGGGTGTATCCCATGCTTTTCGGGCTTAGCGAACGCAACCCTTTAGGGGTCAGCAATTCTTTGGTTACAAAGTCCAGTACAGTTTTTTTCTGTAATTTATCCAGGGGTGAGAAATCCAGCGAGATGGCAAATATCTGGCTGGGACGAACGCTCCAGTCAGGTATATCGCCGTTAACGTAATCAAAAAGATAGCCGAATTTGTTGTAAAATAAGCGAACAAACGATCCGGCCGTCAATGCGGCCTGTTTATCCAGATCCGACTGAAGGTCTGTCATCCCGTTTGCTTCGGCCAAGGATGCGTTGAATTTTAACGCGTTGTACCATAATGCGTTGAACTCTACCAGATAACCGGTTCTCGGCACAACCGGTTTTCCGCCCAGCGAAGCGTTCATCCAGCTGACGGCTTTTTCAGTACCGTTGGTGAACAAGAGCCCGTTTTCGTGGAGGAGCAAATTGTCGTGTCGTTGGTTGCGGATGAAATCCACAATTTCGTGAACAAGGTCGCCAAAACGTTTCAGAAAAGCCTCCGTTCCAACGTGTTCTGCGTATTTCTGTAACGCCCAAATGGCCCACAGCAAGACGTCGGGCTCATCCATCCCGGTGATGAGACAATCGAGTGGGCGTTTAGACATGAAATTTCGAATGGCCTTTTCGCCAGTGTGCATGATGGCCTCGAACAGGTCTGGATCCTTGGCCGCTATGGTAATGCCGGGCAGAGCGATGAACATGTCCCTGGCCCTGTTTGTAAACCAAGGATAGCCGGCTATGATATACCGCTGTTTGTCTTCTTGTTTGTTGTAAAACTGGTAGGCGGCGTTCTTCAGGCAATTGGTGAAACTGGTCCTGGGTGTGCGCAGTTCCGTTTCCGTCTTGAAAAGTGCCGACATCTTACGAGGAGGCAGCGGCGACGTGCCAGCCGAGAAATACAGGCTTTGACCTTTCCTGATGTTTACGTCGAAGTAACCTGGTACAAGCAGGTCCTCCTGATAGTCGTACCCCTGTTCCTGGTCTTTCATGTATTCAATGTTGCGGTACCAGTCGGGTGCATGGGTGAAGGTGTTGCTGTGGGACAGTTGCAGGTGAAGATCGGGATACCCGGGATACAGGCAGATTTTAATGCCGTTCTCCGTGGGTTCGCAGTGGCTGTTGGCCGTCCCGTTTTCACGACACAGCGCCAAGGTATTTCTGAATGCCAGGAATGGCCTGAGTCTCAGTGTGGTGGGAGAGTGTGCCTCCAGTAGCGTATACCGGATGAGGAGTCTGTTTTCATGGGATACGAATATGACATCCTTAGACAGGATAACCCCACCCACGCGGTACACCGTCGAGGGGTTGTAATCACACGTATATTCGCGGATGTACTTATGTCCCTTGGGACTAAAGTTGTCACCGGGGTATTTGTGCAACCCCAGGTTGAATTCAGCTCCCCGTTGAATAACGGTGGCATCGAGCGACGACATGAGTACGTGATTTCCTCCATCCAGTTCAGGTAGCGAGAGAACAAGCAATCCATGGTGTTTTCTGGTATTGCAGTCAATAATGGTTGAGTAACTGTATGCCCCCGATTTGTTGGTGCGCAACATTTCCTTGGAAAGTGAATGCTCCAGATTGATTAAAAGATTCTTGTCAAACTTCAGATAGCTCATGGCAACGCTGATTTGTCCACGAATATACACAAAAACCACAGAATGTTGTTCACATTTCCGTGAAGATTCCACGACAAAAAATGGTAAAATAAACGAGGCGAGGGGGTTTCAGCGTTAAATTATGGACGGATTGACAATCCTTCCAGAATATTACGGATGGCTTCGGTGTCTTTGGCAATGGACAGGTCTTTAAACAAAGGCCCCAGGTTGCTGGTAAACAATTTGACAGCAATGGCCAGCAGGATGATGCCAAAGAATTTTCTCAGCAGGTAAATGCCGCTTTTTCCCAACAGCCGCTCAATCCTGTTTGTTGAACGAAGAACAACGTACACGACCACAATGTTCAGTGCCAGGGCGATTACTATGTTGATGGTCTCAAATTCAGCCCTCAATGACAGCAAGGTGGTCAGAGAACCGGCTCCTGCAATCAAAGGAAAAACCAAAGGGACAATGTAGGAGGTTTCCTGTGGGCTTTTGTCCTTGAATATCTGGGTGTCAAGGATCATTTCCAGTGCAATGATCAGGATGATGAACGAACCCGCCACGGCAAACGAAGACACATCCACCTTGAACAACTGAAGGAGCCCTTCACCTATAAAAAGAAAGCCAGCTAAAATCAGAAATGAAACCAAGCTGATGACGGCCGGTTTGAAATGCCCCTTCTTGCCCTTCAGGTCGATGATAACCGGAATGGAGCCAGCAATGTCGATGATGGCGAACAAGACGACAAACGCACTGATAATCTCTTTGAAATTGATGGACATGGACAGCTGGATTCACTGAAGCAATCGATTCACTTTTCACTGCAAAAATATCGAATTGTATGGATTAATACGTAAATTTGCCCGAATTTTTCGGGAACCAGAAAATGAAAAAAAAGATCAACCTATATGCAATCATCATGACGATGTTACTGACTGGAACAGGTGTCAGCCACGCCGTTCCCAATCCGTTTTTAGACAAAAGTTACGGGACGCTCCACGAAACCTTGCCTTTCGACAAGGTGCGCACCGAACACTTCATGCCGGCATTCGAAAAAGGATTCAAGGAACACGAGAAGGAGATAAAGGCCATTGCGGAAAGCACATCCAAACCCACCTTTGAAAATACGATGGAGGCATTTGAACGTTCGGGGAGACTGTTGCACGACGTATCATCTGTATTCTATACCCTGACTCATTCCGACAATACCGACGAGCTGATGGGCCTGGCAACCAAACTGGCAGCCATGCAAACAGCCCATGCCAATAAAATATACCTGAACCAGGCATTGTTTGCGCGCATAAAGGCTGTTTATGAGCAGCGTGACAAGCTGAACCTGACGCTGGAACAAAAACGGTTGCTTGAAGATACCCATGAGGATTTTGTACTACACGGTGCAGCGCTCAAAGGTGAAGATAGGGATACCTACCAGGTTTTGAGCGTGAAACTGAGTGAGTTGAACGAGCGTTTTCTTCAAAACAGCCTCAAGGCCACCAACCAATACGAGCATATCATTACGGATGAAAGCAGCCTTCTGGGGCTGCCCCGGGATGTGATGGCCGCTGCCAAAGCCAAGGCCTCCGCCAAGGGAAAAGAAGGTTGGTTGTTTGATTTGTCGGCCCCAGTCTATACTTCGCTCATGAAAAACCTGACGGACAGGTCCCTCCGTGAAGCGTTTTACCGTGCCTACATGACAAGGGCCACTTCGGGTGAGTTGGACAATACCCCCGTGATTCAGGAAATCGTGAATCTTAGACGAGAGTTGGCCGTCCTGTTGGGCAACAAGACCTATGCTCATCATGCCCTGAAACGCAGGATGGTGGGTTCGCCCGAAGAAGTGATACGCTTCCTGGACAAACTAACCGAAGCCTACCTGCCCGTTGCAAAGGCTGAACTTTCAGCCGTACAAGGTTTTGCGACGGGTTTGGAAGGAAAAGCCATCGACATCAAACCTTGGGACTTTTCCTATTACTCCGAAAAATTCAAACAAGCTCGCTATAGTGTTAGCGATGAGGTGTTGCGTCCCTATTTCAAGTTGGAGAACGTTATTTCCGGGGTGTTTGGTCTGGCAACCAACCTGTATGGAATCACTTTTCAGAAAAATCCGAGCATTCCCACTTGGAACAAGGAGGTGGACGCCTGGGAGGTTTTTGATCAGGATGGAACGTATCTGGCCGTGTTGTATACCGATTTTCATCCCAGAAAAGGTAAACAAGCCGGCGCATGGATGAGTGACATCAATGAACAATATAGAGAAAACGGCATCGACCACCGTCCGCACATCAGTGTGACAATGAATTTCACGCCGTCCACAGCGGACAAGCCCTCGTTGTTGACTTACGACGAGGTCACCACCTTCCTGCACGAATTCGGTCACGCCCTGCACGGGATATTCTCCGATGTAACGTATAGAAGCCTGGCCGGCACCAACGTTTACAGAGATTTTGTGGAATTACCCTCGCAGTTGATGGAAAACTGGGCCTCCGAAAAAGCGTTTCTGGATGATTTTGCTGTTCATTATCAAACAGGGGAGACCATTCCTTCTGAACTGATCACAAAAATCAAGGCGGCTGAGAACTTCAACGTAGCCTATGCATGCATGCGCCAACTAAGCTTTGGATACCTGGATATGGCCTGGCACACCCTGACTGCTCCACTCGACGGGGATATGGCCGCTTTTGAGCGGGAGGCTTGGAAAAAGGCCGTCCTGCTGCCCCAGCCTGAAGATTGTTTCATGAGCGCCACATTCACACACCTGTTCTCGGGAGGCTATGCGGCCGGCTATTACAGTTACAAATGGGCGGAAGTCCTGGATGCCGACGCTTTTGAATGGTTTGTACACAAACAGGTGTTCGACAAGGAGATGGCTGCCTTGTTCCGCAAGCACGTGTTGTCGAAAGGTGGCACGGAATTGCCGATGTCGCTGTACCGACGTTTCAGAGGACAGGAACCAGGCATCGAGGCCTTGCTCAGGCGAAATGGTTTATTGAATTGACAGCATCCATTATGACAGAAATATCATCAGAATCAGAAGAAAAGCAACGTCAGCTTGACCAACGTTACATGCGGATGGCCATGGTTTGGGCAGAAAACTCATATTGTCTTCGACGCAAGGTTGGTGCGTTGCTTGTGAAAGACAAGATGATTATTTCCGATGGCTACAACGGAACCCCGTCCGGCTTTGAAAATGTGTGCGAAGACGATACCTTTCACACGAAGCCCTATGTCCTGCATGCCGAAGCCAATGCCATTACCAAGGTGGCCAGGTCGTACAACAGCAGCGACGGAGCCACCCTGTATGTGACGGCCTGTCCCTGCATTGAATGTGCCAAGCTAATCATTCAGGCTGGGATCAGAAGGGTGGTGTATGGTGAGCCCTACCACATGGATGACGGCTTGCTTTTGCTGGAGAGGGCTGGAATAGAGGTTGTGTTTTGCGATAACAAAAAATTGCATGGAAATAACGAAAAAGAATAAGTTTTGGTTGCCGCTGGTCATGGCGGTGTGCGTTGTGGTCGGTCTTCTCGTGGGAACGGTTTTGACACGTAACTACGAGATGAGAAGCGGTATGCGCTATTCAAACCTGAACAAACTGAGTGCGTTGCTGAGTCTGATCGATGCCCGGTACGTTGATTCCATCGATTTGTCAAAGATTTCGGAAGACCTGATTCCTTATGTGTTGCAGGAGTTGGATCCACATTCCGTATACATTACGGCCGAGGAACGGAAACTGACCGATGTCCAGATTGAAGGCAGCTTCAGTGGTATTGGTGTGGAATTCAGAATGTTGGACGATACTATCTTTGTGACTGCGGTGGTGAAAGCCGGACCGTCCGAACGTGCCGGCATAAAACCTGGAGACAGGATCGTCACGATAGACAACAAGCCGTTTGCCGGAAAGAATCTCAACAGCGACGATGTCATGAAACGGTTGAGGGGCAACAAGGGTTCAACGGTCAAGGTGGGTGTCCTTCGAAAGGGTACCAAAGGATTGATAACTTGCACCATAACAAGAGACGACATTCCAGTTTACAGCGTCGATGCCTATTACAAGATCGGCAACAATATCGGTTACATTCGAATTGCCGAATTCGGACGCAACGCCCACACGGAGTTCTTGAATGCAGTGGCATCCATGAAAAGCAAGGGTTGCGACCGTTTCATTATTGATTTGAGGGGGAATACCGGTGGACTGATGGATCCGGCCCTCAACATAGCCAACGAGTTCTTGCCGGCCAATCGACTGATACTCTATACCCAAGGGAAGGCTTACAAGCGTGAAGATGTGTATTCCAACGGTAAAGGGTCTTGTCAGCAATATCCGCTGGCCGTGTTGGTTGATGAATGGTCTGCTTCGTCGAGCGAGATTCTGGCCGGAGCACTGCAGGATAACGACAGAGCCTGGATTATTGGACGACGTACTTTCGGCAAGGGGTTGGTTCAACAGGAAATACCGTTCAGGGATGGTTCGGCTGTACGCTTGACAATAGCCCGTTTTTACATTCCATCGGGACGCTGTATCCAGAAACCTTATGTAAACGGTGCCGATGAATCGTACCAAATGGACATAGTGAACCGATACACGAATGGCGAACTGGGTTCAAGAGACAGCATCCGGTTGGTGGACAGCCTGAAGTTTTCTACCCGTGGTGGACGAAAGGTCTACGGTGGTGGAGGCATTATTCCGGATTTCTTCATTCCCATTGACACGTCCGGTTACACGACATGGTATTCAAAGGTGACAAACAATGGTCTGGTATCTGCATTCGCCTTTACATACGCGCTTGAACACAAGAAAGAGTTGCAGGCCTATTCCACACCCGGCAAACTGGCAGCTTACCTGGATGAAAAAGATTTGATCACTCCCTTTATGGATTACGCCACCGAACGAAACGTGCGAGGACGGGTAGAATTCATAGCGCCTTCATTCCCCTTGGTTCTGCGTGATATCAGGTCGAATATTGCGCGGATGATACTGGGAGACAACGCCTTTTGGATTTTGTACCAGGATGTCGATCCCATGCTCGACAAAGCGATCGAGGTTGTGGTAAAGGCAAAAACTGTGGTGGGAAACAGTAATGGGATGTAAGCCGTCGGATTACCGCTGGAGAGTCAATGAAAGAAAATTTCTTTGATGACTTCGCGTCCGACGGTGCCATTGAGCCGGCCTACAAACTGGCCCCTCATAAGTTGCAGCTCGTGTCGGATGACGGCGGAATCGACTGTTAGGTGCAACACCCCGTTTTTAATGTAGGGTTGGCTGATGTGCGAGGCCAATGAGCCGCCCAGGATTTCAGGCAAGGCCTTGATCAGGCGCTTTTCAAACAACCGTCCGTCAAGTTGTTGGGAGCGGATGAATTCCTCAAGCACCTCTGATAATCGCTGTGAATTCCTTCTGATCATGTGTTCGCGGCTTGTATGTCTCCGTTTTGAACGTCAAAGAACCGATAGTCACCACCCATGCGTTCCAACAAGTGTGTAAGGTGTTCCTTGTTTGTGTCGGTGATGAACAACTGACCAAATTCATTCCCACAGACCAGCCGGATGATGCGCTCCACCCGCTCGGCATCGAGTTTGTCAAACAGATCATCAATCAGTAGGATGGGTTTCATGTCTTCGTTGCGTTTAAGAAACCCATACTGGCCTAATTTCATGGCAATCAGGAAGCTCTTGTTTTGTCCCTGCGAACCCACCCGTTTGATGGGATATCCTTCCAATTCCATGATCAGTTCGTCCTTGTGGATGCCCTTGGTGGTAAAGCCCAGCAATTGATCCCTGCGACGGGACTCTTTCAACTGAAAGGCCAGGTCTCCGGTATTCATGTGCGAGGTATAACAAAGTCTGATGGTTTCCCTACCCCCCGAAATAGCGTGGTAAAACTGTTCGAAAACAGGGGTGAATGCAATGATGAAGGCCTCCCGTTTTTTGTAAATGACCTCACCATCGATGGCCATTTTCGTTTCATAAACCTCATACAGCGATTCATCGTAGCTGACGTCGTCCTTAAGTAAGGCGTTTCGCTGCGTCAGTGCCCTGTTGTACGAAACAAGGGCGTCCATGTAGACGTGGTCGTACTGTGAGATGACCATATCCATAAAGCGTCGACGCTCATCACTGCCTTCGCGAATCAATTCCTCATCGGAAGGAGAAATCAGCACCAACGGAATCTTTCCGATGTGGTCGGACAACTTCTCGTATTCCTTGCCGTCAAACTTGAAGGTTTTTTTTTGCCTGCGCTTCACGGCGCAGGTCACCTCGTTGGAACGGCTATCATCCAGACATGTGGCCTGGATCATGAAGAAGTCAGCTTCGTGATGGATGTTTTGAGAGTCGATGGAATTAGTGTGACTTTTGCAGAATCCTATGTAATGGATGGCATCGAGCAAATTGGTCTTTCCTTCACCGTTTTTCCCTACAAAACAATTCAAACCCGGGGAGAAAACGAGTTCGGCTTCTTTGATGTTCTTGAAGTTGAGGATGGAAAGGTGATTGATTTGCATGATCATGCGTGAAAGGGTGATACCGAAGACAAATGTACTAAAAAAAGGGGTATATATTTTTTGAATCAAATGAAATGATGTACTTTTGTAAGCCAAAAACACGAAATACCATCATCAATTACACTGGAACACTATGTCAGACAATGTTGAGAAAAAGGACGAGCTGCAGCAAGTCAACGAAGCGCTGAGCCGCACCGAACAGTATATTGAAAAGAATCAAAAGAACATCCTCATCGCACTTGGCGTTATCGTGGTTTTGGTAGGAGGCGTACTCCTGTTCCGCCACAGCTACCTGGCACCCAGGGAAAAAGAGGCTCAGGAAATGATTTTCATGGGCGAACAGTATTTTGCTGTCGACTCTTTCCAAATAGCGTTGAAGGGAAATGGGGCCGAATACATCGGTTTCGAAGCGATTATCGACGAATACGGCATTACCAGGACAGCCAAAGTCGCTGCTGCTTACGCCGGAGTATCCTATATGCATCTCGGTCAGTATGAGACAGCCATTGATTACCTGAAGAAATGCGATGCAGACGACATCATGGTTTCACCGGCCCTATTGGGCGCAATCGGCGATTGCTACGTAGAGTTGAAGAAATACAGCAAGGCTGTTGAGTATTTTGAAAAAGCAGCTGAGACAGACAACGAACTGTTGGCTCCGATTTATCTGATGAAAGCCGCCGCTGTTTATGAGAAAGTGGAAAAATACGACAAAGCTTTGGCTGCTTACGAACTCATTCAAAAGAAATACCCGCTCACACAGGAAGGTTCTGAAGTGGAACGTTATATCGAACGGGTCAAAATGAACAGTTGATTTTGGCGACACAATACCACAACTTATCCCATTACGATGCCAATTCCATGCCCGATGCACGTGGTATGCGTATTGGCATTGTTGTTTCCGAATGGAACAACAACGTTACGTCACGGCTCCTGGAGGGGGCAAAATCAACCCTTGTCAAGTTGGGAGTCAAGGAAGACGATGTCCTGGTTCGCTGGGTGCCAGGCAGTTTTGAACTGATTTACGGTGCCAGGTACATGATGGACCTTCCTGATTCAGGGCTGGACGCCGTTATTGTGCTGGGATGCGTGGTCCGTGGTGAGACGCCTCATTTCGAATATGTTTGTTCGGGAGTGACCCAAGGTGTTGCCGACATGAACCTGCATGGCCCGGTTCCCGTTATTTTCGGATTATTGACCAACGATACAATGCAACAATCTTTTGACAGGGCTGGGGGTATCCATGGTAACAAGGGGGATGAAGCTGCTGTGACGGCAATCAAGATGGTTGCTTTCAGGCGTTCTTTCGACTGAATGCGTCACATGTCTTGACGTGATCCCTGTGAAGCATCAACTGAGATCCAAACCAAACAACCGATAGAAATCCAGCAAGGCTGGATTTTTTTTTGCCATGGCCTCAAAGCGGTCCCTGGCGGTAAAGGGACGTGAGGCTGTTTCCGATTCGTCCAACCGAAAACTGATACGAATGTTGTGGTTCTTCACGGCTCGTTGCAAGTGATGCTCAATCTTGACCCTCATGTCATCGAGTTTTTTCTGTAAGACAGGATTAGTCACCACAACTTCATAAGTGTGGCCGTTGACCCGCTGTGGCAGGCTGGTTTTCATACCGTTGGCCAAATGCACATCGTCCGGGAGCTGACGGCTGAAATCCGTCCAGGCCTTCAACAATGCTTCGATGGAATAAGTTGCTTCCTCGCGGGTGGTGTCCGGAGCAGCTGTGGCTGTCGCAGCGCCACTTTCGACCTGCTTTTTGCGATCCATCCGGATGGAACGAACCGAGCGATAATCGGAAAGGTTATTTCCCGGACGGTTTGAGGAAGCCGTCCTGTTTGCAGGTGTTTCTGTGGTTGCCACCGCTTCGGAAGGTGGAGTCGGGTCAACAACTTTCCGTTTGGATTTCTCAATACCAGCCGAGGAACCTGAGGCTTGGTTATCCCTGTTGGCATCGGAATGCCCGTCTTCCTTTGAACCAAGCGGTATCAAAGGAAGCAGGGGAGGATAGACCTCATCGTTCAGGAGTTCCCGGATTTTTTTTTTTGGATCCGAAAGCTGAGCGATTCGGATCAGGGCCAATTCAACAAGCAACCGCTTGTTCTTACTTTCCCGGTAGGCCAGGTCGGTGTCGTTGCAGTACTTGATGGCCACGTATAGAAAATCAGTCGGACACTCGAGCGCTTGTTGTTTGTAGCGCTCCCGGATACTGGCACCGACTTCGAGCAACACAAGGGTGGCTGAATCTTTGCAGACCAAGAGGTCACGGAAATGGCTGCTCAGGCCGGTGATGAAGTGTTGTCCCTCAAACCCGTGGTTGAGGATGTCGTTGAATATCAGCAAGGACTGACTGACGTCACCCGTGAGCAAGGCCTGTGTCAGTTTGAAGTAGTAATCGTAATCCAGCACATTCAGGTTCTCGATGGTGTGCTGGTAGGTGATGGTGCCGTTGCCGTAACTGGCCACCTGGTCGAAGATGGACAGCGCGTCGCGCATACCGCCGTCGGCTTTGATGGCGATGACGTTGAGCGCTTCCTCCTCAACCTGGGTCTGTTCGGCCTGTGCCACCTTTTTCAATTGCAGCACAATGTCGTTCACGCTGATGCGGTTGAAGTCGTGTATCTGACAACGGGAGAGGATGGTGGGCAGAATTTTGTGCTTCTCCGTGGTGGCCAAGATAAAAATAGCGTGATGCGGAGGTTCCTCCAGGGTCTTCAAAAAAGCGTTGAAGGCACTGGAAGACAGCATATGCACTTCATCGATGATGTATACCTTGTATTTGCCCAACTGCGGCGGAATCCTCACCTGGTCGACCAGCGTGCGGATACCGTCCACCGAGTTGTTGGAAGCCGCATCGAGTTCGAAGATGTTCAGGGAGCGTTGTTCGTTGAAACTCCTGCACGATTCGCAGGTATTGCACGCCTCACCGGAAGCGGTGGGCTCCTGGCAATTGATGGTCTTGGCGAAAATGCGCGCACACGTGGTCTTTCCCACACCCCTGGGACCGCAGAATAAGTAAGCGTGGGCCAGTTGGTTGTTCTTGACCGCATTCTTGAGCGTGGTGGTCAGGGCTGACTGCCCAACCACCGTGTCGAAGGTGTCTGGTCTGTATTTGCGGGCCGAAACCAAGTAATTGTCCATCGTATCGTTTGCTTGGCTGCAAATGTAGCACATCCTTTTCAAATTCAATGGTGCCGGTTCGTGTTTTTCTGATAAAATGAGCTATTTTTGCAGGAGAAACTACCCCACATGGAAGCCTTCAAGAAGCTGTATGCGAAACTCAAACCGTATGTGAATAAGTATGTCATTGCGGTGACCGTAATCGTGGTGTTCATCGTTTTTTTGGATCAGAACAGCGTCATGAGGCGGTTGAAGTTGGAACGCGAAATTGCGTCGCTGAAAAAAGAGATTCGACACTACGAACACCTGCGCGACCAAAGCTCAGCCCGTTTGGAGAGCCTCAAGGCCGGCAAGGCCGAACTCGAGCGGGTAGCCAGGGAGGAGTACCTGATGAAAAAGGAAAACGAGGACATCTTCCTGATTGAAAACAACGAATAAACCAATCATGAACAAACGAATACTGAACTTCTCGTACGTGCTGGGCGCCATCTCGGTCCTGTTTTCCTCTGTATTGGTCATGGAACACGTGTCCTACGGCGACTACCTGTTCGCTATCGGCGCTGCCCTGGTTATACTCAACAAATTGTGGAATCAATACCGGGGCGATGATTTCAGGCTCAAGCGTATGAACCGCTACAACCTGTTCAGCGCCCTTATCCTCGTTGGATGCTCATACCTTCAATTCCGCGGAAACAACAGTTGGGTCATACTGTTGCTGTTGGTGGCACTTTTGGAACTGTTCATCAGCTTGAGAACTGCTTCCTATGAAAAGGCCAACCAGGCTGCCTCCCAGCAATCATCCGCTTCGGAAGCTTCGGAAACGTCGGAACCGACCAAGCCGGATCAGCTCGCTTGATTTTTTACGACCTAAATGGGTACGTCCACCTTTCAATTCAAGCAATTCACCATCTGCCAGGACCGCTGTGCCATGAAAGTAGGCACGGATGCCGTGTTGCTGGGAGCTTGGGTACAACCCGGCCCCGCCACCCGTATACTGGATGTCGGTACAGGGACAGGCGTCGTGGCTCTGATGCTGGCCCAACGCTCATCCGCTAGGATTGACGCACTTGAAATTGATCCGCACGCAGCCGCCCAAGCCTCTGAGAATGTTCAAAACAGCCAGTGGAACGACCGTGTCCGGGTAATGAACACCGATGCGAGGAACTGGTCGGGGCTGCCGTATGACTTGATTGTTTCCAATCCTCCTTTTTTTCGGCAGTCGTTGAAAGCCCCCGCTGCCAACCGCAGTCAGGCCAGACACGATGACACCCTGAACTGGGAACAACTGGCCGACCTGGCTTCCCATTTGCTGGCACCTGAGGGGCGCTTTGCTCTTATCCTTCCGGTGGAGTCGGAAGGTGTCTTTGATGCCTTGTGCTGGGAGCGTGGCCTGTACCTGCTCCGCCAATGTGCCGTTTCCACCCGCGAAGGCGCTGCTCCGAAGCGTCTGCTGTTGGAATTTTCGCGCAATCAAGGTCTGGTTGAATACAGCACCCTGTCCCTTCAGACCGCCACCCATCAATACACGGAATCCTTCTCCATCCTGACGGCTGATTTTTATCTGTGTTAGCCTTTTTTTTCCTACCTTTGCGGGCGAAAAAAAACGAGTCAGGTATGTCAAAGCAATTTCCGGAATATTCCGGTTTCGATCTTTCCGCCATCAACCAGGAAATGCTGAAAAAGTGGGACGATAACGATTTGTTCCACAAGAGTTTGCAAATTCGCGAGGGTGCACCTTCTTTCGTATTTTACGAAGGACCCCCTTCCGCCAACGGCATGCCGGGCATTCACCACGTCATGGCTCGTTCCATCAAAGACATTTTTTGCCGCTACAAAACCATGAAAGGTTTTCAGGTACAACGCAAAGCCGGTTGGGACACCCACGGCCTGCCCGTTGAACTGGGTGTGGAAAAAGCCTTGGGCATCACCAAGGAAGACATCGGCAAAACCATCTCCGTGGCCGAATACAACGCTGCCTGCCGCAAGGATGTGATGAAATACACCAAGGAATGGGAAGACCTGACCCACAAGATGGGGTACTGGGTGAACATGGACGACCCCTACATCACCTACGACAACCGCTACATTGAAACCCTGTGGTACCTGCTCAAGGAATTGTACAAAAAAGGCTACCTCTACAAAGGATACACCATCCAACCGTATTCACCGGCTGCCGGAACCGGCCTGAGTTCACACGAATTGAACCAACCTGGTTGCTACCGCGACGTGAAGGACACCACCTGTGTGGCTCAGTTCAAGATCATAACTCCCAAGGCTGAATGGACAGCGTTCGGTGACGCGTATTTCCTGGCCTGGACCACCACGCCTTGGACCCTGCCTTCCAACACAGCCCTCTGCGTAGGCCCGAACATCACCTACGTGGCTGTTCAAACGTACAACGCCTATACCGGACAACCCATGACCTGCATCCTGGCCAAGGACTTGGTGGGTCAGCATTTCAACCCCAAGGCCGCCGAATTGCCGCTGGATGCTTACACGGCCGGCGACAAACTGGTTCCCTACGCCATTATTGGCGAATACAAGGGCAGCGACCTGGTGGGCATCTCTTTCGAACAACTCATTCCCTGGGTGAACCCCGGTGCAGGAGCCTTCCGTGTTATCCCTGGCGATTACGTCACCACCGAAGATGGTACCGGTATCGTGCACATCGCACCTACCTTTGGTGCTGATGACGACCGGGTAGCCAAGGCTGCCGGCATTCCCCCGCTCTTGCTCATCGATAAGGACGGCAACGAACGCCCCATGGTGGACCCGACTGGCAAATTCTACTCGTTAAACGACTTGCAGCCTGAGTTTGTCAGCGCCCGTATCGATGCAATCGCTTACGGCGAATATGCAGGCCGTTTCGTGAAGAACGCCTACGATCCCGCTTTGACCGAAAACGATGCTACCCTCGATATCGACCTCTGTGTCATGCTCAAGCAGCAGAACCGGGTGTTCAAGATCGAGAAACACATACACAATTACCCCCATTGCTGGCGCACCGACAAGCCCGTCTTGTATTACCCGCTCGACAGCTGGTTCATCCGCTCCACGGCCTGCCGCGAACAAATGATGGCCCTCAACGAAACCATCCAGTGGAAACCGGCTTCAACCGGCACCGGACGTTTTGGCAAATGGCTGGAAAACCTGCAGGACTGGAATCTGTCAAGAAGCCGCTACTGGGGTACTCCGCTGCCCATCTGGCGTACCGAAGACGGGTTGGAAGAAATCTGCATCGGTTCCGTAGCCGAATTGTACGAAGCTATTGAGCAATCCGTGGCTGCCGGCTTTATGACGAAGAATCCCTACGGAAACTTCAAACCTGGTGTATATTCAGCAGACAACTACGAGCAAATCGACCTGCACCGTCCCTACGTGGACGATATCATATTGGTGTCCGCCTCCGGCAAACCCATGAAGCGCGAAAGCGACTTGATTGACGTCTGGTTCGATTCGGGTGCCATGCCTTTCGCCCAGGTGCATTACCCCTTCGAAAACAAGGAACGCATCGAAAGCGGCGAGGTGTACCCGGCCGATTTCATTGCAGAAGGGGTAGACCAAACACGCGGCTGGTTTTTCACCCTGCACGCCATCTCCACCATGGTCTTTGGCTCCGTGGCCTTTAAGAACGTGGTGTCCAACGGTCTGGTGCTCGACAAGAACGGCAACAAGATGTCCAAACGCCTGGGCAACGCGGTCGATCCTTTTTCTACCATTGAGAAATACGGTTCAGACCCCCTGCGTTGGTACATGATCACCAACGCCTCGCCCTGGGACAACCTGAAATTCGACACGGACGGCATCGAAGAGGTGCGCCGCAAATTTTTCGGCACCCTGTACAATACCTATTCTTTCTTCGCTCTGTATGCCAATGTGGACAGCTTCACGTTCAAGGAAGCCCCCGTACCCATGGACCAACGCCCCGAAATTGACCGTTGGATTCTGTCGCAGCTCAACAGCCTCATTCAGGAAGTGGACGCCTGCTACAACCAGTACGAACCCACCAAGGCCGGCCGCGCCATCAGCGACTTCGTGAGCGAAAACCTGAGCAATTGGTACGTTCGCCTGAACCGAAAACGTTTCTGGGGAGGCGGGTTCACCACCGACAAACTGGCCGCTTACCAAACTTTATATACCTGCCTGGAAACGGTTTCCCGGTTGATGGCCCCCATTTCTCCTTTCTACGCCGACCGCCTGTTTACCGACCTGAACGCCGTTACGGGCAAGGATACCTCTCTATCTGTCCACTTGGCAGATTTTCCGACATACGATGCCTCCATCATCGACAAGACCCTGGAAGGACGCATGCAGGTAGCCCAGCAGCTGTCTTCCATGATCCTGGCCCTGCGCCGCAAGGTGAGCATCAAGGTGCGTCAACCGTTGACCGCCATCATGGTGCCCGCAGTTGACGACGAACAACGCGCCTACATCGAGGCTGTCAGTAGCTTAATATTAAGTGAGGTAAACGTTAAAGAATTGCGGTTCGTCGACAATACCGCCGGCATCCTGGTCAAACGCATCAAGCCCGATTTCAAGAAGCTCGGCCCCAAGTGCGGCAAGCAGATGAAGCAGGTGGCTGCTCTGTTGACATCCATTGATCAGGCTTCCATCCAATGCTTTGAACAAGAAGGGTATTTGGACATCGACGTGGAAGGTACTACCATTCGTGTGGAAACCACCGATGTGGAAATCCTGTCTGAAGACATTCCAGGCTGGTTGGTG
>CAYTIY010000054.1:0-16298 GCA_964438045.1 uncultured Bacteroidales bacterium | reverse complement strand
CACCTCGAGGCTTGGCATTCGTTACAACGACATCATTCCCTATTACCTGGAAAAGATCAACACCAATCCCTTGGTTGAACTCAAGATGCTCCATTTCTTCATCAATACGGGCATCAAGGATACCGCCTATTACTGGAATGAGTTGATTAAAGCCGTGGAACTGTACTGTGAACTGAAACAAATTTGCCCTGAACTGGACACCATCAACATTGGTGGAGGCTTTCCCATCCAGGTACATTTGGATTTTGAGTACGACTACGAATACATGGCTGAGGAAATCATCTCGCAGATCAAGAACATCTGCGTGCAAAATAAAGTGAAAGAGCCGGACATCTTTACCGAATTCGGATCGTTTACCGTAGGTGAAAGCGGCGCCATGCTGTACTCCATTATTAACCAGAAACAACAGAACGATCGCGAATTGTGGAACATGATCGACAGCTCGTTCATCACCACCCTGCCTGACACTTGGGCCATCAACCAACGCTTTGTCCAACTGGCCATCAACAACTGGGATTCCGAATACCAACGCGTCCATTTGGGAGGACTCACCTGTGACAGCGAAGATTTCTACAACTCCGAGGCTCATTCCAACGCAGTGTTTCTTCCCAAGATTGTACCGGATAAGGAACAATACATCGGGTTCTTCCATTGTGGCGCCTACCAGGAATCACTCAGCGGCTACGGCGGCATTCAGCATTGCCTCATTCCCTCTCCCAAAATGGTGCTTATCGACCTTGATGAAAACGGGGAATACTATACAAAGCTGTTCGCCAAGGAACAAAGCTACAAGTCAATGATGAAGATTCTGGGATATTGAACCTCCCAGAGGCATCAATACATGAAATAATCGGAGTAACGTTTTTTTCCAAGCAGGTAGTAATTCCATACTATACTTCCGCCATACATGCCGGGCAGGTGGCTTTTCCTGCCCGCGCCTGCAATTTCCCGACGTTGGAGCTGCACCAACTTCCTCATGCGCCAGAACGCCCTCCTGGCACCCAAAACCGCCATGGCATCCGCCGATTTACCCGACATCCAGAGGTTCAGGGCAGACAGGTAATCCAGGAAGCAGCGCATGATCATGACGTACCAGAGACGTTCATCGGGAAGATTCTTGTACAGCATAAGCAAGTTGTTTCTGAAGTTCAGAAACGTTTTGTGCGGGTTGCTTTTATTGAGCGTGCCTCCACCGAGGTGATACACCGTTGATCCGGGCAGGCATACCATTCGGTAACCCTTGTGATGCAGGCGCCAGCACAAATCTATTTCTTCCATGTGAGCAAAAAAACGGTCATCCAGGCCTCCCACCTCATTGAAAGCATCCAGACGAACGCACAAGCAGGCGCCAGTCGCCCAAAAAACATCGATAACAGTATCGTACTGTCCGTAATCCTGCTCCACGGTTTCCATCACACGCCCCCGGCAAAACGGATATCCCAACGAATCAATGAAACCTCCCGCCGCACCTGCATGCTCAAAATGATCCCGTCGTTTCACATCTAGGATCTTGGGTTGGCAACCTGCCACACCTGGATGGGCATCCAAAAAATCAGTCAATGTATCAAGCCAGCCAGGAGTGACCTCCACATCCGAATTGAGCAAAACGACGTACTCAGCTCTCACCTGTGAAAGTGCCAGATTGTACCCTCCCGCAAAACCATGGTTTCGTCCAAGATCCAAACAACGAACCGTCTGTGAATAACATCCGCGTACGTATTCGAGTGAACCATCGGTCGATCCGTTGTCCGCCACCACTACTTCCACATCGGCCTTACCAACGAGCGTATGCTCCACCACGGTTCCCAGCCACTGTTCCAACATGGCCTTTCCGTTCCAGTTCAGTATCACTACCGATGTTTTAAACGTCTTAGGCGTCGCTTCTATCATGTCGTTCATCGTTTCGTTTGTGCTTCCAGCGCTTGTGGGTCCATAACCAATAGGCCGGATCCCTCAAAATTGTTTGTTCCATAGCCCTGGCATATAGTTCGGTTATGGCTTCCGGTGCTTCCGACTGGGGATTGTCGGACAACAGAACGTATTCGGTTTGATAGTGCCCCCTGCTTAATTTGCGCACATCGGCATACACCACAGCAAATCCTGTTTGCCTGGCTATGCGGTCGGCACCCGAGAACATGGGGGTATCCTGATTCAAAAAAGTTGTCCAATAATGGATGTTCTTCCTGGATGGCGTCTGATCGGCCACCAACCCAAAAACGCCGGGTATACCGTCACGCCTCAACTGAACAACCTTTCGATAAGTGCCATCCTTGGTCACTACCTGGCTACCAAAACGGGTGCGTATGCGACGGTACAAATAATCAAACGATTTGTTCTTCAATGGCCTGTACACACTAATCGCTTGCTGATTGCCTTGTCTGAGCATGTGGAGGTACATGAACAGTTGGTATTCCCAATTGCCGTAATGCCCCAACAACAGCAGTACACCTCTTCCCTGAGGTGCATAACACGTGAACACCTCGGTATTGATGCATTTCATGCGCTCCAGAGCCTCGTTTTCCGACATGCTGACAATTCGTATCATTTCCATGAAGCAATCGCAGAAATGGCGGTAAAAGCGCTTTTCCAGCCGACTTAACTCCGTACCATCTTTTTCCGGAAAACTGGCGGCCAGGTTGCTGCGTACCACCCTTCGTCTGTATTTGGCTATCCGATACACCAACGGGTACACAAAGACGTCGGACAAAACGTACAACACCCGAAGCGGTAGCAACGAGAGTGGCTTGAGCAGCCAATATAACCATTTATCCGACCAGTCTTCCATCACATCCATCAATTCTTGGTGATTGGTGATGCCAACAAGGCAGATCCATCTGGATTGAAGCCCTCCAAACGCATGGGTACCACATGATTAATCCACTCTTCGTGCATATCGGCTTCGACCCGGATATAGTTTGAGGTAAAGCCATGCATACGGCCTTCTTTGTTTGCGTGTTCAAAAAGCACGGGGAGCACCTTTCCTACATGTTGTCGGTAGAACGTGTTCCACTTTTCGTCTGATATAGCCTGCAAACGCTCGTGACGCGCTTTCTTTTCCGCAGGGCTCACTATAGGCTCTATAGACAGGGCTCGTGTTCCCGCCCGTTCTGAATAGGAAAACACATGCAACTGGGTTACATCGAGGCTTTCGATAAACCGGTACGTTTCTTCGAACAATGCTGCTGTTTCTCCCCGACTGCCGACAATCACGTCAACCCCCACAAAAGCATCGGGCATCAGGGATCTGATTTGATGAATCCTGGATGCAAACAGATCACAATCGTAACGTCGGCCCATCAATTGGAGCATTGAGTTGCTTCCGGCTTGCAATGGAATGTGAAAGTGCGGCATGAAACGTTTTGATCGAGCTACAAATTCAATGATATCCTCGTTGAGCAAGTTGGGTTCGACCGATGAGATGCGGAAACGCTTGATACCCTCCACTTCATCCAGTGCTTTAAGGAGATCCAGAAAAGACTCCCCTGTTGTTTTGCCAAAATCACCGATGTTCACCCCCGATAGGACAATCTCCAATCCACCTTCAGCCGCGATTTGCTCAGCCTGCGAAATCAATGTGGCAATTGAACCGTTTCTGCTTCTGCCTCTGGCAAAAGGGATGGTGCAATACGAACAAAAGTAATCGCAGCCATCCTGAACCTTTAGAAAATAACGCGTTCTGTCATCTTTCGAGAAAGCCGGTTTAAACTCCTTGATATCCCCGAAAGTACTCGTAATTGCACTCTTTTCGGATACTTTCTCTCCACCGTCAAGGTATTCAACCACGTCGAATTTCTCATTGTTGCCCAACACCAGGTCAACACCGGGAAGTTCTGAAACTTCGTCTGGTTTCAATTGAGCATAACACCCTGTAACGATCACATAAGCATCGGGATACCGACGAACAATACGATTGATGGCCTGTCGGCACTTTTTGTCGGCGGTATCGGTAACCGAACACGTATTGATCACACACACATCAGGGGTTTGCCCAAGCTTTACCGTGGTAAATCCGGCATTGGCAAACTGCCTGCCTAAACTGGACATTTCTGCAAAATTCAATTTACACCCTAAACTCGTGTAGTATACACGGCGTGATTCAAAAACGGTACGATCAATCATGTTTTTGTATTGTTCTGCAAAGGTACTCAATTATCATATGTGATAACCTACCCACCTGTTATCACCCGTCATTTTTAGCTTCCGATTGTGCATACAGCTCGTATATTTATGTTTTTTTTGTGCTTGTTTGATCGGTTTTACAGGGAAAAAAAAAGAATTTTAGTTTTTTTCACGAAATTCGATGTACAAGTAGAAAAATATACTTAATTTTGCCGCGATTTCAATGAACTCCTATTTATTGTTTTAAAACAGAAAAAAATGAAAAAGTTAGTATTATTCTTTGCTGTTATCGTAGCCGTTTCTTTCGCTTCTTGTGGTAACAAAGCTGAAGCTCCTGCTGAAGAAGCTGCTGCAACTGAAGAAGTTGTTGCTGTTGAAGAACCCGTTGCTGGTGACACCACCACAGTTCCTGCTGAAGCTGCTCCTGCTGCTGAAGCTGCTGCTCCCGTTGCTGAATAATCAGCACGCAAAAGCATTGAAAGGCTCACCCACGGTGAGCCTTTTTTCGTTTATACCGGAGCAAGAAAAAAACACCCTCCCTACTTCACTGCAACGCTCATTGGGCGGGTGGCAGTGAATCCTGTTCGAAGAAAAAGCGAACCTAAGGTAGGGAATGTGGGACTGGTGCGACTTCGACGGCTTGGCGCAGGGGGCGCGACGAGATCGGCATTGTTTGTTGAAGACGGCTCGAAAGAGACTAGAAAAAATCGCCGATGTCAAGCGTCAACCAGCCAAGACTAGCGGAGCACGGGACCATATCCCCGGACGAAAGGGGAGCGTTGATAGAGCTTGAAAAAAACAAATACTCAGGTTTTACAGTTGATCCCGAAAAAGTTAAAAAACCTCAACATTTGCCGTTGATCCGAGTCGTTAATGCCATAAAAAAAAGCGGACCGTAAAACGATCCGCTTTTTTTGTTTATCAAAGGCTCTTTTTCAGGCCTTCCTGACTCTTATTCAGCCACTACCTCAAAGGGTACATCGACACTCACCTCACGGTGGAGTTTCAATGTGGCGGTGTAATTACCAACTTCTTTGACAGCATCCTTGATTAAGATGGTTTTGCGATCTACCTCAAAACCGGCAGCCGCTAACGCTTCAGCAATCTGAATGGCACCAACAGAGCCGAAAATCTTGCCAGTAGAGCTCACCTTGGCACCTACGGTCAGGCTAACGCCCTGCATTTTGGCAGCAATAGCTTCAGCATCTTTCTTGAGTTGAGCCAATTTGTGGGCACGTTGTTTCAAGTTTTCAGCCAACACCTTCAAGGCAGAAGGAGTTGCCACAATGGCTTTGCCCTGAGGAATCAGGTAGTTTCTTCCGTAACCATCTTTCACGGTTACCACGTCATCCTTGTACCCAAGGGTATTGACGTCTTCTTTCAATATAATCTTCATAGCTTTCCTCCTTCTTTATTTCATCATATCGGTTACAAAAGGCAGCAAAGCCAAGTGTCTGGCACGCTTTACAGCCTGGGCTACCTTGCGTTGATACTTCAATGAAGTACCCGTGAGGCGTCTGGGCAGAATTTTTCCTTGTTCGTTGAGGAATTTCTTCAAGAATTCAGGATCCTTGTAGTCGATGTAACGGATACCACTCTTTTTGAAACGGCAGTATTTCTTCTTTTTCAAGTCTACCGTAGGAGGAGTCAAATAACGTATTTCCGATGAATTTTGTGCCATTGCTTAGTTCTCCTTTTCTTTAGACTGTTTCAAACTTCTTCTTTTTTCGGCGTACAATGCGTGGTACTTTTCCTGTTTGATGGTCAGGTACCGGATCACGCGTTCATCACGACGGAAATTGAGTTCCAACTTGGCAACCACGCTTGGGTTTGCCTTAAATTCGAGCATGTGATAGAATCCGGACGATTTTTTTTCGATGGGATACTCCAGTTTACGGAGGCCCCAGGATTCTTCATGCACAATTTCAGAACCTTCTGCTACCAGCAGGGCCTTGAATTTTTCTACCGCTTCCTTCATCTGAACATCAGACAAAACGGGAGTTAAAATGAAAACGGTTTCGTAATTGTTCATAAATAGTTTGAATTTAATCATACATTTCGCTACCTGACAGAAAGTTGCACTTCCCGCAAAAAGCGGGGCGAAGATAGACAAAATATCTCAAATCACCAAACCACCAGGCAAACATCCAATAAAAAGGCCCTCCCGGGCATAGGAAGGGCCTATTATCACAATTTACCAGATCTACTCAGGAACCACCAACTTGTACCCTTTTCCGTGAATGTTCATGATCTGAACGGATTCATCGTCCTTCAGGTGCTTGCGCAGCTTGGTAATATAAACATCCATGCTTCTGGCGTTGAAGTAGGTATTCTCTTCCCAGATGGTCATAAGCGTGTAGTTTCGTTCCAATATCTGGTTCTTATGGCTGCACAACAGGGTCAGCAACTCGCACTCCTTGGTGGTGAGACGGGTCTGCTGATCGCCCAACGTAAGCATTTGTTTCTGGGTGTCAAAGATGTATTTACCTATCTGGTATTCAGTAACCTCCTTGGCCTTCTTCCCTTTCACACGGCGTATGATGGCCTCTATCCTAAACAGCAATTCTTCCATGCTGAATGGTTTGGATATGTAATCGTCGGCTCCAATTTTGAACCCGTTCAAGATGTCTTCTTTCAAGTTCTTGGCTGTCAGGAATATGATGGGCATTTCTGAATTTATGGCCCTTATATCCTGAGCAAGGGCGAAGCCATCCTTTTTGGGCATCATGACGTCCAATACGCACAGATCGTACTTTGATTTCTGAAAGGCTTTAAGGCCCTTCTCGCCATCAGTCATCAAATCGGTCACCAAACCCTTGGCTTGCAAATACTCACGCAACAACATGCCCAGGTTTTCATCGTCTTCACACAATAAGATGTGCAGTTTCTCTTCCCTCATAGCTCTTTACTTTATTAGTGGTAAATTGATAATAAATTCTGTTCCCGAATCCGGTTCGCTTTCGGCCCGGATGGTGCCGTTGTGGTTCTCGACAATCTTGCGTACATAGGCCAATCCCAACCCGAATCCTTTCACGTTGTGCACATTGCCGGTGGGAACCCGGAAAAAGCGGTCGAATACTTTTTTCAGGTGTTCCTTGCGAATGCCAATACCATTGTCCCTGATTGAAATAACCACGCTGCCCTTTTCGTTCCAGGTGCTCACATGCAACTCCAAATCCCTGTCCGGACTGCGGTACTTGACGGCATTGTCCATCAGATTGAAAAATACGTTGGTAAGGTGCATCTCGTCGGCTGTTATTTCGGCCTGCGTTGCCTTGAGTTCTTTTCGAATGGTGCCATCGAAGTTTTCCACTTTTAGTTTGAACGTGGCTATGACATTTTCCAGCATCTCATTGACGTCTACCTCCTTGAAAGTCAGGTTTGCATTGTCACGCTCAAACAGGGACACCTGCAGCACCTTCTCCACCTGAAAACCCAACCGCTTGGTTTCGTCAACGATGACACCGGAAATATGCTTTAGCATGGTGGGGGTCTTACCAACATCCACGTCACGCAACATTTGGGCTGCCAGGGAAATGGTAGATATGGGGGTTTTGAGTTCGTGCGTCATGTTGTTCACAAAGTCATTCTTCATGTCACTGAGTTTCTTCTGCCTGAATATGATGAATATGGTAAATCCAAACACGACCAATAAAACAATAGACAACAATACGGAAGGGATAAATATCTTCAGGTTTTCAAACTGTTGATTTTTCCGCTTGGGAAAAGTCAGGTACAGGGTGCCGGTTTTCACCCCGGGATCGTTTGGAAACAAGGTTTGTTTGTAGGCTTTTCTGGGTTTCCCTATCATGTCCCTGCAGCGGTAAACCTCGTTATCTTTTCCATCGGTCACCCTGAAATTGAACGACATGTTTCCAAGACCGTTGTTGGATAACTCAACCAAGAGGTAATGCTCCAACTTGCTGAAGTCAATCCGCTGTTCGATGGGTTTGTCGTTGGCCTCGTACAAGATGCGCAATATGACATCCTCCATCAATCCTTTTTGTGCCAGATACCGTTCCCTGAGTGTTTCCTGCACCTTGGCCGTGGTATTGTACAGCGTTTTCCCTTGACTCATCGAGATAAAAACCTGAGGTCCGGTTTGTGTTAACCGGGTGGTTTCTTCGTACTCCATGACGGAAGAAAAGGAGGGAGAACTGCCGATAGACAGCAGATGCGCACCTTTTTTGGAAGAAGAGGTGGTGCCAAACTGCGAGAAGCCCAGTGTTTTGGCCTCACGCTCATCCAGTTCATCCTCCAGGTATCTGGCCGTTTCATCCAGTTCCAGGTTGCGCACCACCTGGAACAAAGTACGCCTCACCGATTCGTCAAACTGCTCCGACCTTGTTTTGGACAGTGTACGTATATACGTATACTGCAAAACCATCAGGCCCGTGAATGTCACAGCCATCAAACCAATCAACATCCAAATCACGGACTTCTTCATACGACAAAAATAAGCGCGTATTTTAACATTTCAATGTTCGTTTAAACTATTTGACATGAAAGAAACACAAATTAACTATAATATACCAATCTATGTTATCTTTGTTGGGTGAATGTGTTAGGTGAATGAATCCATGAAAACGCACGAGACTCAGCTTTCCATCATAATACCAGTCTATAACGAAGAAAAAACCTTGCTCCCATTACTACAAAGGGTACTCACTGTTTTTTCAGACAACCTGGACCGGGTCGAACTGATTATTGTGGATGATCATTCCACCGACAACTCTTCCCTGGTCATTGCCGGTTTTGTCAAAAGTCAGGATCTGTTGACGGTAAAAACTGTTTGTCACAAAAAGAACCAAGGAAAGGGAGCTGCCATTCGTTCCGGACTGGCCGTAGCATCAGGGTTCTTCACCATCATCCAGGACGCCGATCTTGAATACGACCCGGCTGATATTGTCAAACTGCTCGACTATGCTTTGGCAAACAATGCTCCGGTTGTGTATGGATCGCGGGTACTCAACAAGGCCAACCGTTATTCTTATCGGTCATATTACATTGGGGGTCGCTTGGTATCTCAGGTTACCAACTGCCTGTACGGACTACGACTGACTGACGAACCTACATGCTATAAACTCTTCAAGACTTCGCTGATGAAATCCATTCCGCTCACCTGCACCGGATTTGAATTTTGCCCTGAGGTTACTGCAAAAGTTGCCAAAATGGGATATGACATTCCTGAAATAGCCATCAATTATTCCCCCAGATCAAAACAAGAGGGCAAGAAAATCTCGTGGCGAGATGGAGCAAAGGCCATGTGGGTCTTATTTAAATACCGTTTACTTGATTGATCCTTACTTTATTACCATGAAAAAGAAATCATCCCTTTTTCAACGCATCGCATTCAACCTGGTTGGTTGTTTGTTGGCTTACATCCTACTAACCGGCATTGTGTTCAAACAGGAGGATTATGCCTGGGCCATTACTATGTTGGAAGAAAACCATGACTTTGTAATGGATAATGGCAAAATGAACCTTCAGGAACGCTATACTTCAAAAATGGGTGTCACGTATTCACTGTTTGACTCCGTTTGTTCCAGAACACCGGACACGGCAATCATTTACATCCCGGGGCAACAGGCTTTTTTCCCTAAAGATCAAGAAAGAATATTCACGGGGGAACCATTTGAAAAAATGTGGGCCATCCGTTTCCTTTATCCCCGCAAGGTTGTCACGGAGTTGGAATATGAGCGATGTGTTTATTCCGATGAAATTGATTATGTAATTGTAGTGAACGGAAAAGGCGTGGAACGACTGAAATACAAGGTGCCTTACCCCATTCAATTCGGAGTTTTGTACGCAGACAGTCTGCAAATAACCCAAAAATAACATGGTACTGAGCAGCATCCTTCTTTCTTTTTTTTTAGGTCTCCTTATAATCCGGACGGTGCATGCCTCTCCGTCCTTCGCCGAATATGCGGGACTTTCACTCCCTCTTGGTTTGTTTGGACAAACCATCCTCATGATCTTGATTGACGGCTGCAGTCTGCCCATAAACCCGTATAGCCTGCTTTGTGCAGACTGTGGAGTCGTGATTGTTTTGGGTTACCTGTTGCATAGAAAGGGGGTTGGATTGAATAAATGCGTGCTGTTTTGGCAAAACACATTTCGGGAAATAAAGACCATCAATCTGGTTTGGCTGCTGTTGATAGGCTTTATTGTTTGGTTTGAGTACCAAAACCTGGAACGATGTCTGTTTTTTCCAACATACGACAGAGACAGCCTGGTTGGTTTTGACACCATCGGTTTTGTACTATCCCGGGAGTATACGTTCAAGGATCTTTCCATTTTCAACACAGAGTATGTTCCCGATATCAAACAAGCCGGCAGTTACATCGCCTACGCACCCTTTGTTCAGCTAGCTTATGGGTACATTTATTTGTTTGGAGCCGAAACATCGAAAGCAATTCCCGGGCTGATGTATTTGTCACTGTTGATCGGGTTTTATGCGGTACTCACACGATGCATCGGAAAAACCGGGGCAGCGCTGGGCACCTTGGCTTTGCTCCTCACACCCCAACTGTTGGCTTTTTCTTCCATGTCTTCCACCAATGTCATACATACGGTGTTTGCTTCGCTGGGCACCATCTATGGCCTGCTGTGGCTGAAATCCAGGCAAAAAAGTGATCTTTTCATCAGTGCCCTCCTTCTTGGAGCCAACTGCTGGACTCGTTCCGAGGGCATTCTTTTTATCGTAGCAATTGGCATTCCTTTATTCATCGACAGCATCAGGAAAGCTTACTTTTGGCGCTTTATCAGTTGGTCTGCAATCTCACTGGCACCTTTTATCGGTTGGTCCGTCTTTCAACTGCTGTTCGAACTGCGTTCCGAAAGCATTATCATTGCTCATCCTTTCTGGGATGGTGAAAAAATGGAGTTGATTGGAAAATATCTAATCAATCATGTCTCCAACACCTTTTACTACGGTTGGACTTTCTACTTTGTGGTTGTTTCTCTTGTTTTGAACGGTTGGTACTTGATTAAGGAAAAAGACAATCTTACTGCCTTATTTGTATTGATTACTGGCCTTCTCTTGTACGGGATAACGCTGTATCAAATTGATTATGTGTGGGATACAATTGAAAACATTTTAAATCACTCGGCTAAACGATTTTTGTTTTGTTTTGTGCCAATCGCGTGGTTTTATGTTTGGACCAACAAAATCAGTACAACTCCGCTTCGACGCATCGATGAGTGGTTGGATTTGAGTACGGTTCGTTAATGCTTATGAACATTATTCCCATGATGGTTGTTATGTATTTATATTTTCCATCACGAAATTCGTTGCGTCAAAAATAGTTTATACCTTTGCAGGAAACATCGTTAGACCTATGAAGTACCTAATTGTTGGTGGAGTGGCCGGAGGTGCCACTACTGCTGCCCGGCTTAGAAGGCTGGACGAGCACAGTCAGATTATACTGTTTGAAAGAGGCCCTCATATTTCGTATGCCAATTGTGGACTGCCCTATTACATTGGTGATACGATAACCGACAGAAACAACCTGCTAATCCAAACCCCACATTCTTTTACAAGTAGGTTTAATGTGGATGTCAGGATCCTTTCGGAAGTCATCTCGATTCAACCCTCAGACAAGTCGGTAACGGTTCGCAACCTGGAAAACGGAACGACCTACAAGGAGACGTACGACAAACTGGTACTGTCTCCGGGAGCCGAACCGGTCAAGCCTCCGTTACCCGGAGTAAATCTGGAAGGCATCTTTACCCTGCGCAATGTGACGGATACGGACACCATCAAACGGTTTATTGATGAAAAGCATCCAGCACATGCTGTCGTTGTAGGAGCCGGATTTATCGGACTTGAAATGGCGGAGAACCTGCACCAGCTGGGCATGAAGGTGACCATCGTCGAGATGGCCGAACAGGTAATGACACCGCTTGACTATTCGATGGCGGCTTTGGTGCACCAGCACCTGAAGACCAAGAATGTGGAGTTTTATCTGGATTCGGCGGTTAGTGCTTTTTCCCGGTTGGACAACTCGTTGTTGGTCACATTAAAGTCATCAAAGACCATCCCCGCCGACCTGGTTATCCTTTCCATAGGAGTCAGACCGGACAGTCACCTGGCTCGTGAGGCCGGACTGGAGATTGGAGCAACGGGAGGTATCGTTGTAAACAGCTACCTGCAAACGTCCGATCCTGATATTTATGCATTGGGCGATGCCATTGAGTTTCTCAATCCCATCACAAATAACAGGATGATATCCTACCTGGCCGGACCAGCCAACAAACAAGGACGAATTGTGGCCGACAACCTGGTCAAAGGCCCCGTCAAACAATATACGGGCTCTATCAACACGGCCATTGCCAAGGTGTTCGACGTGACGGTGGCTTCCACCGGTGCATCGGGTAAATTGCTGAACAAAATGGGGATTCCCCACATTGACTCGACCATTCATGCATCATCGCATGCCGGTTATTACCCGGGAGCCCTTCCTATGTCGATCAAAATATCCTTCTCGCCCGAGGACGGCCTTTTGCTTGGGGCACAGATTGTAGGATACGAAGGGGTTGACAAACGGATTGATCTGTTTTCAAGAGCCATTCAGTCGGGCGAAACGGTGTATGATCTTACCACAATCGAGCATGCCTACGCTCCACCTTATTCCTCCGCCAAGGACCCCGTGAATGTGGCAGGTATGGTGGCCGAAAATATTCTGGACGGAACGGTACGCATTATTTCCTGGCGTGATATCCCGCAGGCACAAGAGATGGGTGCTTGTTTACTTGATGTCAGAACGCCCGACGAATACGAATTGGGAACTATTGAGAGCGCCATAAACATCCCGTTGGATGAACTTAGAAATCATATTAAGGAATTGCCGGCCGACCAGAAGATCATCGTATTCTGCGGAGTGGGACTTCGCGCGCATGTGGCGTGTCGCATTCTGATGCAGCATGGATTCAATGAGGTTTACAACCTGTCGGGTGGCTTGAAAACCTACAACACCGCCATTCAGAAACAAAGCAATGAGGATATTTTTGCCGGTGACCATATCGGCATTGACGATGTGATCTATCAAGGCTCTATGCAAACACCTTCAACACAGGGCGAACCACAGGAAACCCTTTCAGTCAATGCGTGCGGAATGCAATGTCCGGGGCCAATCCTCAAGCTCAAACAGGCCATGGAACACGCGTCGGAAGGGCAACTATTGAATATAACCGCCACCGACAACGGTTTCCTTAAGGACGTTGAGGCCTGGGTCAATGTCACCCACAATAAACTAATCAACCTGACGTCCGAAAAAGGCATGATCAACGCAACCATTCGAAAGGAACGGCCAACCAACACTCCTACCTCTTTCGTTTCCGGGAACGACGTGACTCTTATTTGTTTCAGCGATGCGCTCGACAAGGCCCTTGCCACATTTGTCATCGCCAATGGAGCTGCCTCCATGGGAAAGAAGGTCACCATCTTCTTCACCTTCTGGGGATTGAATGTGATCAAACGCCCTCATAAACCCAAGGTTTCAAAAGATTTCTTTGGAAAAGCCTTTGGCAGCATGATGGCAAGCTCGAGTCTCAAACTGGGTTTGTCGAAGATGAATATGGGTGGAATGGGTGGAAAAATGATGCGCATGGTCATGAAAAAAAGGCAGGTGGACTCATTGGAAAACATGATCCAAACAGCCCTTCAAAACGGGGTTCAGTTTATTGCCTGCCAGATGTCAATGGATGTGATGGGGGTTAAGGCTGAGGAATTTCTCGACGGAGTACAAATAGGCGGAGTCGCCACGTACCTGGAGCGTACGGAGAAAGCGAATCTGAACTTATTTATGTAGAAATAAGACCGGTTGTACCTTACTTTTTACCAGCCAGACCTATTTGCGACTCAACCATTCCAATTCAACACTTTCACCTACTTTTCACATCGATGGAGTTGGTATTTTTGCAGGTGTTAATTGACCACGTCGCCTGATTTTACACATTGGATTGGAGTGGTTTCCCATATGTCGCTACAGGTTAAATACGATAAAGACGGTAGGCTCAATTAACAGCCTTTGCTTAAAAAAAATCGGGAGGAAACCGTTGAAACGGATTCTCCCGATTTTTGCGTGTTGAAAAAAGGAACTATTCTTTTTCTAGTTGTAGCTGAGCTTCGTACTCTTTGAGCAGTTTGTCCTGAACATCGGCTGAGACCAGTTCATACGAGGCAAACTTCATACTGAAGGAGGCTCTGCCACCTGTAAGGGAACTCAACGAAGTCGAATAGCTGGACATTTCCTTCAATGGCACTTTTGCCAGCAGTTTCTCAAAACCCTTTTCGCTGTTCATCCCCATGATAATGGCCCTTCGCCCTTGAAGGTCACCCATTACATCGCCCATCCTATCGCTGGGTACCAGTACCTCTACGTCGTAGATGGGTTCCAGAATCTTCGGACCGGCCTGCTTAAAGGCTTCACTGAACGCATTGCGGCCTGCCAACATGAATGAAATTTCATTGGAATCTACCGGATGCATTTTACCGTCGTAAACGATAACACGCACGTCGCGCGCATAGGAACCGGTGAGCGGACCTTGTTCCATGCGTGACATGACACCTTTCAGGATGGCCGGCATGAATCGCGTATCAATAGACCCTCCGACTATACTGTTGATAAACACCAACTTTCCTCCCCATTCAAGGGGTATTTCCTGAGTGTCACGAACGGATATCTTGAATTCCTGGCCATTGAATTTGTACATTTCGGGGGTTGGAACACCTTCGATATAGGGTTCCACGATAAGATGCACCTCTCCGAACTGACCGGCGCCACCCGATTGTTTCTTATGCCGGTAATCGGCACGTGCCGACTTGGTGATGGTTTCACGGTAGGGAATACGGGGTTCAAAGAACTGCACCGGCAATTTGTCGTTGTTTTCGATGCGCCATTTGAGCGTACGCAGGTGGAATTCGCCCTGACCGTGCACAATGGTTTGCTTCAGCTCCTTCGATTGTTCCACAATCCACGTGGGATCTTCCTCCCGCATACGATTGAGCAGGGTCATCATTTTCTCCACATCCGCCTCATTGACGGGTTTGATGGCGCGGCGGTATTTTGGCGCGGGATACTTGATAAACTTGAAGGAATGTTCGGCTCCCTTTCCGTTCATCGTATTTCCAGTCTTTACATCCTTCAACTTGACCGTGGCACCGATATCTCCAGCCACTAACTCATCCACCTTGATGCGGTTGGATCCTGCCACGCAAAACAACTGCGCAATACGTTCCTTTGAGCCACGGTCTGCATTTAACAAGTCGTCGCCCTCCCTGACGGTACCGGACATTACGCGGAAATAGTTGACTTCGCCAATGTGCGGTTCGATGGATGTCTTGAAAAAGAACAGGCACGTTGGGCCTTTTGAATCGAGTTCGATGGATTCTCCCTTGGTATTGGTGAATTTTGGCATGTCAGTCACGTAGGGTGCGACATTGCCTAAGAATTCCATCAATCGGCGGACGCCCATGTCCCGTTCGGCACATACGCAAAACAGGGGGTAAATGCTTCGGGTGACCATTCCCTCGCGCATACCCAAGCGGATGTCATCTTCCGTGAGCATTTCCTCGGAAAAGAATTTATCCATCAACGCCTCGTCATTTTCAGCGGCGGCTTCCATTAAGGCAGTTCTCATGGCCTCAGCCCTGCTCATCTCACTGGCGGGTATGTCGTCCAGCGTGGGTGCACCACCTTCGGGATTCCAGGTGAGTCGCTTCATAAGGATGACGTCAATCAGTGAATTGAACCCCGGGCCTGAATTGAGGGGGTATTGCACGGGCAAGACTTTGTTGCCGTAATTTTCGCGCAATTGGTCTACTATTTGTTCGTAGTCGGTCTTTTCATGATCCAAATGATTGATCACAAAAACGACCGGTTTACTGTTCTTTTCGGTGTTGCGGTAACTGTGATCCGTACCTACCTCGACCCCGTATTGTCCGTTGATGAGGATAATGGCCGTATCGGTCACGTTCAGGGCGGTGACTGCTCCACCCACAAAATCGTCAGAACCGGGGCAGTCAATAAAATTCAGTTTCTTGTTGTTCCATTCCACGTGAAAAACCGTGGGAAAGACGGAGTATCCATACTCGTGTTCTACCGGGAAATAGTCACTTACGGTGTTTTGAGCCTCAACGGTCCCGCGACGTTTTATCAAACCACCCTCGAAAAGCA
>CAYTIY010000053.1:14449-16440 GCA_964438045.1 uncultured Bacteroidales bacterium | reverse complement strand
ATCTAGTATGATGAAAAAATGTGTGCTGTTCCTTATAGGAATGGTGATTATCCCTACAGTGATGTGGGCTATTGGTGGAGAGGAGTATATTTCAACTTCAAACAGTAAGGGCTATTTCCCTTTATCAGCAGCCGGTAAATCAACGTCCTTGGTTATATCTTCAACGGACTATCCCGGTGTTATCCGGGCTTTGAAGGATTTGAAATCCGATATTGGAAAGGTGACCAACGTTGAACCTGCTGTTGTGCTTGATAAAGTGGGGTCACTTAAGGAAGCTGTCATTGTTGGAACGCTGGGGAAAAGTGCCCTCATTGATCAATTGGTCAAGAGTGGAAAAATCGATGTGAAAAACATGGTGGGGAAGTGGGAACACTTTCTGATCCAGGTGGTCAATCAGCCCATGCCTGGCGTTGAAAAGGCCTTGGTTATTGTGGGCAGCGATAAACGGGGAACCATTTATGGCATTTACGATGTGTCGGAAAAAATAGGGGTTTCACCCTGGTATTTCTGGGCCGATGTACCCATAGACCACAAAGATGCCCTGTATGTAAAACCCGTCAAATTCAGCGAAGGGCCCAGCGTGAAATACCGGGGTATTTTCATCAACGACGAAGCACCTGCGCTGACAGGTTGGGTTAGGGAAAAATTCGGAACAGCCAAACCCAGTCAGAACCCTCCTGTAGGGAATGGGGTTGCCAATTATGGTCATGAGTTCTATGCTACCATTTTTGAAGTCTTGCTACGTATGAAAGCCAATTATCTGTGGCCGGCCATGTGGAGCAATGCCTTCAACGAAGACGATCCCGAAAACGCCCGGATGGCCGATGAATACGGCATCGTCATGGGGACATCGCATCAGGAGCCCATGGTCCGTTCGCAGCAAGAATGGGATCGCCGTTACATCCGAACCCTGGGAAATTGGAATTACGTGAAACACGCCGAAACGCTGGAAAGTTTTTGGCGGGAAGGCATCCGTCGCAATAAAAATTACGAAAGCATTGTCACCATGGGTTTGAGAGGCGCCAACGATACCGAAATGGCCGGCAATCGGAAAGACAACATTGCCATGGTTGAGAAAATTGTCAAAAAACAGCAGCAAATTTTGCGCGAAGAAATGAGTCAAGATTTGGACAAAGTGCCCCAATTGTGGTGCCTCTACAAGGAAATCATGGAATACTACAACGATGGGATGCGCGTACCCGATAACATCACGTTGCTTTGGGCCGACGACAATTGGGGTAACATCCGACGCTTGCCCAATGAGGAAGAACGCAAACGGAGTGGGGGTGCTGGCGTTTATTACCATTTTGATTACCACGGAGATCCTCGAAGTTACGAATGGTTGAACACGAACCCCCTTCCTAAAATTTGGGATCAGATGTCCTTGGCCAAACAATACGGTGCAGACAGAATCTGGGTGGTCAACGTGGGCCATTTCAAGGGCTATGAATTACCTATGGAATACTTTATGAACCTGGCATGGAATACCGAGCGTTGGAACAATACCAACATCACCAAGTATACCCAGTTGTGGGCAGCCAGGGAATTCGGCAACGAATATGGCGTAGCTATTGCTGAGATTCTTTCAACGTATGGTAAATACAACGGTCGTCGTAAGCCGGAATCGTTAACGGCTACCACGTATAGTGTAACCAATTACAGCGAATTTGAGACGGTTGTTTCCGATTACAACGCCATCTTGTCGAGAGCCGAGGCCATTTATGCCAAAATGCCCAAGGCAAAACGCGATGCCTTTTATCAGATTGTTTTGTTCCCCGTAAAGGCTTGTGCAATGGTCAATGAGCTGTATTATACCGCTGCCCGAAACCAGTTGTATGCATCACAACAACGTGCCAGCGCAAACGTCATGGCAGCAAAAACGCGTGCCTTATTTACGGCAGATACGGCTTTGATGACCCATTATAACAAGGTGTTTGCTAACGGTAGGTGGAACCATTTCATGGATCAGACCCACCTGGGATACACAACCT
>CAYTIY010000053.1:0-14439 GCA_964438045.1 uncultured Bacteroidales bacterium | reverse complement strand
TGGAGTCCCCCCAGAAGGAACAGCCTGAACGCCGTCAAGCTAACAGATCTGACTGTCCCGGATGCAGCTGGTATGGGTGTTGCGCTTGAAGGGAGCGAGCTCAGTTGGCCAAACACCCTGGCAACAGCCTCCTTGCCCGTCTTTGATCGATTCAGCAACAAACAGCATTATATTGAAGTCTTCAACAAAGGGAAGCAGCCATTTGATTATACCGTTTCAACCGATGTGCCCTGGCTTTCAGTCAGCGAATCGAAAGGAACAATAGGCGAGAACGATGTACGCATTTTGTTTGCGTTGATTGAAAAAAAACTGCCAAAGGGAACGGCTGACGGTATCGTCACACTAACCGGAGCGGGAACCACGGTGCGTGTAAACGTCAAGGCCTTCAATCCAACGGTCAACGAACCGCTGAAAGGTTTCATTGAAAGCAACGGGCAGATTTCCATCGAAGCCGAGCATTTCTCCAACAATGTGGAAAAAGGAACACGCAAGTGGATTAAAGTGGATGATTACGGCTTGACCCTCTCGGGTATGCGAGCTACGGCTCCTGCCAATGCGCCAGCTGCTGTTATCGGCAAAGATGCTCCCTGTTTGGAATACCCCGTTTACTTTTTCTCTGGAGACACGGCTGAAATTACGGTCATCACGTCTCCACTGTTGAATGTCATGCCGGATAGACCCATTCAGTTTGCGGTATCGTTTGACAATGAACCGGCTACGATGATAACCAACGTGCCGGACAAGTTCAAGGTGCATTATTCAAATCCTGCCTGGGCGTTGACCGTAGTGAAACAAGCACGCCACTGTACCACCACGCTGAAACTGTCCAAACCGGGTAAGCACACCCTGAAGGTGTGGATGATAGACCCGGGTGTGATTGTGCAAAAAATACTGATCAACACAGGGGGCCTTCAACCGTCAACATTGGGGCCTAAAGAAAGCGTTCGGATCGACTAAACGTATAGCATTCAATTTTTAGTAAGTATATTTGGTCGAGTTATCAGAATTAAAGACACTAACTCTATAAGAATGAATCGTAAAATGAAGCTTTTTGCCATCCGGTTGCTTTTGTTAATTGTAGGTACAACAATGCCTCTTTGTGCAAAGGCTGATTTTAATTCACGTAACCCCTATATCCAATTCGAAGCTGCTCCAACTTCATTCAGCATCGTTTCAAAAGGTAAGTCAGCTACCATTTTTGTAGACCCTGATGATTGGAAAGGCGTTATTCGAGCTTCAAACGACCTTGGTGATGATGTGCGTAAGGTTACCGGAATACAATCAGCCGTGATAGAGCAGTTGCATTACCCGGCAAAAGGTGCCATTCTGGTTGGAACCATTGGTAAAAGCAAACTCATCGACCAGCTTATTGCCTCAAAGAAACTAGATGTTTCGGGCGTAACAGGGCGTTGGGAGTCGTATGTGATTCAAACAGTGGAGGGTAATCTTGTGGTTGCCGGAAGTGACAAACGTGGCACCATTTATGGCATATATGATATCTCGGAAAAAATAGGGGTTTCGCCGTGGTACTTTTGGGCTGATGTTCCTGCACAGAAAAGCAAGGAGCTGTATGTTAAAGCAGGCCGTTATGTTCAGGATTCGCCCAAGGTGAAGTACCGTGGCATCTTTATCAACGATGAATCGCCGTCGTTTACCGGATGGTGTAATGCTAAGTTTGGTGGTGTCAATTCGAAGATGTATGCTCACCTGTTTGAGTTGTTGTTGCGCTTAAAAGCCAATTTTCTCTGGCCTGCCATGTGGGGCAATGCGTTCAACGAAGATGACCCATTAAGTCCTGTCGTGGCCGATGACTATGGGATTGTCATGGGTACCTCTCATCATGAACCCATGATGCGGGCACAAAAAGAATATACCAAACGGAAGCAAGAGATTGGGGCGTGGGACTACGTGACAAACAAAGAAAATCTTGGTAAGTTCTGGTATGAAGGCTTGGAACGCAACAAAAACTACGACAACCTCATTACCATGGGTATGCGCGGCGATGGCGACGTGGCTATGGGAAAAGGCAATGATATGGAGAATATCAAAACATTGCAGGATGTGGTAAACGATCAGCGAGAAATCATCCGGAAAGTTTACAATGAAGATCCGGCCAACTATCCCCAATTATGGGCTATTTTCACGGAGGTTCAGCGGTACTACGATGCAGGGATGACGGTGCCCGATGATGTGATTCTTTTATTCTGCGACAACAATTGGGGCTATATCCGCCGTATTTATCCCCCCAAAGAAAAAGGCAGAAAAGGGGGAGGTGGCCTCTATTACCACATTGATATGAATGGCGGTCCTTGGAATGACCGTTGGGTAAATACGACAACCCTTCCTAAACTGCGTCAACAGTTTGAAATGGCCTACAAATCGGGTATTGATAAGCTTTGGGTGGTAAACGTGGGCGATCTCAAACCCAAGGAAATCCCCATTGACTTTATCATGCATTATGCCTGGAACCCTGATGCCATTGCGGCAGACCAGACCAAGGCTTACAGTATCAATTGGGCTGCACAAACCTTTGGGAAATTACACGCGGAGGAAATTGCTGATATTGTGTCCAAGTACCCAAAATACAACCTGTGGAGAAAACCGGAAGTGCAGGTTCCCAATATTTTCAGCCTCGTCAATTACAACGAGGGCGACCGTGTTGTCAAACTATGGCGCGATGTAGCCGAAAAAGCAGAAGCATTGAAGCTAAAGATTGCTCCTGAGGCACAGGACGCTTACTATCAATTGGTCTTGTACCCTGCAAAAGCATCGGCAGGTGTGGCTGAAATGTACATTGCCGCCGATAAGAATAACCTGTACGCGAAACAAGGCCGTGTGAGCGCTAACGATTATGCCAAACGCGTGCGCGAGTTGTTTGAGTTGGATAAACAACTGAGCGATTACTACAACGGCCCAATGGCGGATGGAAAATGGAAAAACATGATGTCGGATATCCATATTGGATATAAAATGTGGTCCATGCCTCGTGCCAATACCATGCCTGCTGTGGTTGATGTAACGCCGCTTACAACGCCTACAATGGGTGTAGCCGTTGAAGGAAGCGAACAAGCATGGCCCGTGTCGACAGAAAAAGCTGCTTTACCTGTGTTTGATGGTTTGAATAAGAAACCCTACTACATTGATGTATTTAATCGTGGAACGGGATTCTTTACCTTTAGCGCCCAAGCAAATAAACCTTGGATTAAGTTAAGTGCCCAAAAAGGTACGGTTGAAAAAGAAAACCGTATCGTGGTGGATATTGACTGGAAATCGGTGCCGGTGGGCAAGGCAGAAGGTATGATTGAAATTAAACAAGGCGAAAGCGTTGTTCAGGTTCAGGTAAGCGCGGTGAAAGCAAACATTCCTGCCAGTAAAGAGCCTTTCTTCGGAAGCTTGACCGGTGAGTTTTCAATACCGGCTAATAAATACACTGCCAACATTCCAGGAAAGCAATCAAAATGGATTGTTTTGCCTGATTTGGGCAGGGATGAAGCGTGTATGGGAATCTATCCGGTTTCAACACCAAGCGAAACGCCTGCAGCGGCTCCCCGGTTGGAGTATAAACTGTATATGAACCAGCAGGGTATTACCACATTCTGTCTTGGCATTCTTCCAACGCAGGATGTGTATCCCGAACGTGGTTTGCGCATAGCTGTGTCCATCGATAAGGGTGAACCTATTATTTTGGATGCCCGTAAGGGACTGTATGATGAATTTAAGGAATATACACCACAAAATCTTGCCAATTCGAAGGTGTTGAAGCCGCTTCCTCCAGTCAATACTAATCTTGCATTGCTTGGGAATGGTAAGCAACGTCGCACTGAGATTTTCGACAACCAACGTTGGTTGGATGTGCAGCTGGATGTATCATCTCCCGGATTTCATACCCTCAGTGTCTATATGATTGATCCTGAAGTTGTGTTGGAACGTATCGTGGTAAACCCTGACAACAATCATCCCAGCTATTTCGGTGCACCTGCCATACAGCATAACGTAAAATAAAGAAACCATAACCAGCAATATGTACATTTTAACTGAACGCTGATTTTTGCGAAACTCCAATTGTTTATTTTTCATAAGCGACCCAATCGATTTGTTCGAGAGGGTCGCATTTTTTGAAGTTATTGATTAAAGCTCTACTTTTATCCATTCACTTTTAAAAACGATAAGGAGGCATGTATTCTGGCCGCAAAAGGGATAATATAGTTTACTGCCTACTGGTTTTATTCACGTTGGTGTGCATCAACGATGGGTCATTCGCCCAATCGGAGTTGACCTTCAGTCAAATTGACAACAGACAGGGCCTTTCTGATAATCGAGTACGGGATATTACCCAGTTGTTGGACGGTAGGATGATTGTCTGTACGGTTGGGATTACCAATCTATTTGACGGTACAACCTTCAAGCAATTGCATGAGAAGGCCGTACACGTTGCTTCTTCAAAAGGGTACAACGACTACAACCAAACCTATACGGATGGTCGATACTTGTGGATCAAAACCACTCGCCAAGTAAGGCTGATAGACCTAAACCGTGAAGCCTTTGTGCCACATCCCGACTGTGTCCTGCAACAAATGGGTAATGGAGATCCGGTTGTGGATTTTTTCATGGATGTTAACTGCAACTACTGGATGCTGACAACTACGGATCAATTGATTGTCAAACCAGTATCCTCTTCAACGGTCCGTGTATTTCAGGAACGCATCTCGTATCCGGTTGCACAAAAAGAAACACTGTGCAATGTTGCTGTGCTGGGAAATGAAGTCTTTCTGTTCTATGCCAACGGACTTATGTTGTGTTACGATTTGACTACCCGAAAACGGCTGTATCAGACCACGAATTTAAGTGCGAATGAACGAGTGATGTATGGAACTACACTGAAGATTGCGCAATCAGGAGACATGATATATGTGCTGCACAGTGGAAAATCCGGCATGTTGAAACAATTCAACACCAAAACACGGGTATGGACAACGCTGTTGAAAACCGACTATGACCTGAGAAATATTTCCATCAATCCAACGTCAATCATGGTATCGTGCAAAGCGGGTTTATGGGTAATCAACAAAACAAAGGGAGAGGCGCAACTGCTTACGAAATTCCGGTTGGTTGATGGGACCGATGTACACACGGAAGCGTTTGCCTTGTACAACGACAAGCAGGGTGGACTTTGGATTGGCACACTCAACCACGGATTGTTGTATTACCACCCGGACCGGTTCAAATTCAGCTTTTATGGAAAGACCTACTTCCAACCACAAGCATCCGACATTGACGTTACTTGTTTTTTGGATTTGGACGATAGACGCACCTTGGTGGGCACTTCAAATGGTTTGTATATGTTTGACAGACGTTTCAACACCATGTCTCTTTTTAAGGGAGTCCCTGCCGCGATATCGTGTTTGGGACTCGTTCGGGATGCACAGGGTTTGATTTGGATGCCTACTTCCAACCAGGGAGTGTACACGATTGAAGCGGGTAGAGCGGTGTCTGTACTGCCAAAAAGCAAACAGATTCGACGGATAAGCCGTTTGGGTTCAGGCTTGGTGTTGACCGATGCCAAAGGGGATTCCTGGTTGTTCGATGAAAAAACGAAGCGTACCTTATTAGTAACCAACGCTTCAGCCCATTCTTTTCCTAAACTGATTTACCCTCTCATTCCGTTTTCACCCACAACCGTATTGGGATTAAGCCTTACGCACTGTTTTTTATACGATTACACACAAAAAACAACGTCCTATCCGTTTGATGGTCTGTTAAAAACCAACATAAAACCATTTACGTGTTGTGCAACAGACAGGCGTGGTTTTGTCTGGATTGGCACCATGGATGGTTTGTATGTATGTGATGTCAATAACAAGAAATCGTACCCGCTGTATGCTGATAATGGATTGGTAAACAATAATATAAAAGGAATACTGGAGGATAATGACGGAACCATCTGGGTTACAACGGCTGGAGGCATTTCTCGCATAACAGTTGTAGATGATGCTGTCGGTTTACGCTTTAGTATCCGTAATTTCAATGCAAACGATGGGCTGATAACCAACGAGTTTGTTGCTCAATCTGTATATAAATCCTCCGGTAAGTCGCTGTTTTTTGGAGGCATCAACGGGTTTAATGTGCTTGATTTGAATAAATCGTGGGGGGGTAGTAAACTTTCCAGACCTATTTTTACCAATTTCTTTTTGTCCGGAACAGCCATAAAAGCGGGAGAAGAGCATAACCACCGGGTGGTGCTACCTCGTACTATTTCTACAACAGATACGATCGAGTTACGCTACAATCAAAATTACATCCGCATCAACTTTTCAGCCCTGAACTACATCAACCCTTCACAAACTTATTACCGGTATCGATTGCTTGGTAGCAACGATCAATGGAGTGAAATCGCTGCCCCTGATGGAACAGGCTTTGCCAGTTTTACCAACCTGGAACCGGGTCGTTATCTCTTTCAGGTAAAGGCGGCAAACAACAGCAACGAATGGAGTACCGAGTATTCCCAACTTACCCTGATCATTCAACCCCCGTTTTGGAAAACTACTGTTGCCTACCTGGTGTACCTGCTTTTGTTGGGTGCCTTGGTTTATTCGATTGTTGCTTACTACAAACGCCGTACTCAACGCCTGCAGGTACGAAGCAATGAGGAGAAACTGAATCAAATGAAATTCGATTTTTTCACCAACATCAGTCATGAATTCCGAACACCGCTGACACTTATACTCACACCTCTTGAATCGATGCTTAAAGAAGCAAAGGGCACACAGTTGGAACCTACGTTGCGTACAATGCGGAAACAAGCCGAAAAGTTGTTGGGGCTTGTAACAGAATTGTTGGATTTCAGGCGTTTGGAAATGGTGGGTGAAAAACTGCAACTATCCTACGGAAATATTGCAGATGTTGTTCGGCAGTACCAATCGCTGTTTAAAACACTGGCGGAAGAAAAGCACATCCAGTTCACGGTTAGTGGACCTGAACAAGCTGTGTTCATGTATTTCGATGAAAATAAAGTGCATCGTATACTTAGTAATCTGATTTCCAATGCGTTTAAGTTTTCAACGAAAGGTGGATCTGTTCTGGTCCGTCTTTCAAAATTGACCGAACAGGTCAAACTGGAATGCATCGACATGGGGCCAGGGATTCCAGCACAGGAAATCTCTTCCATTTTCAATCGTTTTTACCGGGCAACCGATCAACAACAGGGAAGTGGCATTGGCTTGTATTTGGTAAAGGAATATGTGCTGCTGCACGGTGGTACCATTGCTGTTGAAAGCGAACCGGGTAACACCGTTTTTACGGTTACACTGCCAACTACGCTTACCCCAGAACGGGATGACGTTGTTTCTGATGGCAGCCTTGTTGATGCCCAACAACTTGATGCCTCACCAGAAAACAAACTGGATAAACCAAATAAGAATCCTTTTGTTAGGCCGCAGACCCTTGAGGAAAAAAAGGGTGATTTTACGCTGCTTTTGGTTGAGGACAATACGGAGTTAAGGCATTTTATGGTATCCGAACTTCAAAAGACGTATAGGGTTATCGAAGCAGCAGACGGTATCGAGGGATTATCAAAGGCGCATACATGTGTACCTGATTTAATTATCTCTGATGTCATGATGCCCAATATGGATGGGTACGAATTGTGTAGAAAGCTGAAATCGGACATGAAGACTTCCCACATACCGGTGATGTTATTAACTGCGAAAGCAACGGAAGAGCATCGATTTGAAGGCTATAAGGCTGGAGCCGATGAATACATTTCCAAACCCTTCAACCTCGATTTTCTGGCGTTACGGGTCGACCAATTGTTGAAACAACAACACATTCGTAAAGAGCAGTTTATCAAAAACCGTGAAGTTAATCCGGCAGCAATCACCATCAGTTCACTCGATGAACGGTTGCTTCAAAAGGCACTTGATTGTGTGGAACGCAACTTGTCCAATACCGACTATTCGGTCTATCAAATGAGTTTGGATATGAATATGGATCGAACGGTGTTGTATAAAAAAGTGCATTCAATCACCGGACTGACGCCCTCTGAATTCATACGAACCTTACGATTGAAGCGGGCAGCACAACTGCTCGAACAGGGCAACTATCCAGTAGCTGAAGTTTCAGAAATGGTTGGATTCAAGACGCAACGGTATTTTTCCAACTACTTTAAAGTCGCCTTCGGTGTGTTGCCTTCGCAGTATCGTACAAAGAAGTCTTAATATCAATTAACCAATATCTTGATGCGCTTTCGGGTGTTTTTGAACAAGATTTCGGCGATGTATAGACCTTTGCCCGGAGCCTTAATGATGGATTCGTTTGATGTCTGCTTGACCAGGCCATCCAGCCCGTATAAGATGACCGTGCTGTCCGGATCAATACCTTTCAGGTGAATGTAGTCATCTATTACATAAAGAGCTAAAGCGGTGGCCGGTGGTGTGGTGACCAGTACCATGTCTGAAGTCACACCGGTATTGAAACCATCCGTAGCCGACACGTGATAACCATACGTTCGTTCGTTGTCGGTATTTTCCACCAGAAATGTGGTGTCGGATGTTGTAATAGATTGGTAATCTGGTATCAGTGTCATAATGGTATCGCCACCCGGCAGAGAATCGATTTCATATACTGTAAGGACATAGCTGGTTGCCCATTGTTCGTGTTTCCAGTTGGCCTTGAACTGAAAAGGCCTGACATCTGTGGCCGGACGAATAGTTGGTTTGCTGTTCGTTGTTGACAGGGAGATGATCTGCGAATAGTCGGAATTACGAAAGCCATTGGTGGAACGGACCTGATAATAATACGTGGATTGTTCACCGGGTACACGGATGACGCAACTCGTTTCTGTAACCGGATAATTATGGTATTCCGATACATACATCTTGATGCTGTCCCCCGATAAGGTATCCAGGGTAAACACATCAAGCAAATAGCCCGATGCCCCATCTACCGATTCCCAAGTGGCCACAAAAGAAAAAGGATAAATCCGATTGGCTTCCTGAGCATGAGGAATGCCCATATCCGCCCTGCCACCCATGAAATCAAACATGACTGCACTTTCTTTGGTATTTTCTTTGGTTTCCGTGATACGGTTTAGAGGCTTGTTTGTATTTGTTCCATTCCAGTTTTTCATGGAGGGAAGCGTGTTGTCGGTGAAGGCATTGATGGCATAAAGACCGGGATAAGTATCTGCCTTCAAACTGGTCCAATAGTACGATGACGTTTGGGAAACTCTGCTGTTGTCCGCCTCTTCAATATCAGCACATTGATGTGAAGAAATGGCGTTGACCATGTTGGCAGACCACAGTTGTTCGTACGAATACACCTTTTGTGTGCCGTAATAGTTGACCACAGTGGTGGCGTTATCGCGCATGTCGATATGATAGGCGAGCATGCCGTGATGTGGAATGTATTGGTCCCAGGTGCCGGGTATCTGCTGCCGGTTTTCCAACAGGAAAAATTCCTTGCTGTTATCTGTGGGTATGATGAAACCCTGGTTGGAAGTGACCAATGGAGGAAGGGTAGGAGATGCAGGAACCGACAACAGGGTGGGTTGGGCCCATCCCAACAGGTAACGTTCCAACAACGTGAGACTGGGGGGAACGCAGCCGGCTGCGTTGTATGACCCATAAGCCATCAATGACCAGGAATTGAGATCGAAGGCTTCTTCTCCGCCATTGTCGGTACCATCTACATCGTAGTAATCATGCAACCCCAGAATGTGACCGAATTCATGCGTAAACACCCCAATGCCTGTCAAGGCACCTTCACCATCCAGTTCGGCGCTGCATGCGTAGTTGATTATTTTTTTTTCATCCAACGTAAGGCTGTAGCTTCCGGACAAGCTGTATGAATGGGGCCAGATGGTATTATCATCACCTCCATCGGCTTCGCCTTTACCGGCATAGAAGATGTAAACGTTATCAACGATATTGTCACCATTGCTGTCAAATTGAGTGAAATCAACCACATCATCGACAGCCTGACAGGCTTCACGCACCATTTCCCTTGGCCGGACATCGTTTCCATCTTTGTCGTTAGCACCATAATAGGCGGCAGGACGGTTCAACCGAATAGGACCAACCACCACAAATTCCGGTGTGAACACACCTCCTGAGTTATACGTGTAATAATCGGCCACGCTTCCTATGTGCTTACCTACGTTGTAACCATTCTGATTCAAAAGATGGTCGAAAGTAGAGTCGGCTTGGTTTGTGGCAAAGGGTGTGTCACTGAATTCGACCAGGATGACCAACGATTTGACGGATCCAGTCAACGGATAATCATTGATGAGCATGTTGCTAAGGGAAGTCGCTGCAGCGCTTCTCAGGGCTACGTTCCTGCGCAGTGATCGGTCAATACGACGTCCAATACCGGCAGCGCGCTGACGTTCTGAGAATTCCAATCCGGGTTTCAATGTTGAAAGATACTGTGTGGCATTGATTTGCCGTGTCGGCTTCTCGGCGGCAACATGAGGCCCTGGAATCAGGTCGCCGCGTTCGTTGCGAACCGCATAGCGGTAAAAACCCGTGGAGTCGGGAAGAAGGGTGTAACCATCACTGCTCACCGCATAATGAAAGAACTCGTCGCCTTTCTTGACCATGGAAAGCAAGGTGCCATCCGGTTGCTTAATTTGAACCAGCGACCTGGCTGCGGGAACAGCTGAAGCGTACGGACAGGTTCCAAACAGGGTAACAGTGAACAGCAAACATAGTAAATGTGTTCTAAAACTTGCACTTCTCATAAAGACAAATGTAGAAAGATTCTTTATCTTTGCACAAAAATTTTTCCGAAAACATATGAACAATACTGACTTACTGAACAAAGCAGCTGACAACATCCGTATCCTGGCTGCATCGATGGTTGAAAAAGCCAAATCTGGTCACCCGGGTGGAGCCATGGGTGGAGCCGATTACGTCAATCTTTTGTTTTCCGAATTCCTGGTATACGATCCCAAGAACCCGAAATGGGAAGGTCGCGACCGTTTTTTCCTGGATCCGGGACACATGTCACCCATGTTGTACGCTCAGCTGGCATTGGCCGGTAAGTTCACCCTTGACGAACTGAAGCAATTCAGGCAGTGGGGAAGCCCCACACCCGGTCATCCCGAAGTGGATGTGGAGCGCGGTATTGAAAACACATCCGGTCCGTTGGGCCAAGGCCATGTGTACGCCGTCGGTGCTGCAATCGCTGCCAAGTTCTTGAAGACTAAGTTTGGCGAACAAATGGGACAAACCATTTATTCCTACATTTCCGATGGTGGTGTTCAGGAAGAAATCTCACAGGGAGCCGGTCGTTTGGCAGGTCACCTGGGATTGGACAACCTGATTATGTTCTATGACTCAAACAGCATCCAGTTGTCGACGGATACTTCTGCTGTAACCAGTGAAGATACGGCAGCCAAGTACCGTGCGTGGGGTTGGGAAGTTTTTGAAGCGAACGGCAGCTGCGTGGATGACCTGCGTACTGCACTCAATAAAGCCAAAGCCGTTGTCGGAAAACCTAGCCTGATCATTGGCAAGACCATCATGGGTAAGGGTGCTGTCGCCCCCGATGGCAGCAGCTTTGAAAACAAGTGCGCCACCCACGGTATGCCCCTTGGCGAATGTGGTGCCAGCTTTGCCAAATCCATCGAAAACCTGGGCGGTAATCCCGAAGAACCCTTCGTGATTTTCCCCGAAGTAGCTGAGCTTTACGCCAAACGTGCTAACGAACTCGAAGGTATCGTTGCCAAGAAATACGAAGTTAAGGCTGCATGGGCTAAGGCTAACCCCGAAGCTGCCGCCAAAATGTCCACATGGTTCTCCGGCGCTGCTCCCGAAGTAAACTGGGAAGGTATTGAACAAAAATCCGGACAGGCTACCCGTGCTGCTTCAGCAACTGTTCTCACAGCTCTGGCTACCCAGGTTGAGAACATGATTGTTGCTTCTGCCGACTTGTCCAACTCTGACAAGACAGACGGTTTCCTGAAGAAAACCAAAGCCATGACCAAGGACGATTTCAGCGGTGCCTTCTTACAGGCTGGTGTTGCCGAGCTGACCATGGCATGCGTGTGCATCGGTATGGGCTTGCATGGTGGTGTCATTGCTGCCTGCGGAACCTTCTTTGTGTTCTCCGATTACATGAAACCAGCTGTCCGTATGGCCGCTCTGATGGAAGTACCTGTGAAGTTCATCTGGACACACGATGCCTTCCGCGTTGGTGAAGATGGACCAACCCACGAACCTGTAGAGCAAGAAGCTCAGATTCGTCTGATGGAAAAACTCAAGAACCACAAGGGACAGAATTCCATGTTGGTATTGCGTCCCGGCGATGTGTATGAAACCACCGCTGCCTACAAGCTGGCACTGGAAAACACCCATACCCCGACGGCTTTCATCCTGAGCCGCCAGAACATTGTCGACCTGCCAGGAAGCAATTTCCAACAGGCTTGCCAATCGGCCAAGGGTGCTTATGTCGTTGAATGCGACGGCAACCCCGATATCGTTTTGTTGGCTTCCGGTTCAGAAGTGGCCACGTTGGTGGAAGGTGCTGCCCTGTTGCGCAAAGACGGCGTGAAGGTGCGCATCGTATCTGTTCCTTCCGAAGGTTTGTTCCGCAGCCAATCAGCCGACTACCAAGCGTCTGTGTTGCCCGCTGGCGTGAAACGCTTCGGTTTGACTGCCGGTCTTCCCGTGAACCTGCAAGGTTTGGTGGGTGAGAATGGTTCCGTTTGGGGCCTGGAATCTTTTGGTTTTTCCGCTCCGTACAAGGTGTTGGATGAAAAACTGGGCTTCACCGGTATCAACGTTTACAACCAGGTAAAAGCATTGCTGTAAGCCGTTCAGTCCGATTTTGACATCGGTTGCGCCTGATTATAATCCTAAGAGGCTGTCCTGAAAAAGTTTTTAGGGCAGCCTCTATTCTTTTATAATGCTACGTGTAAAATTTTCATTACATTTGCAGTATTAACCAACCTTTACATTGTATGAACTCTGACGATGTTCCTGTCGCGATATGCAGCGACCATGCAGGATACGAACTCAAAGAAGTTATCTTAGACTGGTTTTCAGAAGAAAACATTCCTTTCACCAATTTTGGTACTTACTCTCCGGACAGTTGCGACTACGCCGATTTTGCTCATCCGATGGCCGAAGCCATAGAGGACGAGGAAGCTGTGCGAGGAATTGCCATTTGTGGCTCCGGGCAAGGCATGGCCATAACGCTGAACAAGCACCAGGGCATTCGAGCTGCTTTGTGCTGGGATAAGGAAATAGCTACGCTGGCTCGTCAACACAACAATGCCAACGTGCTTTGTCTTCCGGCTCGTTTTATGACACCGGAACTGGCCAAAGAAATCATTCAGGTATTTTTCTCCACCGAATTTGAGGGTGGACGTCATCAGACGCGCATCGACAAAATGCCGGTTTAATACTGTCTGTCTCCAAAAATCAGGCTTCCCACGCGGATCATCGTACTGCCTGCTTGCACCGCAAGCGGGTAGTCGTGTGACATACCCATGGATACTTCGCTGAATAGTGGGTCGGAAGGGTAGTGCTGTGCTTTCAGTTCATCGAAAAACCGTCGCAGGGTAATAAATTCCGTTTTGATCAGTGATTCATCATTGGTCAGTGTTGCCATACCCATCACACCCAGGATGCGAATGTGTTTCAGTTCCATGAAGGTGCCGTCGCTCACCAATTTACGACATTCATCCAGCGTGAAGCCGAACTTCTGGACTTCACGGGCAATGTGCAATTGCAGCAGGCAAGGTACTACCCGGTTGATGCGGGCGGCTTCCTTGTTTATTTCTTGTAGCAGTTTCAGGGAATCTACACTGTGGATCATTGACACAAAAGGTACCACCTGCTTCACCTTATTGGTTTGCAGGTGGCCTATAAAGTGCCATTCAATATCCTTAGGCAAGGAAGCCTGTTTTTCAACCAACTCTTGCACCCGGCTTTCACCGAAAACACGCTGCCCAGCTCCATAAGCTTCCAGAATGGCTTCCATTGGGTGAAATTTCGAAACCGCGACAAGGGTTACCGTTTGGGGTAATTCAGAGCGGATACGTTCAAGGCTGGCACGGATGGACATGATAAAATGTTTGAACAATGATTGGATACGTTTCAAGCCTGTACGGCAGGAACATCATCTTCTACCACGGCGTAGGGAAATACATCCAGAATGGGTGTGTCGGTAATCATCGCCACTTCGTAGTCGCTCATGGTACCCTTCATGCCTTCGTTCAAGCGGCTGATGGCTTCTTCAATGTCTGAAGCCTGGATAAGCATGGTTGAAGGCACCCGTTTTTCAGTGCCTTTTTCCTGATCCAGCACAATGAACAGTACCTTGGCACGGTACCAACGGTCACCGGTGGGGGCGTCGAATACTTCGTAGAATTTGGTACGCTTGATGTTGGCTACGGTGAGTTCACCGCTGGTAAAAGGCCTTGTTTCCTGAATAATG
>CAYTIY010000052.1:381-16872 GCA_964438045.1 uncultured Bacteroidales bacterium | reverse complement strand
GGAGAATGCCAATGTGGCCACCGTAGCAATGGCCTGAACGCCCAGCTGATGCCAGTTGCCATAAGCTGCACCTGAATAAGCCGATTGAACAACCGGAGTAGCCAACACACCCGTCAGGATAGCACCCAAGATACCACCAATGCCGTGTACACCGAAAGCATCGAGCGCATCGTCATAACCCAATCTGGGTTTTACAAAGGCCACCATAAGGAAGCAAATAACCGATACGGCCAGACCAATGATCAAAGCACCCGTCAGGTCAACAAAACCTGCAGCCGGCGTGATGGCAACCAAACCAGCCACAGCGCCCGTACAGATACCCACAATGGTAGGCTTTCCACCGTGGAACCAGTCCAGTATGGCCCAAGTCAGCGCAGCCGTAGCAGCCGCAATGTGAGTTACCAGGAATGCGTTGGCGGATAATCCGTCGGCAGCTAAGCCGCTACCCGCGTTGAAACCGAACCAGCCGAACCACAACAAGGCCGCACCAATAAAGACATGAGGAATGTTGTGAGGAGGTATGGCATGACCTGCATAGTCACGGCGTTTTCCTAGCATAAGGGCAGTCACGATGGCTGCAATACCCGCGTTGATGTGAACAACCGTACCACCGGCAAAGTCAAGCGCACCCAGTTTGAACAACCAACCGTCACCCGACCATACCCAGTGGGCAATGGGGTTGTAGATAAACAAAGCCCAAAGTACCGTAAACACCAGGAACCCTTTGAATTTGATGCGTTCCGAGAAAGCACCGATAATGAGGGCAGGGGTAATCACGGCAAACATACATTGGAACAGGATGAACAGCAAGTGTGGAATGGTGCCTGTTGTTCCACCATCGGCAGTGGGCTGCGAATGCGAAATGAAATAGGGGCTCAGGTCACCCATGTGAATGCCCTTAAGAAAGGCCCAGTCAAAGTCTCCGATAAAGGGAGCCAAGGCACCCGATGAACTGCCAAATGCCAGGCTGTATCCGCACACCACCCATTCAATACTGATTACGGCGGTAATAATGATACACTGCATCAATACGTTCAAAATATTTTTCCTGCGAACCAAACCTCCATAAAACAAGGCTAATCCGGGGATGGTCATCAATAAAACCAGGGCCGTAGCCATAATCATCCACGCAGTATCACCAGCGTCCACCACGGGAGTAACCGCCGGGGCTGTTTGGGCACTCACGGCGCCCGCGGTCAGCAATAGACCGACTATAAATAGAACTTTTTTCATTGTTGTATAATTGATGTGAAACATGAATTCCCAAACCGGTTTAGTGATGATTCTCATCCTTGTTGTAAAGAGCTTCAGGACCGGTTTCTCCTGTGCGGATGCGGTATGTCTGTTCCACATCGCTGACGAAGATCTTGCCGTCACCCGGTTCGCCGGTTCTGGCTGTCTTCATAATGGCATTCACGGTTTTTTCCACATTGATATCGCGCACTACAATAGACAACATGCGGCGTTGGATGTAATTGGACTGGAAGACCTGACCCCTGACAACCTGGTCTTCGGTTGATTTTCCCAGTCCGGTGATGTCCCAGTACGAAAACCAGTCGATATCGGCTTCGTATAAGGCTTTCTTAACCTCCTCAAATTTTGATTTGCGGATGATTGCTTCAATTTTTTTCATAATGAACACGTATTTGATGAATATGTAGAAACACAGATCAGAAGGTAATGCCTGCAACCAGGAAAGCATCGTTTCGTGTTGGGTTGAAACCGGCAATGCCATACACTGGTAAAGAAAAAGAATCAGTGATAGGCAATGACTTCGTTACTTTCACACCCAGGTTGGTAACGCCAAAACCGGTGGTGCCATACGCAACACTCTCCATCAGGGATGCTCCGGCAAATACTTTGGCCGATTCGCTCACCGGGTATCCCAGTTCCAGATAAGTTGAGTAAGCCTGGTCCCCGTTTAGCTTTTTATCGGCACCGTAGAACATGGTGTTTAGTGTGGCACTCAAGGGAAGCGACTCAACGCCGGCATAGGAAACGGTTCCTTCAAAAACATGGTCTGTGCCACTGCCGTAGGCAAAATACTTTTGTGAGAAATTCCAGTTATAATCGGTCAACGTGACAGAGAACAAGTCATTGATAGCATACGTTGCGTAGATATCCACCTCCTTGACGTTTCCGATAAAGCTGCCCGATCCCCAGAAGCCTACGGTCAACGAACCGGCGGTCAAAGAAGCAAAGGGTTGAATGTTGGGGGTTCCCTTGGTGGCTTCCTGAGGTACACCACGCCAGACATAAGAACTTACCACATCGGCACCTACAGCATACGATACGGATTCATCTTGGGCATGAGCCCCGATGGTCATTGTTGAAGCGAGTAACAGGGCTGTTGTTTTCACACACGTTTTAATGGAATGTCTCATAGCGGTTTCGTTTTAAGCGGTTAAATACAATCTTTTTTCATTCAATCATTACTGTCTTATTGCTACCAATGCCGGCTGTTTGGTAGCGTTTGTCTGTTGAATGATTGATTTACGTTGCAAACATAAAGCAAAAAAACGAAACTACAAAACATAATGAAAGTTTATTTGTTATTTGGGCGTTATTATGCTACCAAACACAACTTATCGACGTCATATGTATTGCATATACAGCTAAATGCTTTCATTGTGAAAGTACGAATTAAAAAAGGCTGCTCTGACACAGTGGGTCAAAGCAGCCTATTACGCTGTAATTCAAAGGAAATTCAATCAGTCTTCCACATCCAGGTCAATGACAGGAACATTTCGTCTGAATGCTTCATTGAAGGAAATCAAGGTCTCTGTCCTGGCCAAACCAAGCGGTTGCAGTTTCTCGTGGATGATACTGAGCAGGTGCTTGTTGTTTTTTGCGTATATTTTTATGAACATGTCGTATTGACCGGTCGTGTAATGACACTCGACAACTTGCGGAATGTTGTTCAATTCTTTGACAACATGGCTGAACTGACCAGGATCTTTTAGGAAAATACCCAGATACGCACAGGTCTGGTAGCCGATTTTGTTGGCATCCAACACAAACTCAGAGCCTTTGATAATGCCCATATTGGTGAGTTTCTGAATCCGCTGGTGAATGGCAGCACCAGAAACGTTGCATTCACGAGCCACTTCCAGAAAAGGAACGCGAGCATCGGCAGAAATCATTTTCAGGATTTTCTCATCCAATTTGTCAATTTGGTGGTGTCCCATGGTAAAAAAAAGGGTTATTGTTTTTTCAATACTTGTGCTGTTCTGGCCGGAAGATACAATCGCAGCCATTCCAAATCAGTGTTTCTATCCAAGCCGTTTTGCGTGAAGTGCTCAATGCCTTCGTTAATCAGTCCGTAACCGCCATACCTGGAGGAATCTGAATTGAGCACAACCTTGTAACTGCCTTTGTCAACAAGCATGCCATAACCGGTATAAGACTTGTAGGGGTGCAGGTTGATAACAAAGAGCAGGTCTTCGCGTTGGAAAGCCAACACCTGGTCACTGTCGTTGATGCATCGTTGTACGGGGCCGATTGCCAAGGATTCCTTTTGGGTTTTCAGCAAGTTGATTAGAGCATGGTCAAAAGCCTGCAGTTGTTCATATTTCAATTCCGGATCGTCGGCCAGGCTCCACTGTCGTCTGGCATACTTGAACGACCACCCGTTCCCCTTACGCGGAAAGTCCACCCACTCTGGGTGCCCGAATTCATTGCCCATGAAGTTTAAATAGCCACCATTGAGTGTGGAAGCGGTGAGAAGCCGAATGATCTTGTGCAGGGCAATGCCCCTTTCCACAACAAAATTGGTATCCTCTTTCATCATGTGCCAGTACATATCGGCATCTATGAGTCTGAATATGACTGTTTTGTCACCGACAAGTGCCTGATCGTGGCTTTCAGCGTAATTGATGGTTTTTTCATCCACCCTGCGATTGGTCAATTCCCACCAAATGTTCCCTGGTTTCCATTGTTCATCTTTGGATTCCTTGATGAGTTTGATCCAAAAATCGGGAATACCCATGGCCATCCGGTAGTCAAAACCCATGCCGCCATCCTTGACGGGAATAGCCAACCCGGGCATGCCACTGACTTCTTCAGCAATGGTCACGGCTTTGGGATTGATTTCATGAATCAATTTGTTGGCCAGTGTCAGGTAACAGATAGCATCGCCGTCCTGGTTGCCGTTGTAGTAATCGCCATAATGGTTAAAGTGGTCTCCAAGCCCGTGTGAATGGTATAGCATGGATGTGACACCATCGAAACGAAAACCGTCAAAGTGATAGGTTTTCATCCAGTAGGTGCAATTTGAGAGGAGAAATCGAAGTACTTCGGTTTTTCCGTAGTCAAAGCACAGGGAATCCCAGGTTGGGTGTTCACCCTTGAAGTACAGGTGGGGATTTCCGTCGATGGCCGCCAATCCTTCGGCTGTGTTTTTCACAGCGTGCGAATGAACCAGATCCATGATGACGGCTATACCCATGCCATGAGCTTCATCCACCAGTTGTTTCAGTTCGTCCGGTGTGCCGAAGCGGGATGATGGGGCAAAAAAGCTGGAAACATGGTATCCGAAGGAGCCGTAATACGGGTGCTCCTGAATGGCCATGATTTGTATGGTATTGTAACCTGCCTTTGCAATACGGGGCAGTATTTTTTCTCTGAATTCAGCATAGGTTCCCACGCGTTCTTCCTCGAGTGCCATTCCAATGTGGCATTCATAAATGAGCAAAGGGCCATTGTCGGGTTTGAATCGTTTGTTTCTGAATTGGTAGGGGAATTCCGGTTCCCAAACCTGTGCGCTGAATAAATGCGTTTCCTGGTCTTGAAGTACGTAATTGGCATAAGCAGGAATTCGCTCTCCACTACCACCGTGCCACTCAACATGCATTTTATACAGTTGACCATGCTTGATGGCAGATTCCGGGACAAAAAGTTCCCAGACGCCCTTTTCTCCTTTCTTTAACCGGAATGTTTCCGTTCGCTTCCAGTCGTTGAAGTCTCCAACAAGGTAAATTGCAGTTGCAGCAGGAGCCCATTCGCGAAACACCCAGCCGTTGGTTGACCTGTGCATTCCAAAATATAAGTGGTCATTCGCAACGTTGGACAGTTTGTCCCCATCTGTCAGTTCAGTCTCACGGTGGAGAGCGTACAGGTGTCGTCCGAGAATGGCTTCCTTGTAGGGCTCAAGCCAGGGGTCGTTACGAACTATCTTCAAAGTGCTTTTTTTATCCGGAGAAGCCATGTTTGCTCCTGATTTATGTTGTTAAACCAATACTTTTACCACTACTTTCCGTATCGTGCCTTCTCCAATGCATGGGGCGTGGGCGTCAGCAGGAAAGAAAACGACAAATTCGCCGGGATTTACCCGAACAAGGGCCGACGGTTCATCGGAATAAAATGCAATGTCCTTTTCCGAATTGTAAGCCACTGATTCATGAATGCACCGTTCCAGCGGTGACCACCCCATGGTTTCTGTTCCGCCAACAACCATCTGAATATCAATATATCTTCTATGCGATTCCAGGCTGGCATCCTCACCTGTTTTCCCTTCAACATCCATGACGGATGCGATCAGCTTGTCTTCAACAAGTACGATCCTGCCTGGTTCCATAGTTGACAAGTCGTTTTTGACAAGAAAATCAAAAGCCTGCCCGAACAGGGGATGAATGGTCAAATAAGCGGCGGAATGGCCGATGGTATCCAATATCATAGGAGTGAATGATAAGAAAACGATTGGACAAATATAACAGAATATTCGTAGAAAACCCCAAAAAGTAGTAAGTTTGTCTTGAACCAACGTGTATCTTGTTTCATATGTCTCACCTACCTTCATTGATTTACGATCTTGCCCTGATACTCATTGCTGCCGGAGCTATGACTTTGTTGTTCAAATGGCTCAGACAACCATTGGTTTTGGGGTACATTGTTGCCGGTCTCCTGGCCGGTCCACACATCAACATCCTGCCCATCCATGTGGTCGACACGGTAAACATCCAGACCTGGGCCGATCTGGGAGTCATCATTTTACTGTTCGCTTTGGGATTGGAGTTTAGTTTTAAGAAACTGCTATCCGTTGGTAAAACGGCTTTTATCACAGCCCTTACCATTGTGGCAGGCATGATGTCAGCCGGAATGCTGATTGGGCATTTGATGGGGTGGTCTACCATGAATAGCTTATTTTTAGGTGGTATGCTGTGCATGTCTTCAACCACAATCATCATCAAGGCATTCAATGACATGAACCTGAAGGAGGCTCCGTACACCAAGCTGGTTTTTGGAGTACTGGTGGTGGAAGATCTTGTGGCTGTCATCTTGATGGTGCTATTGTCCACCATTTCGGTCAGCAAGGTTTTTGACGGAGGAGATTTAATCCTGGTTATTTCCAAGTTGGTTTTTTTCCTTTCGTTGTGGTTTGTTTTCGGTATCTTCCTTATTCCCACTTTTTTGAGGAAAGTCCGGAAAATCATGTCAGACGAAACGTTGCTCATCGTAACAGGTGGTATGTTTCTGGGAATGGCCATCCTTGCTGTCAAGGCCGGATTTTCGGCAGCGCTGGGTGCGTTCATCATGGGGTCGATCCTGTCTGAAACGAACGATGTGAAGCGGATCGAGAAACTGATGGATCCGTTGAAGAACTTTTTCGGGGCCATTTTTTTTGTATCGGTAGGCATGATGGTACAGCCTGACATCATTGTTCAACACGCAACAGTCGTGTTGATACTGATTGTTACCGTGATTGTGGGACAGCTGTTGTTTTCAACCCTAGGCTTTCTTCTATCCGGGCAATCGCTTGAAATGTCCCTTCGATCGGGTTTCAGTTTGGCTCAAATTGGCGAGTTTGCTTTCATCATAGCCAGTCTGGGACTCTCCCTGGGTGTCACAGAATCGTATTTGTATCCCATTGTGATTGCGGTATCTGTGATTACCATTTTTACCACCCCCTACGTGATGAAAATGGCTGATCCTCTGTATCGGTGGCTTTCCAAGGTCTTGCCGCCGGAATGGTTGGCCCGTCTTAATCGACCACCTCATAAAACCGTACGTTCCACCTCAGGACAAGCCTGGTTCATGGTATTGCGCTCTTATCTAACCTATATGCTGGTGCTGCTGCTATTGGTGTCAGCCATCCTGTATATTTCCCTGCAATACATTTATCCGTTACTGACAGCCTCTTTTCACCAAACCGTGGCATCGGTCCTGTGTTTCTCAATCACCCTGCTTGCCTTGTCTCCCTTCCTCAGGGCACTGATGAGTAACAATGTCGAATCGGCGGCGTTCATGAATCTTTGGATGGAAAAGACCACAAACAGACGGTTGTTGTTATTGATGGTGGGCTTCAGGATTTTTGCGGTATTTGCCACGCTGATTTATGTAACTAACCTTTTTTTCGACATTCCACTGTATGTGAACGTGTTGTTGGCCATAATCCTGCTGTTCAGTATTTTGAAATCAAAGCGACTGTTGCGCAACTTCTGGAACCTGGAGTCTCGTTTTCTGATCAATTTGAATGAGCGACATATGGAAGAAAACTTCCGCAAGATTGAAGAAGCCGGCGGCGTGATGCAACTTAGTGACATGCACAAAAATCATTGGTTGGATTACAAACTGTACACCTGTGCCTTCAGGCTACGGCCAGACAGTGACTATATTGGAAAACACATCAGGGATCTGCACATCAGGCAGGATTACAACCTGATGGTCATACGTGTACGGACGAAAAACGAAGAAATCATCAACATTCCAGCCGGCGAGTATGAACTGAAACCCGGTGATTCCATTCGTCTGGCCGGAAAGAAAAGCCAATTGCGCAAACTCCAGGAAGATGAACAGTTTGAATTGGAATTTGTAGGTCATTCATATATGACGTTACACGGATTCTCCAAACTGGAATACAATAGAAAGAAGAAGGAAGACCGCATCACCTGTGCTGGCATTCCACTTACATTGGAATCTCCGCTAACCGGAAAAAACTTTACCGAATCAAACATTGGCGCCAGGACCAAGTGTTTGGTCATCGGATTGGAGCGGCAAGGAAAACAGTTGGTCAATCCGGAAGCATCAACCACGTTGTTGCCGGGCGATATCATTTGGATGTTGGGAGAGGAAAAACGCATTTCGCGACACATCGAGGAAAATGTCTATTTCTTGTAATAATGTGTGACAATGAAACTGGTGGTATTGACCGACAATCGGGTAAATGATGAACTGCTGGAATCCGAACATGGACTGTCCATTTACCTGGAAACGGAACAAAGCCGTTACCTTTTGGATACGGGCCGTACAGACAAACTAATCCGAAATGCAGAACGGTTGCACGTCAACCTTCAGTCTGTTGATTATGTATTTCTATCCCATGCCCACGCTGATCACACGGGAGGGTTGGAGGCCTTTCTTCGAATCAATGAAAAGGCACGGATTATTCTATCACCAGTAGTCATGCAGCAGCGTTGTTTTTCATCGCGGCAAGGAAATTTGCGTGAAAATGGCATACCTGTCGATTTGACTCCATGGCTGGATCGTTGTTTGTTTGTCAACGATGAGCTCGTATTGGATGATGGAACGTGTTTCTTTACCTGTAAAACAGATCGTTTTCCACAGCCAAAAGCCAATGCTGTATTATGGGCCGGACAACCGGATTTCACATTGCCAGACTCCTTTGAACACGAATTGGCAGCCTGCTTTGGCACTTCGTATCCATTATTATACGTGGGATGCTCTCATAAAGGTGTGTTAAACATCCTGACCGACTATCACAAACGTTACGATAAGGATCCTACATACGTATTGGGAGGGTTTCACTTGTTGGACTCACAACTGGGTGTAAGCTACGAGTCACTGGAAGACATCAAGCAACTGGCAAAATGGTTGGCCGCTTATTACCCTGAAACGCAATTCATTACGGGTCATTGTACAGGGGATTTGGTTTTTGACCATATGAAACAAGTCTTGAGCAGACAGCTTCAGCAGTTTTATACAGGTCTTATCTTGCGAACCGCCGAATAGCTACTATCAGTTTGATGCGAACGTTCTACTGAAACAAACCGTATTTGTTTGTAGGTTAAAAAAACTGAAAGTTGAAGCAACACGATTCATCATTTAATTTTATATTTGGAGCCGTTCTGTCTAAAGTATGGAACAGCGTCAAATCAATTAACCATTTCAATTTTTTACAATGAAAAAAAACGCATTCATGACCATGATTTGTGTGGTGCTAGTCAGCCTGTTGGCATACGGGCAGGAAACACCGACCAATCGTGTCATAACAAAAGAAGATTTGAAAAAAATCGGCACGTCCATTCCGGTTTCTTCCATTGGCGAACCGGTGGGTTCTGTCAAGTTGTATGAACCTCGTTGGGTGGAAGCATCCGGTGAAATGCCTGCCTACGGAGTTGTGGAAGGTTCCATCATGCCGGTTGATCCCAACGGGTGGCCCATCAATTTCAGAGTGTTGTTGCCTTCAAGCTGGTCGCTTCGTTCCTTGCAACGTGGTGGAGGCGGCATGAACGGTAGCATTACCGTCAATGCCGGTAGAGATGGCATGTTGGCAAAAGGTTTTGTACTCTATGGCAGTGATTCCGGTCACCAATCCGGTGGTTTCGGAGGCATGGGTGGCTTTGGCGGTGGTGCCCAGGCACAGTCAGGTCCCACATTGCCCACAGGCCCTTCGGGCGGTGATGACTGGGCACTCAATGATGAAGCCATCAAAAACATGGGCTACATGCAAATGAAGAAAACCCACGATGCCGCTGTGGTTATCATGGAACGTCTTTATGGCAAACGTCCTCAATACAACTATTATGTGGGTACGTCACACGGAGGTCGCGAAGCGCTGACGGTAGCCCAACGGTATCCGAAAGATTACAACGGCATCATTGCCAATGTACCCATCCTGAATTTTTCCACGCTGATGTTGGCTCCTGAGCTGATCCGTATTCAGGAAAAACCCCTGGCCAGTTGGGTTACTCCTGCCAAAGTTAATGCAGTAAGAGCTGAATTTTTGCGTCAAACCGACAAGTTGGATGGACTCGCCGATGGCGTTATCAACAACTACATGGCTTCACGTGAAATCTTCAACGTGAATGACGGAAAAGGAACAAAAGACCCTTGGGCTGCTTTACGCGCCCCCAACAACGTGGATCCCGACCCGAACGACAATTCAGAGAAGGCAAAACTCACCAACGAACAGATCAAATCCATGGAAATGATGTACAGCAACTATATGTTTGCTACACCATTGGCCAATAAGGTAAAAAGCTTCGGTATGTGGTTGCCCAATACCCAGCCTGATGGTATGGGCTTGATTGAGAGGCAACGGTATAAAGGTCAGGAAGGTGCTGCAGAAAACGCCAGGAATCATTCACAGATGGGAATTGTGGGTGTCACTGGGTTTTTATTTAAAGACCTGAAAGCCAATCCGCTGGATTACGTAGAAGGTGGAAAATTGAATGCCCGCCGCGAAGAATTGTCCAAGTGGCTGGATACCACAGATCCCAATTTGAAAGAATTTTACAAAAACGGTGGTAAAATGATCGTTACCATTGGTGCCATGGACAACATTGCTTGTCCCGGTGCTCAATTGGATTATTTTGCTTCGGTGATGAAAAAAATGGGGCGTAAAAAAGTCGATGCATTTGCCCGCCTGTTTGTGGTTCCTACCGGTGGCCATGGCCTTTCCGGACAAGGATACAAGGTGAATGGGGAAGGCCAGACCGTTACTCCGATTTCCCAATCAGGGCCGAATGGTGACGACAACCTGCAGCTGTTGATGAATTGGGTGGAAAAAGGTCAAGAACCGGCCAAAACATTGATCATTAGTAAGCAAGGTGGTCGTATTGGTACCGATACGAACGTAGAAGGTTACCTGATGTGTTCATACCCCAATTACGCCAAATACGTGAGCGGACCGGCCAACATGGCTTCCTCTTATGTAAGCACGGCTCCCTGAACTATAAAGGTGGATAACTGAAACATCCGCTTGTCCAGGTTATATGATTTTAATGTTGCCATCTCTGCCGAATCACGCGGCTTTGATGGCAACATTGTTTATTTTTATTGCTTCTTTTGTAAAGAAAATCGATTGACTATGTTGGAACGTATTATGACGCTGAATCCGGTGCTGCTGGCCTTGATGGCCACCCTGTTCACCTGGTTTATGACAGCCCTGGGCGCGTCGATGGTCTTTTTCTTCAAAACCATTGACAAACGGATGCTGAATCTGATGCTGGGATTTGCAGCCGGTGTGATGATAGCCGCCAGTTTTTGGTCGTTGCTGAATCCGGCCATTGAGATGGCAGAGGCCGAAGGAAAGACACCCTGGGTGCCGGCCGTTATCGGTTTCTTATTGGGGGGAGGCTTCCTCTATGGGGTTGACCGCTTCCTTCCTCACTTGCACATGGGATTGAGCCGCGATAAAGCCGAAGGCATCAAGACGTCATGGCAACGCAGCGTTTTGCTGGTGTTGGCCATCACCTTGCACAATATTCCGGAAGGCTTGGCTGTAGGTGTGGCATTCGGTGTGCTTGGTAATTCGCCGGAAATGGGCACATTAGCAGGTGCAGCCGTGTTGGCCATGGGCATAGGTCTTCAGAACTTTCCGGAAGGAGCGGCGGTGTCGGTGCCTTTACGTAGGGAGGGCTTCAGCCGTTGGAAAGCCTTCACGTATGGCCAACTATCCGGACTGGTTGAACCGATTGCCGGTGTATTTGGTGCGATGATGGTCTTTTTAATCAAACCCTTATTGCCCTATGCGTTGGCTTTTGCCGCCGGTGCCATGATTTATGTGGTGGTTGAAGAATTGATACCCGAATCGCAAAACGGCGACGAAACCGATTTGTCCACCGTGGGCACCATGGTTGGTTTTGCCGTCATGATGCTGTTGGATGTGGCACTGGGATAAAATAATAGTAGGAATGGATAATTTTAGTGAAAAAGCAAAAACGTGGGATGCCAATCCCATGAACCACGAACGTTCGGCCGCCATAGCAGAGGCCCTTATCGCCGCATTGCCGGATACTTCATCCATGCGGCTCCTTGATTTTGGTGCCGGAACGGGAATTTTGGGAGGACTGCTGGCTCCAAGATTCAAAGACATCGTGTTGATGGATACAGCCGAAGGCATGGTTGAAGTCATGCGGCAGAAGGTTGCAGAACGTGGTTGGAGCAATGTGCTGCCCATTTGCCACGATTTATTGGCTGAAGAATATGTAGGCACTTCCTTTGATTGCATCGTGTTGCAGCTGGTTTTGCATCACATTGAAGAAGTATCCATGCTGTTGAACCGCTTCAATCATCTCTTGCAGGCAGGTGGCTATTTGGTCATTGCCGATATGTACGCCGAAGACGGTAGCTTTCATGGCGAAGGGTTTAATGGGCACAATGGGTTTCAACAGGAATGGTTGGAGCAGCAGTTGAACGATGCCGGATTTGAACCCCTTTCCATGCAACTCTGTTATGTCATTCATCGTCAGCGGGAAGACGTGGAGCGCGAATATCCTGTTTTTTTATCTGTTTCTCGAAAAAAATAGGAGAGGTTGGTGTTTGTTTTTTCTTAAAATCGTATATTTGTACTAATTGATGAAGCAAAAGATGAATGCTATTTCTTCCATTACACGTATGAGCGTGGTCACTGTGGTGGTCCTGGAGAAATTGTGCATTCACCGCAGTTAGACGCATCGTATACAAACATACAGAGCCCTGTCGGTGAAAACCGGCGGGGCTTTTTTAGTTACAACCAATTAGCAAAGAAGATGAAAGAAACAGGAGCCTCCATCATTGTCCGTTTGTTGGAGAAAAAAGGAATCAAGGTTGTTTCGGGCATTCCCGGAGGGGCCAACCTGCCGCTTTATGACGCGTTGTATGGCAGCAACATCCGACACGTGCTTGCCCGGCACGAACAGGGAGCGGGTTTTATAGCACAAGGCATGGCCAGAAGCACGGGGCAGGCCGCCGTTTGCATGGCCACCTCTGGCCCGGGGGCCACCAACCTGCTGACAGCCATTGCCGATGCAAAGATGGATTCGGTGCCGCTGGTCGCCATTACCGGGCAGGTGTCAACTCGACTGATCGGAACAGATGCTTTCCAGGAAATCGATACGTACGGACTGACCATACCCATCACCAAGCACAACTTTTTGGTACGTTCTGCCCGGGAATTGCTCGAAGTCATACCCTTGGCATTTTACCTGGCCGAGTCGGGCCGTCCAGGACCCGTATTGGTCGATGTACCAAAGGATGTTCAGTTGCAGGAACTGGAGGTGAAGCACTGGCCATCGTTTATAAAGCCCGATACACGGAAAAAGCCGGATGAAGCCGGTTTGCTTGCCGCAGCGGAAAAACTCAATGCAGCGGAACGGCCCCTGATGCTGATTGGGGCAGGGGTAGCAGAAGCTGAATCCACGCAGTTGGTCAGGCAGATGATGGAGCACCTTCAGATTCCTGTTGCCAGTACGTTACGGGGACTGGGGGTCGTGTCTCCCACGCATCCGCTCAACCTGGGCATGATCGGCATGCACGGCACGCGATATGCCAATCAGCTGATTGAGGAGGCCGATGTGGTATTGGCCTTGGGGGTTCGGTTCGACGACAGGGCCACGGGCGACGTCCGGTCATTCTGCCGCATGCCGACTTTGATCCATGTGGACATAGACAAGGCTGAGATTGACAAGATCAAACCTTCCCACCTGAGCCTGGAAGCCGATTTGCATAGTTTTCTCAAACGTGTTTATCCATTTTTGATTCAGCAAGATAGATCGGATTGGTGCGAACGGATAGCCGAACTGAAGTCAGCCATGCCCTTCGTGCCAGTGCCGCCCGATGCGGATAACTTCCATCCGGTGCGGTTTATCCGGAACGTGGCCGAACAATTGCCCGAAGATGCCATCGTGACCACCGATGTGGGGCAGCATCAAATGTGGGTGGCGCAAGCATATCCCTTCGCGCATCCGCGTACGTTTCTGACTTCCAGCGGCCTTGGAACCATGGGGTTCGGACTGCCTGCTGCCATTGGTGCCGCTTTGGCCAATCCGGAGAAGCGGGTCGTTTGCTTTTCTGGTGATGGCTCGTTGTTGATGAACATCCAGGAATTGGCCACACTGGCCGAATTACAGGTGCCTGTTACCATCCTGTTGTTCAACAACGGCCACCTGGGCTTGGTCAGGCAGCAGCAAGCTCTGTTTTTCGACCGGCATTTCATGGCATCCACGTTTGAAACGTTGCCTGATTTTGCGGCCATTGCCCGAGGATTCGGTATTCGTGCTTACGATTTGTCAACCGCTGAAGATCCAGCCGCACAATTGGCAGAGGCTTTGACTGCCAATGTCCCCACGCTGGTGAACGTACCCATAGACCCCGATGCCATGGTGATGCCCATGGTGCCTCCGGGCGGATCAAACCAACAAATGATTGATCAACACTGAACAACGATGTATACTATTTTAGAATTGGTGGTAAATAACCACCCTGGCGTGATGTCACACGTAACCGGACTTTTTTCACGACGCGGCTACAACCTGGAAGGTATTTTATGCGGCCACATTGACGACGGCCGAAAGAGCGTCATGTATTTGCTGGTTCAGAACGACGACCGCCAGCAACAGGTGATCCGCCAGCTGGAAAAACTGCACGATGTCCTCGCCTTGACCGTTCGCGACGACATGGATCCGGCTGTCTTTTTCAACCTGAGAGAGCGGTTTGTCACAATGTGATGGTTGCTTGGTAATAGGAAATTTGATTCCCGTAAATCCATTAACCATGTATGATTTGTACCCTACTCCCTTGAGCAAATTGTAGGTTGATGTCTTCATTTTTCGTTAAAAAAGCTCATCAAGTAGCTCAATATGTGGTAAATCCAATTGTTTTTTTATATCTTTAATGAACGATGTAAGGACTCAGCTCAATAGTCTTCAGCATGAAAACAAAAACATTGATCATCGGTGCCAGTATCAACCCAGACAGGTATGCCTACAAGGCTGCTGAACGGTTGTTGCAACACGGTCACGACATTTACTTGCTTGGTGCACGGGTTGGTGAGTTGTTCAATCATCCCATTGTAACGGAACCCCTGCCATACGATGATGTGGACACGGTAACGTTGTATGTGGGTATGGCCAACCAACCCGGTTATTACGACTATGTCTTGTCGCTGAAACCCAGACGGGTCATTTTCAATCCGGGAACGGAAAATCCAGCCTTTGATACCTTGCTACTTTCCAGCGGCATCGAGCCCGTGAGAGCCTGCACGTTGGTACTGTTGTCAACGGGCGGATTCTGACCGGTTATCCCAGGTTGAAAACCAAATAATTCACTGCCGATTGTGTTTTTCCGTAGGAATTCGGAGAAGCTCAATCGGTTTTTTTATCTTTGCGGAACAATGGTTTTTCCTTCCAACCATCTCTGGAAGGAAAATAAAAGGGAATCCTGTGAAAGTCAGGAACTATCCCCGTAGCTGTAAGTTTCAACCCTCATGTCGAGGGCGTTTTTCGGTAATCTTTGCCACTGGCTGTTACTAGCTGGGAAGGCGCCGAAGCGAAACAAGTCAGAAGACCTGCCATTGATTTTCGAGCTAACAATCAGAGCTTTCGGGTGAAAAGCGAAGAAGTCGGATTCGGTGTCAATGGTGCATGCTTTGTTGCGCTTTCCGCTGGTCTATTCTTTTTTAATTCTGCCTGAATATCACTCTGTTTAAGTGCGTGATTTAAACCATTACTTAAACATAATTCTTATGTACAGCGCAGACGTGTTTATCCGTAAAAGGGACGGAAAGAAAGAACCCTTTTCCATTGACAAGATCAAGAATGCTATCTCAAAAGCCTTTTTGTCCGTTGGTAGTTTTGCCAGCCAAGAAGTGTTGACATCCATCTTGTGCCGCATCAACATTACCGACGGCACCACGGTGGAAGACATCCAAAACCAGGTGGAAATTGCCTTGATGTCGGAACGCTACTACAGTGTGGCCAAGTCGTACATGCTCTATCGACAAAAGCATCTGGAAGACAGGGAAGTGAGGGACAAACTTGCTTTTCTGATGGACTACTGCGAGGCTGCCAACCCGGCTACGGGAAGCAAGTACGATGCCAACGCCAATGTGGAAAACAAGAACATCGCCACCTTGATCGGCGAATTGCCTAAATCCAATTTCATCCGCCTGAACCGCCGGTTGCTCACCGACCGATTGAAAGAACTGTACGGCAAAGAGTTGGCCGACCGTTATCTGGAACTGCTCAACCGGCATTTCATTTACAAGAACGACGAAACCAGCCTGGCCAATTACTGTGCCAGCATCACCATGTATCCCTGGCTGATAGGCGGCACCCAGTCCATCGGCGGCAACTCGGCACCACCCACCAACCTGAAGTCGTTCTGCGGGGGCTTTGTCAACATGGTGTTCATGGTATCCAGCATGTTGAGCGGAGCCTGTGCAACGCCAGAGTTTCTGATGTACATGAACTACTTCCTGGGTATTGAATACGGAAAGGAGTACCCCAAACAGGCAGACAAGATTGTCGACCTGTCACGGAAACAGCGTTCCCT
>CAYTIY010000052.1:0-371 GCA_964438045.1 uncultured Bacteroidales bacterium | reverse complement strand
TGTATATGAATTACTTTATTGGGTTGGAATTTGGCGATGAATATTATCTGGAAACCGATAAGATTGTCGATTTATCAAAAAAACAACGCACGCTCGACAAGGTGATCACCGACTGTTTCGAACAGATTGTCTATTCCATCAACCAGCCTACAGGGGCCAGGAACTTCCAGGCCGTTTTCTGGAACATTTCGTACTACGACCGGCATTATTTCAACAGCTTATTCGAGCATTTTGTGTTTCCGGATGGCAGCAAACCCGACTGGGACTCGCTCAACTGGCTACAGAAACGCTTTATGAAGTGGTTCAACCTTGAACGAACCCGCGCTGTGCTTACCTTTCCAGTGGAAACCATGGCGCTGCTCACCCGGGAT
>CAYTIY010000051.1:8499-17318 GCA_964438045.1 uncultured Bacteroidales bacterium | reverse complement strand
ACCAGTTTCAACCCCTGTTCTATCAGGTGGCCACGTCTCAGATTGAGCCGGCCAGTATTTCTTTTCCGTTGAGGAGTATTTTCAACGACAAAAAGAATGTTCAAATCCGTCTGGCCAACGTGCTGTCCATCGACAAGGACCGTAAGGTTGTCAACACCAATGTGGGCGAGTTCGATTACGACTATCTGGTAATCGCCATCGGCTGCCGTACCAACTTTTTCGGCAACAAATTGATCCGTGAAAAGGCTTTCTCATTGAAGACTACGTACGATGCCATCACCATTCGCAACCACGTGCTCAAGAATTTTGAGGACATTATTTCCGCCAAAGAGGAAGACAAACCGGCCTACCTGAACTTGGTCATTGTCGGTGCCGGACCAACCGGTGTTGAATTGGCCGGCGCTTTCGCTGAAATCAAACGCCGTATTTTACCCAGGGATTTTCCTGGTATTGATTTTTCTAAACTACGCATCATTTTGGTGGAAGGTGGCAAGTCTCCCCTCGGTCCAATGAGTGAACGTTCAAAGATTACATCGGCCAAGTACCTGAAGCGCTTGGGCGTGGAATTGCGCATGGAAACCTTCGTGAAAAACTACGACGGCGAAACAGTGACTTTCAGCAGCGGTGAAACCTTGCCCACCAAAACCCTTATATGGGCTGCCGGTGTAAGGGGGCGCCTGATGGAAGGCATCGATCCGGCCGTGGTTGTTTCTGGCAACAGGCTTAGGGTGAACCGTTACAATCAGTTGGACGGCAGTGACGACATCTTTGCCATCGGCGACATTGCCTCCATGGTGACTCCCAAGTATCCCAAGGGACATCCTCAGTTGGCCAACGTGGCCATCAACCAGGCCAAGAATCTGGCAAAAAACTTGAAGAAACTGGCCTCCGGCTCCAACAACCTGCGCGAATTCGAATACAGGGATCTGGGTTCCATGGCTACCGTGGGTACCAACAAGGCGCTGGTCGACTTCCCGTTTGTCCACTTCCGTGGCATCGTGGCTTGGGTCATCTGGATGTTCCTGCACCTCATGTTGATTCTGAGCGTGCGCAACAAGCTCATCATCTTTATCAACTGGGCCTGGGCTTATTTGAACAAAGACACGTCGCTGCGTTTGATTCTTACCAGTCAGGACGAGAAGGGGCAGTAACCTGTTTCTGTTCAGCCTGTCCGTTTTCCTGAAACTAAGAGACTGTTTCCGTTCCGCCGGCAGGATAGTCTGCGCAACTACGCCACAGACTACCCTGCCGGCTCCACTGCAACGCTCTTTGGGCGGAGCGCATTGACGCCGGTTTACCAAATCGCTCCTGCTTTATTGTTACGTTGGCCCTCAATAAAGTCATCGATCAACCGGCTGCTTCCACCACCAGAGAGAGAATGCATGTACTCTCCGTTTTCTTTGTACACTAAATACTGTCTTAGATAGGTCTTTGGCTCATCGGATCCTTCTAGATTAATCATAATGACGCGTTCTTTTTTCTTAAGAACAAGGTTCGACAAAGTGGCAGCGATTTTCTTATCTAATGGCCCCCAACCGGTGGCTTTCCATGTTGTATCGTTGCGTTCATAATCTACGGAACCAATGATGGTATCCCCTTTCACGATTAATCCAGAAACGGTGGTCTTGGACAGTTCCATCAACGATTCGATGGAGTCATTTCCATTCCACTTCATAAACGGCTTGTAACGTATCAGGTAATTCATGACCGGAAGGATCCACATGACGGCGGTATTGTCACTATGTCGAATCACATGAAAACCTTCCATGTGTTCATCATCGGCAAAGTCGTAGGGATTCCACCAACTCAACCAGCCAGCTTTCAATTTACCCTTGTCTTTATCAAGTTCGGCCTGCCACTCCTTGTTGTCGAACGGGTCGTGTACGGGTTCGGGTTTTTCTATGCCAGTCTTGATTTCATTGGCTGCTCGATTCTTTATATCAATGCAGGAGAATAAGGACAGACAGGCAAACAGCAGGAAAAGAATATGTTTCATGGATGGTTTGTTTATAATACATCATCAGAATGCTGACATATTGCAAATAAACACATTTGCATGACTAAAACATCCGTTTGCACAAAAAAAATACGAATTACTATATTGAAGCAATTCGTAGAATTTTAGTTGAGCCGTTTATTTATGCTCAACACTGGGATAATCGCATGTAGGAATCGCATTCCCTACCGCTTGCAGTGGGGTTAGTGAGCTACATGAACAGGCTTACCGCTGTTTGATGGAGACGTCCAGGCTGCTTGTGTTGGCTTCCAGAACGATGGTGCTGGATTGATAGGAAATCAGGCTGATGTCGATTTTTTCCTGTGAGGTTGCGGGAACGGTCAAGGTGAACTTGCCTTCCAGGTCGGAATAGTATTTTTTGCCGCTGCATTCAAGGGTGACACCGGCCAAGGGCTCAGCTGTGCTGGCATCGGTCACGGTACCGGAAACGGTCTTGATGGTTTCCACGGTGGTGGTTGTAGTGACGGCTGCGGGTTCGGCATATAAGACAGTTGTTGCAAGAACTACAGCGCTAAGGGCGAGCAGGCGTTTCATCGTGTTGAGGTTTAAAATTTATACCACAAAAGTAAAGGGACCATGTGGCCCCATGATGTCAAATTTGTGACAGTTTAATATGTAATCGATTACAAACAGGTGCTGATCAGTGGGTTTTTTCTGATACCAACATTCCTTTTTCATCCCACATGGACCAAACACCCACTTTTTTGCCATAGTCGTACTGCATCTGGTAGCGTTTTAACCCGTTTTCATCCCAGATCATCCAAGTACCCTGTTTTAGTCCATCCTTGTATTCCGCTTGTTCCAACAGCATGCCTTTATCATTGTACGTCCTCCATATGCCATGAAAGGCGCCTTTGTGATAGGAGCGTACTTCTTTGATGCGGGCGTTTGAAAAATACACCACATAGGTGCCTTCCGGTCTGCCGTCCAGTAAAAATAGTTCCAGTTTGATCTCACCCGTTTCAAAATACTCCCGGTAATACCCGGTAAACACCTCTTTTAACGTGCTGTCAGTATAATAGATGCCTTCTTTTAAAATGGGTTGTGGCAGGATTAACTGATTCTGAGGCTCAGATGATGATTGTTCAGCCGTTGACTTCAATGGTAGTTGAGAAAGGATGGCGGCGATGAGGATAACGATCAGGTAATTGATGCTCAGTGCTTGTTTGCTCATGTCTTATTTATTAGGTAGAACACTGCACAGCCAGGTGGCTATGCAGTGTAAAATGAGTATGGAAGTTCGGTTAAGGAATCAGTACTGGGTATGTTGAGGGTCAAAGTTGCACCAACCGGTTGTCCAGTTTTCCGTACCGAATGCACCTACATAGGTGACTTTGTCGAAGAACGAACCGGATACAAGGGTGTTGGTAAACGAAGCCTTTCCATACACTGCGCTGCCGGTGGACGTTGCGTTGAACTTGGGTGCAGTTAGGTTGAAGGGGTCATTAAGTCCCAATTCGCTGTTGTTGGTCAACACGTGATTGTTACCCCCCGTTCTGGTCCAGTAGGCTGCGTTGAATCCTGCAGTTGCTGTGGCATCTTCCACGTAATTGGTTTTCATGCCGGCCATGATGTTGTTGGAAAGTACCAGTAACCCATTGGTTGCATTGCCTTGAGCGTCACCTTTACCTCCGTTTTCAATATACAAACCCTTGGGGTATCCGGCAAAGACGGAATTGAAGCAGCTCAAACGTGTGTTGCGGCGCAGGTGCATGGCTGCCTGGAAGGTGCCGTTTCCACCGGTAGGATCAACGTTGTCGTTCAGTGTGGTGTACGGCCCGAACAAGCTGACGTTGGAGAAAACCGGGCTGGTATAGGGCTGATTGTTGGAGCCAGCATCATCGTTGTCCGATTCAAAACCGTTTGATTTGGATTTGTCTGCCACATTGGGGTCTCTGAGGCTTACCAGGAATTGTAGTTTGCCATTATAACCGTTGTCAGTATCGAATTCATCATCCCAACCCCTGAAAGCAACCAGGTGCTTGGCATTCACCGAACCGCCAAAGAATTCATAGGAGTCGTCACCACAATAGGATACCTGAATGTGATCGATTACGGTACCAGAACCTACGCCACCTAGTGTCAACCCGTTGATTTCATTGTCAGTGGCGTATTCAATGCCGGCAAACTCGATGCGAACATACTTGAGCGTACCTGAATTGTCGTTAGCCAGGGTACCACCAAATTCACTTCTGGGCCCTCCCTCAATTTTCTTGGAACCTGTGGCTGAATTGACTGGTGCCTTGCCGCAAATAATCACGCCACCCCAATCGCCATAAGTCCTGGAACCAGGTGCTTTTTCTGAGGTAAACACAATGGGTTTTTCCTTGGTGCCGGCTGCCATTATTTTGCCTCCGCGTTCAACGACCAAGGTGGCTTTGGTGTCTTCGTCACCTTTAATAACGGTTCCCGGTTCTATGGTCAGGACAGCTCCGTCCACCACGTAGACAAAACCCTGCAATTCATACTTATTGTTGGCTTTCCAGGTGACATTCCCGGTTATTTCTCCGCTGACAACAAGCGACTGTCTGGGTTCTTCTTCATTGTTGTTTGTAGGATCGCAACTCATTAAAAAGGAGCCGGCCAACAGCATCATCAGGCTGTTCCGCAGCATTGATTTGTACATTTTTTTCATTTTTCGATTGATTAGTATTCGAAAGCAAAACTAGGGTTGACGTGTGAACATCACATCTCACAGTAGCTACAAAACCGTTTCGACATGTGACAAGGCTGCAACAAAATGCTCAAGTCTTACAGGCTCATTTTCAGTGATAAGCCTATGCATCTGCCAGGAGTGAAAGAAAGGGTGGTTTGCTCCCTGACTACTTGTTTTCCATTCGATTCGTATAACGGAAACTGCTTGTTGGTAACCGGTTCGTTCAGGAGGTCTTTCAGTTCCAGGCTACATTCCACTTTTTCCGAGAACCGGTAGGAAAACGATAGATCAACCAGGTTCCTGGGCATTTCGTAGGTGTCGGGGATATCTTCCAGAATGGATGCGTTGACAACGCCTACGGAAACAATGCGTTTTCCTGAACGGTTGAATAGAGCACTGGCCCTCCACCGCTTATCCGGATCGTCGTAATACAAACCGGTGTTGAGGGTGTAGGGCGATTGACCCTGCATGGACCGGTCGCGTTCAAAGCTGCCGGCAGGAAACAACACCCGGCTGTAGATATACGATCCGTTGAAAACCAGGGTCAGGTTTTGTAAACCCATAGTAGCCAGATTTTTTCGCAAGTCAAATTCGGCACCGAACGCCTGTGCTTTCTCGGCATTTCGGTACGTGAATTGTTGCTGGGCACCCACCTCAAAATAGGTCATTTCGATGGGGTTTCGGAAGAACTTGGCAAAAAATCCCAATGAAACGGTTTCACCGGGTGAGGGGTAATGTTCAAAACGCAGGTCCAGGTTGTTGATAGTGGCATCCTTCAATCCTACGTTGCCCTCGAAAAAGGCAAACTGTTCAAAATCGTAGTACACATAGGGAGCCACTTCGCGGAATTCAGGTCGGTTGATGGTAGACCCGTATGAAAAGCGCAACTGATTGGCCTCATTGAATTTGGCAGTGAAATTTACCGAGGGAAACAGATGAAACTTGCTACGGTTTACGTTGACAGGTTTGATACCGTCCGATTCGTAGCCGGATAGCCTCATTACATGGTACTCACTCCTAAGCCCGGCATACATGGTTAAGGCATTGACTAAAGGAATATTCAAACCCGCATAGGCTGCATACAACTGATTATCTGCATGGTAGGAATCCGACTTGTTGGTGTTTTCTTTCAGAGTTATACCGTTGGTGGCCAGGTTGTTGTCGGTGAATTGTTCCCAGACTGGCAGAAATACGAACTTGTCGGGCAACTCGGCTTGGTTGAACCGGTAAATGAAGTTCCGCGCATCAAACAGGCGGTACTTGTATTCAGCTAGTAAACCGGTTTTCAACTGGGTATTCAATGAACCGATAGAAAGTGGCATTTCCAGGTTGCTGCCTCCCGTGACCACGTGTTCACTTAGTGCTTGGTCGAATCGTTTGATATCATTGCCCTCTGTACGGTATTGACCATAAGAATTGCTCGATTCGTCTTCGTTCAACCGTGAGGTGACCACCCTTCTGCCCGGCTCGTTGCGGTTGGCAAACGAGTAACTGGCTACCCAGTTCAAGTTCACCGAGTCGTTGTCAAACGTGTGTTTGCCGCTTAACTGACCGGCGTACACGCTGCGGTTCATGTAGTAGTCTTCCCATTCGGTGATGGTGTAGTCGTTGTTCCTGTCTTCCCCATGTCGGCCGGTAAAACGGTTCAACCCGATCTGGTTGAAAAAGTTGCGCACCATGATGCGGCTGGTGGGGGAAAGGGTGAATGTCCAGTTGTTCAACAGGCTTAATTTGCTTTGCCAGCTGGATTGTTGGTCCAGGTAATCGTTCTTGGCAAACGACGAATCAATCGATTGTTGATAAATGCCGTATCGTTTATTGGTTTTGTGGATGTGCCTTACCGAATTGCTGTAGTTCAAGGCCGTCATAACGCCCACCGGCATATCCGACCAATCAAATTGCTTGCTGTGCGTTGCCGACAATCGAAGATCGGGCAGGGCTGAAATGAGTCTTGGCTTCCAATCTGCCTGAAGTTGCCTGGCGTACGAAGCCCTGTCTTCAACCGGTAACGATGTGCGAATGACAGCAGGTATGGTAGAAGGCAGGTTGCGTTGACCGGTTCCCATTCCCAACACGTCCCATGGGCTTGTGGACATAAAAGGAATTGAGGTGAAGGTGCTTCCTTCCTGGTAAGATAGGCTGATGCCAATCGTCAAAGGGTTGTTGTCCGGTAGGCTTTTGGTTAGGATGCGCACAAACCCACCCGAGCAATCTGCGGGGTTTTCTGGTGCCGGTGATTTGCTTATCACCAAATTGTCGATGAGGCTACCGGGAACCGCGTCGAAGGAAAATGCCCTGCTGTCGGCCTCGCTGGATGGTATGGGCGCATCGTTGAGCCAGGTAGTGTTGTAGCGTTGGTTAAGCCCCCTGACCACCACGAAGCGGTTGTCGGAAATGGTCACACCGGGAACCCTGCGCGCTACTTCACCTGCATCGCGATCGAGCGATTTCATGATTTGTTGGGAAGAAATACCATTTACCACCAGGTAAGACATCTTGGTGCTTTCCATCATGGATAAATTGGTGTGGGTGCGTTTGAATCCAACCACCTGGATGGTATTCAATTCGATGGACGCTTCGTCCATTTCAATGTCCACCACCGTGGTTTTTCCGGCTTTAACCAAAATGGGTTCAATGGTTTGTTTGGCATACGATACGTAGCTTATTGTCAGTGAGACAGTATCAGCTTTAATCTGTTTGAAAGAATAACGACCGTCCATATCGGTAACAGCCACCTTTCCATCATTGTTTAGTTTGAGGGTGGCTCCCAACAGCGGTTCCCGTGTTTTTTTATCAACGACTAAGCCTTCAATGGAGCCTTGAGACTGGATGAATTGAGGTATCAATAACAAGATAACCGTAACAAGGCATATGTAAAAACGTTTAACACCCGTTTTCATGTGTTGTAACGGAGTAGCGTTAATCGTCATCATCATCATCGAAATCATCATCGTCAATGAAAAACCAATCAGATTCGTCGAATGAGCGGAAATCCGACTGAATAGTTGTTGAAAAAGCGTCCAACCCAATGTTGAACTGTGAGTTTTCGTACATGTCATGTGTTTGTTTACTTGTATTCTTATTATGTTTCCTATTGACGAAATTTGCCAGGTGGTGAACCATGCCATCCACAAGTCCAATCGTGGGAACAATGATTTTAGAAACCCCCGCTGTTTTTGCCGTCAGTATATAGAGGTAGCAGGCAGGAACAATCACATCTGCCCTGTCTGCGCTCAGTTCGTAGTTGCTCATACGGCCTTCAGGATTTTGCAGCCTCAGTTTGTTGTAAATAGATTGCAGACTCCTGACAGATAAAAGGTTATCACGTGTAATCCCTGTCAGTTGGGCTAATTTGTTGATGTTTCCGCCTGCTCCGATTAGGGCAACGGGTGCGTTTTTTTCCCTGATTTCGCTCAGGTAATCGGTCAACTCTTTTTTTTCCTGATTGCTGACAAGTCCGTACAACAACCGTATGGTACCGATTGAAAATCGTTTGGCATCGGCCACCAGTCCGTTTACCAGCAATACAATTTCGGTGGTGCCGCCGCCAACGTTTACATAGAGGTAGTTTTTTGTCTTGTTGAGCCGGTCGGGTGAATAGCTTTCCCGGAGAAACAACGCTTCTTCATTAACCGTGAGCAATTGTACGTGTGTATGGGCTTTTTCACGCAAAAGCCCAATGACTTCGTCGCAATTGGAAGCTTCTTGCATGGCTGCTGACGCAAAAGCCACATGGGCTTTCACCTGATGCAAGCGCATTAGATAGTGGAAGGCCTTGATTGTTCGGAGTAGGGTGGTGGTTCGTTGTTGACTGATGCAGCCTTGCACATAACAGTCTTCGCCCAAGCGTAGAGGGATGCGAACCAATATTTCCTTTTTAACCTTCAATCCGTCCGGTTTTTCCTGAATGCTGGAAATGAGCAAACGTGTAGCATTCAATCCAATGTCGATGGCGGCAATTTTAGTAGTCATCGTGGTTTGTTTTGTACAAACAAGCAGGTCTGCATTTTCTCCGGTGCATGATCTTGCCCTAACGTTTGCAAAGAGACAAGAACGGCATTACAAGGGTGTAACGATACGATGACTATTGTGTGTGATGCTGTTTGAAGGTATTTCAAGGCAATCTGAAACTGCTGCATTCAGCTC
>CAYTIY010000051.1:0-8399 GCA_964438045.1 uncultured Bacteroidales bacterium | reverse complement strand
TCAGAAATGGTTTTTGCCAGGGACTTTTAGTTGTGTATGTGGTAAAGGTGTCAACTCATGATGGTACTTCTTCGACAAAAATACTACTTCGCTAATCGGGGTGTCATGAGGAAAACGACGCTGTCGCTTCTGGTTTTATTGTTGAATGTCATAGGTCTGGTTGCTCAGCCTCACGTAAAAAAGATGGAGACCATCCTGGATTGTTCCGACGGGTTCAGTCTGCAGGAAGAATACAATGTGGAAAAGAAGAAAGGCGTCGATCCCTTTTTTATGCACCTATATGAGGCTGTCATCGCTGACATGTTCAACAGGGAGTCGGTTGCTTTGGTGCATTTGGATTCCTTGGTCGAAAGGTACAACGGTTTGCTGGGGTCGTGGCAAACCGCCAGGTTAATCCAAAAAAGCGCCATGATTTTGTTCGAAGACGGACGATATGGTGAAGCGGCAGATTACATTGCCGGGCATCAGCGGTGTGTAAGTAACAAAAGGGATTCGTCCGAATTGCTGAAATCATTCCATAAATACGACAAAATCAGGGCTGTTCTGCGTCCGGAAGTTGTTTGTCCTGAAAATGGTTTTGTGGTTTATTATGAAAGAAGTCCAGATCCTAAGGGAATCCATTATACGGTTCCGGTTGTTGTGAATGGGAAGACGTACCGGTTTATCTATGATATCTGTTGTGCCCATACGTCAGTATCTCGGGATCTTGCCGAAGAAATGGGGTTGAAGATGCTGCAGGAAGATGCCTTTTACGGCGGTTCGGGAAGCGCGTCATGCTGGAATGCAACGGTTGACAGCCTTTGCATTGGTGAAAGCATATTCCGGTCCCCGCTGTTGCATGTGACACCTGTTCTCGATTCGACGTATGAACGCACGTGTATTTTGGGCAACGATTTCATGAGGAGGGTTGGTCTGCAGCTTATTTATCCGGAAAAACACAAACTCGTTTATCCGAGTTCTGGAAAAACAATCCGTCGACGCAGCAACATGATAAAAGGGAATGGTCTCTATTTTATCCGGGCATCTGTCCAACACAAAGACAATCTGTTTACCCTCGATACCGGAGCACCAACCACCGTTTTGCTGGCTCCATTTTACCAACGTCATAAAACATGGATTGATTTGAGCGGCAAAGTGGATACTGTTCAGGTAAAAGAGGCTTCGAAGATTGCCACTCAAACGTATGGAGTTTTACCAACACTACCGATAAAGGTGGGTATAAAGACGGTCAACGTAAAGAATGCGTTGCTGTTTAAGGAGTTGCATTTTGATGCATTCGGCGACCAAAACGGCCTTCTGGGCACCAGTTTTATCGACTGTTTCCGAAAGGTAACGGTGGATATGGAGCGTATGTATGTGGAATTCAGGTAAACAGTTCGATTGGTCAGGGTTCTACGTTTAGCTTTTCCTTACCGGCAACCATCAAACTGTGTAGTTGAATTTAAATTAATCCATCTGCATTTATGATAATAGAACAACTATAAGAATAATGTTGTATATTGCAACAGTTTTAATATGCAACATAAAGATAATGGATGCCAATCAGCAAACTGTTACAACTTTCAGGGAACTAATCCGCCGTTTCGAGCGTGAGCTGTATATGCAAAACAGCGATTCGTGCTGTAAGGGAGTAACACTGGCCCAGTGTCACACACTCCTTGAAATTGAAAGTAAAGAGAAAGAATCATTGACTGAATTGGCCAAAACCTTGGGCCTTGACAAAAGTACAATCAGCCGAACAGTAGATTGCCTGGTCAATCTCGGTCTTGCTGACCGAACCATTCCCGCCGAAAACAGACGCATGTCGACCATTCAACTCACCGAAGCCGGGAAAAAGAGTTGCACGTTGATAAATAGTGCAAATGATGCCTATTTTGAAGGGATTCTTTCCGGCTTTTCCGATTCGGATAAAAAAGAGCTGCTACGATTGCTGGAACAAGTAGTGTACCGCATGGTTGAATTGCGCATACCTGACAAGGCAGGTTGTGCCTGCTCGAAGGTTCGCCGGGAAAACAGCAACAATGATTAAGCCCATCAGCATAGACTCAAATTTGAAGGAACTGGTAAAACTGGCTTTACCGGTCATAGCCACGTCTTTTATGTCGATGGCATACACGTTCATCAACCTCATTTTTGTCGGCCGACTTGGAAGTGATGCGGTAGCCGCTGTTGGTTCTGCCGGTTTTTTTATGAACCTGAGTTGGGGTCTTTCGACTCTGTTAACGGTTGGAGTGGGCATAAAAGTGTCGCATGCCATTGGGCGGAAGAACCCGGATCTGGCCAGAAGTTATGTCAGAAGTGGCATCCAGGCAGTTATTGTTATGGCCTTGATATACTATGTATTGATGGCCATTTCCAGAAACTTTCTGATTGGAATCGTAGGCATCAACGATGTACGCATTGAGCAATCAGCCTCCTCATACCTTTTACTGATAGGTTTATGCATTCCCTTCCAATTTCAAAATCTGTTTTTTACGAGCGCATTGATTGGCTATGGCGACAGCAAATCACCTTTCAGAATCAACGCCGTGGCATTTGTTTGCAACATGATACTGGATCCTATTTTGATATTTCTACTTGATTTTGGCATCAATGGGGCCGCCATTGCCACCATTATATCTCAGGCATTGGCTACCTTGCTGTTTTACAGGAAACTTGCTACAATCAAGGAAATCAGCCCGGCCGGTATTCCATTTCAAAAGAAGCAGTTAAAGGAAATCATATATCTGGGAATCAGTCCGACCATTCAGCGGATATCGTTTACACTGATTGCCATTACAATGGCCCGCATCATCAGCGAATGGGGGGCAACAGCCATTGCTGTACAAAAAGTAGGAATCCAGATTGAAGCGGTTTCGTACATGACTACGGGTGGATTCATGCATGCAATTGCCTCGCTCTCGGGCAAAGCGTATGGAGCCAAGAATTTTGAAGAACAATGGAAGATTTTTCGTTCCGGCATGTTCCTGGCGGTTACGGTTGGTCTACTAACTTCAACGTTGCTGATCGCATTCCCGAAAACGCTGTTTTCCATCTTTCTCAATGATGCGGAAAGTCTTTCCATGGGCAGCAACTATCTGGTTATTCTGGGTTTTTCACAGCTGTTCATGTGTTTGGAACTGATGACAACAGGCGCTTTTTTTGGATGGGGGCGGACGAATATTCCGGCCATTACAGGAATTTCTCTGACACTTCTACGGATTCCAATGGCGTTGGCATTCATTCATTTTTGGAGTAACTCGCTGTCGTCGGTTTGGTGGAGCATCAGCATCAGCAGCATTGCCAAAGGGACAGTGCTGGTTACATTATTCATTATTTTCTTCAAATCGTTTATCAAAAAAACCAATCACATAAGGTTATGAAAAAAGCTTGTTGTTCATCAAACCTAGCTGTTCGTGAAAAGAAGCAACACGACAGTCAAGCCAAGCAGGATTTGTTTCAACCCATGGTCAATCAACTATCCGGAAATAGCTGGCTGGAAGGATTGTTTGGAATTGAAAAAGAAAACATCCGCGTGGATAAATCAGGAAAGTTGTCACAAACGCCCCATCCCAAGGTCTTCGGAAACAAACTGAAACACCCCTATATTACGACCGATTTCTCGGAAAGCCAAATTGAAATGCGCACACCACCATTGCCGGATGTCAGGCAAATGATGGGTTTTCTGGAAACGGTTCATGACATTATCAGCCTGGAATTGGAAGATGAGTATCTATGGCCGCAAAGCATTCCTCCTATTTTACCCGATGATAAGGAGATACCCATTGCCCAATACGACGAAGAGGGCAAAGAAGCACAGCAATACCGTGAGTTTTTAGCCAAAAAATATGGACCAAAAAACCAGTTGTTTTCGGGCATCCATTTTAATTTTTCGTTCAGTGAGAAACTGCTTGAAACGTTGTATCAAAAAAGCAGTAAGGATCTGACATTTGATGAATTCAAAGACGAAGCCTATTTGAAAACGACCCGTCAATTGCTTAGATTCCGGTGGCTGTATATCCTGCTCTTTGGTAGCAGTCCGGTGGTTGATGCCTCCATGGAGCTCAGTTGCAAACATGATCCCGGAAAAATTGACAAGCATGTTATTGGACTGTCTATTCGGAACAGTTGCTATGGCTACCACAACTTAGGTGAATTGTACCCCGATTACAGTTCCGTATCCAATTTTAAAACGAGTGTCGAGGCCATGATTCATGAGGGGAAAATTTCTTCGCCAAAAGAATTGTATACACCGGTTCGTCCAAAATTCGTAAATAATCCCGATCATATTTCTTATATTGAGATGCGGTTCATCGATATCAACCCGTTGACAAAAGCAGGAATAACAGAAGATACCGTTTACTTCTTACATGCGCTGGCTTTGTATGGATTACTGTCAGAGGAACCGGATCATTTCGACAGTAAAGCACAGGAAATGGCCAACAAGTACCATGGGTATGTGTCTTTGTACGGATTAAATACCTCCCCCGTTCTTCATGAACATTCCGGAAAACTGATAAACATCTGGGTTGAAGCCAAAACACTGCTGCAGTCAATGGTTGCTCTTTTTCAACAAGCAGCCATCACGAAAACAGCGTACCTCCACATGATGGAGAAAATAGCCACACTCATTGAGCACCCTGAAAAACGCTTGGTTTATGATATACTCGACGGTGTTATCAGACAAGGATACATCCCGTTTCATCTTGAACTGGCGCAAACGTTTCTACACGAAAGCCAGCAGAAGGATTACAACTTTAAAGGACTGGAGGATATGGAGCTTTCAACTCAATTGGTCTTGCGTGAAGCTGTAAAAAGAGGCATCAACATCGACATCCTCGACCGTAAGGAAAACTTTGTACGGTTATCCCGTGGTTCAAACGTCCAATATATCAAACAGGCCACCAAAACAGCGCTGGACAATTATGTCAGTATTTTGGCAATGGAAAACAAGCACATCACCAAAAAAATGCTGGCCGAAGTAGGTATTCGCGTTCCCAAAGGAATGGAATACACCAATCCTGAACATGCCAAATCAGACTTTCCCTTTTTTGAGAGTAAGCCGATTGTGATCAAACCGAATCAAACCAATTTCGGTATTGGCATTACCATTATGAAAGATAATTCCGATGAGGCTGTTTTCCAACGGGCTGTGGACATCGCTTTTGAGAATGATACCACCATCCTGATTGAGGAATTTATCGAGGGTAAGGAGTTCCGTTTTTTTGTCATCGGAAACGAGGTAGCGGGTATTCTTCATCGTGTGCCGGCTAATGTTACTGGAGATGGAACATCAACGATCCGCGAACTGGTAGAACGTAAAAATCTAGACCCTCTACGCTCGAAGGGGTACCGCACACCATTGGAAAAAATTCAGTTGGGAGAGGCGGAGTCCATTTTTCTGGCCTATCAACAGAAAGATTTCGACACCGTTCCAGCTGAGGGTGAACGGGTGTATTTGCGTGAAAACTCGAATATAAGTACAGGTGGTGACAGTATTGATTATACGGACGAGATTCCGGATTCATACAAACAGATTGCAATTGAAGCGGTAAAAGCATTGCATGTTACCATAACCGGCCTGGATATGATCATTCAGGATGAAACCATTGAAGCAACGGCTGACAATTATGCCATCATTGAAATGAATTTTAATCCGGCTATACATATCCATTGCCATCCGTACAAAGGCAAAAACAGAAAGCTGAATGAAAAGTTACTTGATATACTTGGTTTTTGAGCGCAATGTTAAAATATGTTATAACCATATATTAATATTGGATGTGCTAAAACTATTTATACATTTACATCCATGTTTCCTCGGTATATATTTTCTTCTCTTTTTCATTGACTCCTTGGGTTTGTTGCTAAAAGATTTCTACCGCCCTCCGAAATGCGGATGGGTGTTCTATAACCTTTTAATAATTTAACCTATGAAAAAGACAGTTTTTCGTTCTTTGATTGTTGGGCTGTTTGCATTTGTTTCATTGAATGCTTCGGCTGGGATGAATTGGGATTATCTTCAAGAAAATTTTGAAACAGCAGATGGAAATTTACCTGGATTTCATGTTTCTTGTCAATGGTTGGATGCTTATAGTGGTGCTCAATACGTAGTGGACGCATTTCCATATGATGAAGGTAATGTTGATCATACAGGTGAATTAGTAAGAGTGGTTTGGGGACCATATTTTTATGAAAGTGGTTTTTATCCAGGTGATTGTGTTTATGTTCGTGGTTCAGATGGTAATTATACAGAAATATGGCTTGGAACAAATGCAATCTATCAAACAATAATTCCAGTATCACCTGATGGTACATTTGATGTATTTATTAATTCAGGGTCTACTGCTGGATATAGATATTTTGGTGGTGGGCCTATAGTTTTTTGGCCACTTTGGTTGGAATTCGCTCGCGTAGGAGGTGAACCTAATTGGAATGTTGTTTGGGGTTGGGCAACTTACTAAATAAATAGGTAGAAAAAGAGCCGCAAGCAAAAGCAAGCGGCTCTTTCAATATTGTAAAGTCCCCTATATTCAGAGAGCGTTTTCCTTAACCAGGTATTCAGCAATTTGGAAAGCGTTGAGGGCAGCGCCTTTTTTGATTTGGTCGCTCACAGTCCAGAAAGTCAGGCCATTGGGGTTGGACAGGTCTTTGCGGGCACGGCGCACGTAATCGGGATCCTTGTCGGCGATGTGGAACGGCATTTATCTGCTCAACATATTGATTGTTTTATTCCCCATTATATCTCACAAACTCCTTAGGTTTTTTACTAGAAGATTCAGTCAACCTATCCGAAACGCGGATGGGTGTTTTATAACCTTTTAATAATTTAACCTATGAAAAAATCAGTTTTTCGTTCTTTGATTATAGGATTGTTTACAATTAGTGCAGTAAATGTTTCAGCGGAAATGAATTATCAGTATCTAAGTGATCATTTTTTTAATTTTACATACAATTATGGTTTGCCAGGATTTTATATTTCTGGAGAAATGATGGAAGCAAATACTGATTATTATTATGAAGTTGATGCATTTCCTAATGATGATTATGATCATACTGGAGATATGGTTAGGGTTGTATGGGGGCCCTATTTTTTTCAACAAGGTTTTTTTCAAGGTGATAACGTTTACATTTGTCACAGAGATGAAACCGGCTACTATCAAGATACACAAGTATGGTTAGGTACAAATTCCATTTATGAAACCATGATTTATGTAGCACCAAATGGAAAATTTGGGATTAGAGTTTCAACTGGTCAAACTGCTGGTGTAAGGTATTTTGGAGGAGGCCCAATTTTATACTGGCCTGAATTTTGGGAATATAGCGAAGGAGAGCCAGTTTGGAATACAGTTTGGGGTTTGAATTGAAATGCTTGGATACTGTTGAAAGTCTAAATATTAATTAAGCAAAAGAGCCGCTTCGCGTAACACGAAGCGGCTCTTTCAATATAGTAATGTCCCCTAAATTCAGAGGGCGTTTTCCTTAACCAGGTATTCGGCAATTTGGACGGCGTTGAGGGCAGCGCCTTTTTTGATTTGGTCGCTTACGGTCCAGAAAGTCAGGCCGTTGGGGTTGGACAGGTCTTTGCGGACACGGCCTACGTAAACGGGATCCTTGCCGGCTACGAAGAGGGGCATGGGGTAGTCCTTGGTGGCGTCGTTCTGTTGGTAGATGATGCCGTCACCGTTGGCGAAAGCCGCTTTGGCTTCTTCCACGGAAATGGGGCGTTCGGTTTCCAACCAGATGGATTCAGAGTGGGCACGCATCACGGGAACGCGTACGCAGGTAGCGCTTACCTCGATGTCGGAATGCATGATTTTGCGGGTTTCGTTGTACATCTTCATTTCTTCCTTGGTGTAACCGTTTTCCAGGAACACGTCTACTTGGGGAATCACGTTGTAGGCCAACTGGTAGGCAAACTTGGCGACAGTCGGTTCTTCACCGTTGGCCAGTTGTTTGCTTTGGTGGGTCAGTTCATCCATGGCAGCGGCACCGGCGCCGGAGGCAGCCTGGTAGCTGGACACGTGAACGCGTTTGATGTGCGACAGGTCTTCAATGGCCTTCAGGGCAACCACCATTTGAATCGTGGTGCAGTTCGGGTTGGCGATGATGTTACGCGGACGCACCTTGGCGTCAGCCGCGTTGACTTCGGGAACCACCAAGGGCACATCGTCGTCCATGCGGAAAGCGCTCGAATTATCAATGACAACAGCTCCGTGTTTGGTCATGGTTTCGGCAAATTCCTTGGATGTACCTGCGCCGGCAGAAGCAAACACGATGTCGATGCCTTTGAAGTCATCGTTGTGTTTGAGCTCCTTGACGGTAATCTGTTTACCACGGAAGGTGTAAGAGGTTCCTGCACTGCGGGCAGATCCGAACAACACCAGCTCATCCATCGGAAAATTCCTTTCCTCCAGTAC
>CAYTIY010000050.1:0-17451 GCA_964438045.1 uncultured Bacteroidales bacterium | reverse complement strand
AACGAAGGTTGGTTTCCCGTGATTGACAAACAGCGGTGTGTGGACTGCGGCCGTTGCTTCGATTTTTGTTTGTTCGGCGTTTATTCGAAGGTGGACAACCAGATTGTTGTTGCACAGCCGGATAAGTGCAAAAACAACTGCCCGGCCTGCGCCCGAATGTGCCCCGAACGGGCCATCATTTTTCCCAAATACGATAAATCACCCATCAACGGAGGTCTGGAAGAAGAGGAAACCTTTTCCGACGAATCCATGGAAGCCCTGTATAACGAACGCCTGCGGTACAAATTGCAGGAACGCAGGCAGTCCGTTTCCCTGCTGAAAAAACCGTAAACAACGCAAGCCACACACCTTCAACCGCTTCAACCACCACTACATTTAATGAGCCTCAACGAATACACAGCCCTGGCCAAGGCAGCCCTACGTGTGCCACGCGAATCCACTCCCCGATTGATTGGAAAATTCATGTACAATTTTGGGTGGAAAAGCGCGCTCAACATGCGGCGATTTGCCAAACGGCAACAGCGCAACGAACCCTTCTTTCCCGCCTTTGTCATGATTTCGGTGACCGAAGCCTGCAATTTGTCGTGCAGCGGGTGTTGGGTGTCTGTGAACGGAAAAAAAGCCCTGACACCTGATCAACTCGACGGTATTCTGCGCAGCTGCAAGAAAAAAGGCTCGTCCTTCTTCGGCATCCTTGGAGGCGAACCCCTGCTCCACAAAGGCCTGTTAGACGTACTGGAGAAACATCCCGACTGCTACTTCCAACTGTTCACCAACGGCACCGTGTTAACCGATGACATCGCCCAGCGTCTGAAACGCATGGGCAACGTGACCCCGCTGATCAGTATCGAAGGCTTGGAACAAGAAAGCGATGCACGCCGCGGCAAAAACGATGTCTATGCCAGAACCCTGGCCGGACTGGAAGCTTGCCGGAAAGCCAAACTGATCATTGGAGCGGCCACAAGCGTTTGCAAAAGCAATTACAACGAATTGGTGCGTCGGGAGCACTTGGACTGGCTTGCCGCTCACGGCGTTCACTACGTCTGGTACTACATATACCGACCGGTTGGGCCACAACCCAACGTGGAAAATGCGCTCAGCCGGGAAGAAATAAAAGGCCTCAGACAGTTTCTGGTCGACCAACGACGTAGCGCTCCCCTGTTTGTCATCGACGCCTACTGGGACGACCAGGGCAGGGCCATCTGTCCGGGAGCCACCGGCATGAGCCACCACATCGCCCCCTCGGGAGCCCTGGAATTCTGTCCCCCCTTGCAAGTTTCCAACGACCGATTAAACGCTGATGGTTCCAATTTAGTCGAATTGTTTGAACAGTCTGCTTTTTTGGAACGTTTCAGAACGTTTACCGCTTCTTCCACACGGGGGTGCATCCTGATGGACAACCCGGAAGCGATGAACAACTTTCTGGCCGGACAAGAGATGGAGGACACCACCAGTCGAGGCACCGTACTACAGGAATACGCCCGCATGCGTCCCTGCCCCGGTCACGATATGGGAGAAGAGGCCATCCCTGAAGCAAACGCTGCCTACAAGTGGCTGAAGAAACACTACTTTTTCGGATTTGGAGCGTACGGATAATGCACAAGGAACAACATCACTACACGGTACCGGCACCTGACACCACCAGGCAGTCACTCCGGTCAATGCTGCGGGAATACGTGGTTTCGAACGCCCTGTTACCCCCTTTGTCGATGGAAGAACTGACAAGCCATGTACAAACCCTGATCAAAACCCACAGCCTGGATGAAACGTTCGACGGCTGGCTGATGGTGGAATTGAACAACGCCGTCTGGCGCGATACAGTGGCCGGCCTTCCTTATGAAAGACGCATGCTGCTCCTCCCCAAATGCCTGAGCAACAGGTCGTTCTGCACAGCCACATTCGATGAATTGGGTTTGCTGTGCCAACGTTGCCGCCACTGCTCCATCAACCCCCTGCAAGACGAAGCCGAACGCCTTGGCATGATGAGTGTCGTTGCTGAAGGCTTTACCTCCATCATTCCCCTGCTGCAAAGTAACGTGGTGGACACCATCATCGGAGTGGGCTGTCTGGACTCGCTGGAACGAGCCTTTCCCCTACTCATCAAACAAGCGGTACCAGCCCTGGCCGTGCCCCTCAACCGGGATGGTTGCGTCAATACCGATGTAGACGAAGGCTACATAAACGAACTGCTTAACATGCAATCGGACAAACCAGTTGCGTTGCTTGACTACGACCATATCAAATGCGCACTGAACAACTGTTTTTCCGTTGAAGCCCTGACAAAAACCCTCTCACCCGCCCAGAGTCGCACATCCACCGTGGCATTGGATTGGCTGGCAGGCGACGGCAAACGCTGGCGGCCCTACCTGCTGGTGGCCACCCATCAGGCACTTACCGGGCAAGTAGCTATTCCCGAAACCATTCTTCGGGCGGCAGTTGCTGTGGAGTGCTTCCACAAGGCGTCGCTCATCCATGACGACATTCAAGACAAAGATACCGAACGCAACGGCCGACAAACCGTTCATACAGCCGAAGGCATCCCCACCGCCATTAACGTGGGCGACCTGTTGTTGGGCGAAGGCTACTGCCTACTGGCTGATCTGAACGAACCCGAATTAATCCGTATTGCCGCTCAGGCCCATGTCGCATTGTGCAAGGGTCAGGGACTGGAACTGGAATGGAGCCAATCTCCCTCCCTCCTGAGCATGGACACAGTGCTGTCCATTTTCGAATTGAAAACGGTACCCGCTTTTGAAGTCGCATTGCAGATGGCTGCTGTCTGTACCAAGGTTGACAATCCTGAACTCACTACGCTCTTTCATCGGTATGCCCGCGCACTGGGCATTGCCTACCAGCTACTGGACGACATAGCCGATTTCGATACCGACGAACCGTTGGTACTACGCCCTTCCGCCGTCATGGCGGCCCTGTTCGAACGCAACGCAACACCCACATTTGTAACCGCCGCACTTCAAGCATCCGATATCAAACAATTCTTGACCGACACAGGCAATTCCGAATTGCTGCAAGACGCCCTGGAACGAGTAGGACAACTGGCTTGTCACTACCGCAACGAGGTGTACGACATGCTGAAAGACGTGAGGCTGGTTGAGTTGAAACGCCTGTTGTTCCGCGTCAGTCAGCGCATCCTCAACAATTGAAACCATGAGGAAAACGCTGTCCTTACGAATGGTCAACGCCTTGTCGCACGGAAAATCCCAACTGAGCGAGGAAGCACAAGGCCGCATTCAGGCGTTTATCCGCTCCCAACAACTTGACGATGGTTCCTTCAAGGACAAAAACGGGCAATCCGACCTGTATTACACCGCCTTCGGATGGCTGTTGTGTCACGTGTTCGGAATTCCCATTCCACGCACAGCCGCCAAAAAGTACCTGGACACCCTGCCAACCGAAAACCCGGATTTGGTTCATTATGCCGCCTACGTGCGGTGTAAATTGTTGTACCGCTTGCTGACCCGATACCACTTGCTGCCACAACGGCTACGACTCAACCTCAACACCGTAAACGAATACCCGCACAACGACCCGGATGCTCCCTATTCCCTGTTTGTGCGCCTGTCCCTGCTAGAAGATGCAGGAAAACGGATACCCAACCCGAAAGAATGGTTGCACACATTGCACAATTACCGAACACCGGATGGAGGTTACAGTAACCTGAAAGGCGGCACCGCCACTGAAACCAGCACAAGTTCTGGTACCACCGCCACTGTCAACGCCGCCGCAGCCGCCCTCTGCGTGCTGGGGCTATTGAACAGCGACGAGGCCGACGCAACAGCCGATTTCTTGCTCAAACGGCAACACGCAAGCGGAGGGTTTTCCGCTTCATCCGATGCGCCTATGCCCGATCTGTTGACGACAGCCACAGCCCTGTTTGCCTTGTATACCAACGGACGAAAGCCTGACACCACTGCGCGGGATTTTATCGAGGCCCATTGGAACGAACACACCGGGGGCTTTTCAGCCACCCTGTTTGACGAAACCTCAGACATTGAATACACCTTCTACGGATTGTTAGCTCTGGGAACCCTATGACACCAACAGAACAGACCGCCTTTTCAACAGCGTTGACACAACGGCTATTGACGCTCCAATCCAGGAACGGCATGTGGAAGGGTCACTTGTCGTCAAGTGCCATTTCCACAGCAGTGGCCTTGTTTGCCCTGCACGCGGTAGATGCCAAACAGCACGCAGTTTCCATCGAACGCGCTGCCGCCTGGCTCAATGCCACCATGTACCCCGACGGAACTTGGGGTGACAGTCCGGAAAGCCCTTCCAACATGACAGCCACCTTGTTGTCGTATGCGGCCCTTTCTGCCGTAGGAAAACCGGCCAAGGAGACGGAAACCTACCTGACCAAACGCCTGGGTGGGCTGTCGGACGACGCCTTGGTGAAAGGGGTGCTCTCATACTACGGTACCGACCTCACCTTTTCCGCTCCCATCCTGGTGACCTGTGCCCTGGCCGGACTCATCGACAACTGGAACAAAATCCCGCAACTACCCTTCGAACTGGCCGTCCTGCCGCAACGCCTGTACCGCTTCCTGCAGCTGCCCGTAGTGAGTTACGCCATACCCGCCTTGATTGCCGTGGGCATCCTGAGGTACAAAAAAGGGCGCAAGGGAGTGCTTACGCCGCTCAGGGAATCGTTCATCAAACCTTCGTTGTCCGTATTGGACAAGCTTCAACCCGAACACGGCGGATTTTTGGAAGCCGCTCCCCTCACCGGCTTTGTGGCCTTGTGCCTGTCAGGAGCCGGATACCGGGAACTGGAAGCCACCCAGAAAGCAGCAAGCTTTTTGCTTAACACACAGCGGAAAGACGGATCCTGGCCCATCGACACAGACTTATCTTCCTGGGTCACCGTACTGGGAATCCGGGCCCTGGGTTCCGATGTGCCCAATTCCGCAGCCCTGGCCAACATCCTCAAACGCAATGCCTTCGCTATTGAGCATCCCTTCACGGGAGCCCGTCCGGGTGGCTGGGGTTGGACACCCCTCCCCGGTGCCGTACCCGATGCCGACGATACGGCAGGCGCATTGGTCGCCTTGCACGTACTGTTGAACGGTCGCTACTGTGAGGAAGTAGGAAACGGCATCACCTGGCTGCTTGCCCTGCAAAACCGGGACGGCGGCATGCCCACTTTCTGCAAGGGCTGGGGTAAACTCCCCTTCGACCGCAGCAGCCCGGACATTTCCGCCCACGCTATCCTGGCTCTTGAAAAATGGATGCCTGTCCTGCCCTCCGAACTGAGAAACAGCTGCGAACACAGCGTGAAACGTCTGTTGAACTGGATGCAGAAAGTCCAATCGGCCGACGGTTCCTGGACCCCGTTGTGGTTTGGCGACCAGGACGCTCCCGCCGAACGCAACCCGGTTTACGGCACGGCCATGGCCGTTGAATACCTGAGCGCTTCCAGCCAGGAAGCCGCCAAACCAATGGTGGAAATAGCCGTGGCATACCTGCTGAACGCCCAAAACCGGGACGGCGGTTGGGGCGGCGCCTTCAATGTGGTTTCCAAGGTAACGCTGACCGCTCGAGCCGTAACCGCCCTGGCTACCTACGCCAGTCAGAAATCTCAGATGCCCTCCCACACAACATCCGCCAATGAAAATACAGCAACAAAATCCATTGAAGAATCCCTCCAACGCGGCCTCGACTACCTGCACCAACGCCACCAGGCCGGCACTCTGGAACAGCCCGAACCCATCGGCCTGTACTTTTCCCGACTATGGTATTCGGAAGCACTCTACAACCTCACCTTCACCCTGCAAGCCCTGAAAGCGGCTTCAACTATATGAAAAAGCTAAGTCATCCACACCTGCACCCGCTGCACCAGGCCAACCAATTGGAAAGCGGTTTCCGCAGGCTGATTCAACCGGCAAACAGGATGTTGAAGAAATTCGTACAGCCTGGCATGACCGTCCTGGATCTAGGTTGCGGGCCTGGCTATTTTACCCTGGAATTGGCAAGACAGGTTGGGGAAACGGGACGCGTCATTGCCCTCGATGTTCAGGAAGGCATGCTCGATTTATTGCGGATTAAACTTGACGGCAGTAACCTGAAACCCCGCATCCAACTCATCAATAACCAGCCAAGCCACCTAGGCACAACTGAAAATGTCGATTTCGTACTCGCCTTTTACGCTTTCCACGAAATGAGCCACATTGACAGTGTGGTTCAGGAACTAAAAGCCGTGATGAAACCCACTGCAAAAATCCTCATTGCCGAACAAAAAATGCACGTATCAAAAGCCTTTTTTGATGACCTTATCCTCACCTTGAGAAACAACGGCTTCGAAGTCTGTGGACGCCCCCACTTTTTTCTGAGTAGAAGTGTGGTGATGAAACAAACGGCTCACGATTAGAATAGAAACTGTTCTTGCAGGATGTAAACAAGTGCACCGGAGAAAAACCCCAGCAAAGCCAGTAAGGTGATCTTTTTCAGGTACCACCCAAAAGTTATTTTTTCCATCCCCATGGCTACAACACCGGCAGCCGAACCAATAATCAAAGCACTACCACCCGTTCCGGAACAGTATGCCAAAAATGTCCAAAACGAGTGATCAGTAGGATAGATTGACAAGTCATACATACCTTGTGCGGCTGCCACCAGCGGTACATTGTCCACAACGGATGACAGTAACCCGATGGACATGACTATCACATTCATGTTTCCGATGCCGGCCGTCAGTTTATCAGCCAAAGCAGTGAGTATGCCTGTGGATTGCAAAGCCGAAACGGCCAATAGAATACCCAGAAAGAACAAGACACTGGGCATATCAATACGTTGGAGTGCCCGTGAAACGGAATAGATACCCTTATACTCAGGCGTTTTTGATCGGTGCAGCAACACCGTAACAATCCACACCAACCCGAGTCCCAACAACATACCCATGAACGGAGGCAGGTGGGTTACTGTCTTGAATACAGGAACCAGTAACAACACCAGTAATCCCGATGCCAAAACAATCAACTGATGCCTTCTGGTCAACACACTCTCACCCGTTGTAGAAAAAGAAGCAGGCACTTCCAGTTTTCCTTTCATTCGAAATGAAACCACGATCAATGGGACAATCAGACAAATCAGGCTTGGAAAAATCAATTTCAAGATGATGGTACCGGTGGTTATCTGCCCACCAATCCACAGCATGGTTGTGGTCACGTCGCCAATGGGAGACCAGGCTCCACCGGCATTTGCGGCAATAACGACCACCCCTACGAATAACAAACGATCATCGACATGTTTGATCAGTTTCCGCAGCAATGAAATCATGACGATGGTGGTGGTCAAATTATCCAACATGGCAGATAAAAAAAACGCAATGAATCCAGCGATCCAAATCAGCTTTTTCTTATTTGTCGTGGAAATAACCCTATTGATAAAATTAAACCCATCGTGCGCATCAATCAGTTCGACAATCGTCATGGCACCCATGAGGAAAAACAAGATGCTGGAAAGGTCACCCAGGTGTTCTGTCAGCTGTTCGTTGACAACATGCATATCGGGCGTCATCACGATGTAAACCACCCAACAAAGAACGCCTGTGATTAATGCCGAAGCGGCTTTATCCAGATTCAGTTTGTGTTCAAAGGCAATGGCTGTATACCCGGCAACAAAAACGGCAATAATTGCTTGTATCATATCAACTGCTATTTTAATGCAATATATCCAGTTAATTTCAAACAAAAAATACCCTTAAAAACAAAGCTTTTGATAACGGATTACCGTACTATCATCTGATTTTTCTCAAAATCGCACGTTTTTTAATCAAAACTTGTCAAAAATAAATCGCGGCATTAGCTTCAACAGCCGAGCCACCAAACCCCACCGGCCTGTGACATAAGCCACGGCGGTTTTCTTTTCGATAGCCCTCATGATCTGTTCAGAGACCTTCTGCACCGGTTCCACCCAAAACAGGCCGTCCCCCTTGGCCATATCGGTATCGACCAAGCCGGGGCGGATATCGGTCACCACCACGCCTGTTTTAAGTTGCCTGGCCTTCACCCGCAGCCCTTCCAGGTAATTCATCTGAAACGCCTTCGACGCATTGTAGGCCGGTGCATGCCTGCTGCCCCGCAACCCACCGATGGACGTGATGCCCACCAACTGCCCCGATTGCTGCCGGGTAAAGTAGTTGAACCCCCAATCGATCACATGGGTGAAACCAATCACATTGGTCATGAGGGTCCTTTGTTCAATTTCAACGTCAAGATCGGGATTGATGTCCCCTGTTCCCGAACACACGACCAACACATCCAGACCACCCAATTCAACAGTCAAGGCCGTCAAATGTTCAACAACCAGTTCGCAGGCCGTCACATCAAACACACCGATGGCATACGATTCCGGCTGTTCAGCCTTCAACTCCTCCAACAGCTCACGACGTCGCCCCGTGATGCCCACTACGTCACCCTTCCTCACAAACGACCTGGCCAGTTCCCGTCCGATTCCGGACGAAGCACCAATGACAATCACTTTTTTCATTCAAACAACAATTTTGATGTTCACCGTTTATTGAATTTCCTCTTGTCAAACCATGAGGAATCTTCTATTCCGTCAATCCGGCTGCTCTAACCGACACGGACTTTAATCGACCTGCTTTTATGATTATCCTCGCCCATCAGTTTAACAACATACACTCCCTTGGGCAGGACACCTACGCATACGCTGTGGCTGTCATCAATTAAACCTTTATACCATTCATGTCCAGACATGTCATACACTGAAAACAACGATCTTCCCACAAGCCCGTCAACCCTGAACAGGCCACTAAAAGCATCATACAAAATTTTCACATCCACCTCTTTAGGCTTTGTCAACGCTGTAGGTGTCATTTCTTCAATACGTGCAAAATTGCAAAACCAAACGGGCAACTCCTCATAAACGGCTTTTTGACCAGCTGGCACATACAGAACAGCCTCATAATCAATGCCACAAAACGGATCGGGTTCAGAAACCATCTCAGGGTTCTTCAAATAAGAATATATGGTATCGATACTTGCATTAAAAAATGCATAGAATCCTAAATATTCAATCGTTTCAGGTAATGTAAAACTGGTCAGCGCCTCACAATTCTCAAACGCATAATCACCAATTGATTGAATCGAATCCGATAAATTAATGGATGTCAGTTTTATGCAATAGTTGAACGCATGGGCACCGAGACTCTTTACCATTGCAGGAATACTGATCGATTCAATGCTCCTGCAGTTTTCAAAGGCACGATCACCAATTGATGTGAGAGAAGCCGGCAAATCAATCGTTTTAAGATTGTAACATTGAGAAAAAACCAACGTCTCTATTTTTTTTATCGAATCTGGAACCTTAATGGAAATTATGTTCTCGCAACCTGAAAAAGCATTTGCTTTAATTGTTTTAACCGAGTAAGGAATCGTAAGATCAGTTAGTCCCACACAATAGGCAAACGCAGCCACTCCCACTATCTCAACAGCATCAGGAATATCGAATGAAGATACATTTGCACAACCGCTGAACGCATTGTCTTCAATTACCTTAACCGATGCCGGAATCTGAAAGGTTTTGGCTACAGAATTTAAAAAAGCACTTCGTTTGATTGTTTCTATCCCGTCTGGTATAATTATGGTGGTCAAATTCGGACATAGGGCAAAACAACTATTATCTTCGTTATAGTTTATATAGGGAGCAATAACGGTTGTCAAGGAATCACAACCATAAAAGGCCATTTGACCCAAATTGATGGTTGGATTTAAAATCGTTACCGTGTCTATACCGGCACATTGCATAAAAGCGGAGTAGCCAATTTTGTCAACTGTTTTGGGTATTGTTACAGAAGACAGGCCCTGGCAACCTTTAAAGGCCTCATTTCCTATCACTTTGACAGAAGCGGGAAAATCCAACGATGTCAAACTTCTGCAATTCTCAAATGCGTTGGCACCAATTGTCGTTACCGTATTCGGAAGTATCAACGTTTTGATATTCCCCATTGGGGAAAAAGCACCATCAGCAATGACCGTAGTTCCAGTTGAAACAACAATCGTGTCCAACTTCGGACAATTTCCAAATACAGTTCTAAAAAGCACTTTTGCAAACGGGGTAGTCACCTTTGTCAATGACGTGCAGTCTTTGAATGCATCGTCCACCATTTGTGTCAACGTATGCGGCAATTCAACATGCGTCAGACTTGAACAATTTTCAAACGCACTGCCCCCAATGAAAGTCAGCGAATCAGACATGATTAGTTCAGTCAATTTGTTACAATCACTGAATGCACAGAATCCGATTGATTTAACCGAATTGGGAATTGTGACAGATGTCAATGTATTCAGGTGACTAAAAGAAGACTCGGGAATTGCCTTAACACCATTTGGTATAATAACAGTGGTCAGTTTTGGGCAATCGTCCAGGATTTTAAACTCAGCTGTAGCCCCTGCAGGAATTGTTGCCGTAACCAAAGACCTACAACTGAAAAATGCACCACCCCGAATATCCGTAAATGGTCCTTGTACAACTAAAGACTCCAACGACGTGCAGCCAAAAAAGGCGAAGGGGCCAATCCGTTTTACTGTAGGGGATAAGTCAAGACTTTTCAAACCAGAGCATTCAGAAAACGCCAAATAATCAATTTGAACTACCGAAGCCGGAATTGTCAGCGAAGTCAACCCGCTACACCCAACAAATGCTTCTTGCTTGATACCTACAACCGTATTGGGAATGCTGACAGCCGTCAAACCGGCACAACGGGAAAAAGCCCCCTTCTCTATCGTACGGACTTTGTAGGTTTTCCCCTGGTATGCGACAGTATCAGGAATGACCACTTCTCCTGTATATACGGGGGTTTTTGCCACCACGCCTACCTCCGATTCTGAAAGGGTAACATAACTCAACCCATTATCGGAAAAACCAACCTGGGCATATATCGGGGTAAACAGAAAATTACAAACAATGACAAGCAAATAATTCTTCATATATATCCTATTATTTCACAACAACTGTTTTTTTTGATCGGCATGCAATATTACATCTTTTTTCTTTTTTTCGTTGTTTTTCTGAACATAAACGTTAATTTTCCCCACCTCAGCATGCAGCTTACACGCTAATTCCCATTAGTTTCCCAAATGCCGTACCAATGCCGTACGAAATCACCAACAAATCGTTGCCCATCTCCCGCAATAATGCCTATTTTTGGCTAACATAAACATGCAGCCATGAAACAACCGGAACTTGGAACCACCATCAGCGAACTCAGAAATCAGCGGGGCATCACGCAAAAAGAACTGGCCGAATCGTGCAACATCGACATCCGCACCCTGCAACGCATAGAATCGGGTAGCGTCACGCCCAGGATGTCCACGGTCAAGCTGTTGGCTGCAGCCCTTTCGTGCGACTTCAATACGTTGCTGGACGAACAACAGGAAAATCCCACCGATCTATCCAAACAGTTTCTAGGATTCATCCTTGCCATCGGTTTACTCTATTTCGTTAACTGGCTGTTTGTGACACCCTGGACATCCATTTCCCCCGCCAGCCTGATGGGCCAACACATCCCGATTCCCGCTGAATTCTTCCTCACCACTTATGCTTTTTCAGGGGTTATCTTTTACTACGGATTCAACCGTCTGGGAAAATACCACGGAAACCTACTGCTCCAAATCAGCTCCGTTGTCATCATGGTGTGCCTCCCGCTGTTTTTGATCAGCGTTCTGATTGCCACGCAACACGGCTTCGGCAAACACCTCATCACGCTGGTCGTGCTGGCCATGAGCATCAACAGCATCTTGTTCGGCATCGGCCTTTTCATCACAAAAGGCGCATTGAGAAACTGGTACAAAGTTGCCGGCATCCTCCAGCTCATTGTCGCTCCCTTCTTTCTCTTCAACTCCTCCATCACCCAGCTCATCGGCTTTTACCTGTCCGTTCCCTTCCTGCTGATGTTGATCATCCTCGTTTATCTTGAATACAGGGCATCAAAACGAATCAGTTAGTCCACTTGCCTATATTGCTTTCCTCGTGTTTCATCACACAGCTTCCTGGTGTGCTGAATCAATTCCCGTCCTCCGAAATCCCCGTGTCCGGGAATCACATAGGTTGCCGAAGGGAATCGAATGGAGACTTGCTTCAATGTCTTCGGGTACAACCTCTCATCGCCGTCCGCCAGATTGCCCAAGTTGGTCGATGACAAGCTTTTCACCATACATCCAGCAAACAAGATGCGCTCCGATGGAATCCAAACTACGATGTTATCCATAGAGTGGGCAGGCCCCGGATAATAACATTCTATGGCCGTTTCACCCAACTGAAGTTTCAGCGATTTATTAAAGCCCACATCCGGCAGCGGTAGATGATGCTTCTTGGCCAATTTGATGGTCCGTTGATTGGCATAGCTTTTTACGTGTCGGCCCTGAAGATACCGCAACCCACCCATGCAGTCTTGGTGCCAGTGATTGGGAACGAATCCCACCACCTTCAATCCCATCTGCGTTTCCATCCAGGAAACCAATAGCGCGGTCAGTGAGTCGTTCGCGGCTGTATTAAACAAAAACGCGCTATCCTTATCAATGAGAATCAAACCGTTGCTGGAAACCCTGCCAAAAGAAGGCATCTCTGAAACAGAAACATGAAGATACACGTTGTCAGATAACCGAACCAGCTCAATATCATCCGATACCTTGATCCGTTGGTATACGTTTTTAGCCGAAAGCATAGCCTTGGCCACTTCCAGGTTAACCGTTTCTCCCTGACAATAATTCCCTAGCCAATTGTAAATAACCAGCTTTGATTTCTTGTACCGAATACCCGGCATTTCCATCAGCGTTGAGTCTTCATCGTTGAAGTACAGGCTATTGTAATTCTTGTTTTCACCGGAGAAGATTATTGAGTCTCCTTTCAGACTGACGTCATAAATGGAATTCGCCACCACATAACAGCCACTGCCATATTGCTGGCAAATCGCTTTCTTCCTGCCTTCCGTGTCTTTGACAAACACTAGCTGACGGCCAAAGTCGTTGTGATCAAAGGAAACCCACGTCTTGTCCGCTATTTTCTGCCACACATCCGCAGCCGACAAACCCGTACACACTAACGTACTTAACAAGAAAAATACAACGTGTTTTTTCATTTTTTTTCCTCTTTACTGCTCCACATCGGCAACCACACTGATGCCCACCCCCACCGGCACCGTCATCCACTGTCCCTGGCTTGTTTTTCGGTAATATGTTTTTGTGGAAAGACTAGAGCAAAAGTGCAGCAATCCCGGTCCCAACTCTTTCACATGTTCGAGCGTCACCAAAAAATCACCCTCGACCATGATGTTTTTATCCGACAGGTCCAATTGAATTTCATCCTTAATTGCTGAAGCCGGTATGTCAATGTAAATTGGTTCTCTGAGAACGTTCACAAATAACTTCTTATCCTGAAATCTATAAATATTCAACCGGTAAAACAACCTTTCATACGAACACTGGGCAATATGGATCTTCACCTTCTTGAGTACGGCCGACTTTTTCACCTTCATCAGTACGCCACACTCGTACCCCAACAAGTTGTCTTTAAAACCGGCCATCATGGCCTTTGATTTGGTAGTCACACCTAGCACCCGTTCCCTTACCTTTCGAGGTTTTATAACCACCTCCTTCAACTCAATCACCTTTTCATCCAAATAAAGCGTGTTTTCGGATTTCTTTCTCAACTCAGCCACCTTCACCCGCAAGGGTGCATACCCCAACAGGGAAATCAACAACACATCGTTGTCGTATTCAGGAGCAACATCCAGACTGAATTTACCCGAAGCATCCGTCACCGTACCTACGTTCTTTCCACTGATCCCCACATTGGCGTATTCAACCGGCTTTCCGGGACCGGATTGACACACAAACCCATGAATGGTTTGAGCCATTATTGACGTGCAACCTAATACAAAAGCAAAAAACAAAACCACTTTTATTCTCATACCGCTGATTTGAGCATTTTCATATTTATTCCCAAAAGTATTTGATTTTCCGGCTGGAAAGACAAAAATATATCTTAAAAAACATGAACGCACCATGCCTTTTGAGATGCTGATACTTTATCCTATCTTTGTGCGAAGTTCAACGAAACCCCAACTGAAATGAAGATCTGATTTTTTTCAAAGCAAATAGAACAGGCATGCCGCGAAGGCAATTGCCTACGTTGTATCATTTTTGAAAAAAAATCATGGTCACTTTACAGCACGTTTCATACATGCTTCCCAACAGGGAGCACTTGTTTTCCGGCATCAACCTGTCGGTACATCCACACGAAAAAATAGCCTTGATCGGCAACAACGGCACGGGCAAATCCACCCTACTGAATCTTATAACCGGAACACTGCACGCTTCGGAAGGCCAAGTCATCGTACACTCCGCGCCCTACCTTGTACCACAGGTCTTCGGGCAGTACAACCAACTCACGGTGGCACAAGCGCTGAACATTGATGAAAAGCTTTCGGCCCTCATCAACATACTCAACGGTAAGGCGACGGAAAAAAACCTCGAACAGCTGGCCGACGACTGGACCATTGACGAGCGTTGCCGGGAGGCGTTTGCCCACTGGAGCCTGCCCGACCTGGACTTGAACAGCACCATGGAGTTGCTTAGCGGTGGTCAAAAAACCTTAGTATACCTGGCCGGCATACAGATACACCAACCGGACCTGGTCCTTTTGGATGAACCAACCAACCACCTGGATGCGCAAGGCCGCAATAAGCTCTATGAATACATTGAATCGACCCGATCAACGCTATTGATCGTGAGCCACGACCGCAAACTGCTTTCAATGGTGGATAAAACCTGCGAGTTGACACCAACCGACATCAACGTTTACGGAGGCAACTATGCGTTTTACCGGGAGCAAAAAAAACTTGAAGAAAACGCGTTGAACCTGGATATCCAGGCCAAAGAAAAAGCATTGCGAAAGGCCAAGGAGAAAGAGCGCGAAATGAAAGAAAGGCAACAACGGCTCGAGGCCCGCGGTAAGGAAAAACAAGTAAAAGCGCGTGTAGCCCGGATATTGATAAACACGATACGGAACAAGGCGGAAAACAGCACGTCAAAATTAAGGGATGTCCATGCCGGGAAAATAAGCAACATCCTCGATGAATTGCAAGACCTGCGCCAATCCGTACCGGATGCTGCCAACATGAAATTCAGGTTCGACCCTTCCTCCGTTTACACCGGCAAGGTGTTGTTGACAGCCAGCGAGCTGAACTTCGGCTACACCGGACGTTTCCTTTGGGCAACGCCCCTCAGTTTTCAAATCAGGAGCGGCGAACGTCTGTCCATCAAAGGCGACAACGGCAGTGGAAAAACAACCCTCATCAAACTCATGCTGGGCACGCTCCAACCACAAACCGGCTCTATCACAACGACGGCGGTTGAGTCCATCTACATCGATCAGGATTATTCCCTGATCAACAACCAATTAAGTGTTTATGAGCAGTCAGCACGGTACAATACCTCAGGACTGGAAGATCACGGAATCAAGATCCGCCTACACCGCTTTTTGTTTTCGAAAGAAACCTGGGACAAACCCTGCAGCGCTCTGAGCGGTGGCGAAAGAATGCGTTTGATGCTGTGCTGCCTGAATCTAAAAGAAAATGCTCCGGATATGATTGTCCTCGACGAGCCCACCAACAACCTGGATATTCAGAACATCGAAATACTGACCGCTGCTATCAACTACTACCAAGGCACATTGATCGTGGTTTCGCACGACGAATCGTTCCTCGAACACATCAACATTGAACGGGAAATAAGCCTATGAGACATTTACATATTTTCCCTATTCTGCGCCTTCCTGTGAGCACCGTCAATTTAGGATAGAAAAAAAATTGAACACACAATCCAACTATTTTGGTATCTTCGTTGAGTAAACAAAAACCACAACGCCATGCTGGAAGTCGGTCAAAAAGCCCCTGCATTTCAGGGCATCAACCAGAACGGAGAAACCATCTCCCTCGCCGGTTTACAAGGAAAACGCGTCATCTTGTACTTCTACCCCAAAGACAATACACCCGGTTGCACCGCCGAAGCCTGCAGCCTCAACGACAAGAACGCCTACTTCATTGAAAAAGGGTTTGTGATTGTGGGCGTCAGTCCCGATTCCACGGAGTCGCACCGCAAGTTTGCCGAAAAATTCAACCTGGCCTTCCACCTGCTGGCCGACCCGGACAAGCTCATCACGCAAGCCTACGGAGCCTGGGGCGAAAAGAAAAACTACGGCAAAACGTACATGGGCTTGCTACGTACCACCTACGTCATCTCGGCCGACGGCCTCATCGAGCACGTATTTCCCAAGGTCGACACGAAAACTCACGCGGAACAAATCATCCGGGCGTTGGGGCTTTGATGGCACTACCAAAATTTCTCGCCCGCCTCCATCTTTTTCAACGTATCCGTAAACCGCGTATAGGTGGGAGAACCTTGAAAAATGGCAACCGCCCGTTTTTCCATGGCTACGGCCTCCTCTTTTCTTCCTAGCTTATACAGGAGGTGCGCATTGGTATCCAGGTAAAAGGTGATCGTTGGACACGTTTGTACCGTTTTGTCCGACCACCGCAAGGCTTCCTCAAGAATAACAGCATCGGAAAAAGTAGTACAAACATACCCGGCAATCATATACATCTTATCGCAGAGCTGGCTTCTTTCCAGGTCGGGCAGCCCTTTTATTAAACGATCAATCGACCTGATCAGGGCTGTATCCGTTCCTGAGGCCTTCCGTTTTTCAAGACCCCGCAGACTTACATTGTTTTTCATCAACAACTCCTCCGAGTCCAGCTTTTTAAAGTTATCAGCCATAAACAACCGCGCATGGGCAAGGTACTTTTCCGGTTCGTTTGTTTGCTGATAATAGTCCAGGTAATATTCATCCGCCAGCATCATGGCTATTCCATGCGGAACTTGCTGAAAGGCAGCGACGGCCTTTTTCAGTAAGGCTTCATCCCCCATCAGGGCGGCCACATCAACCGTATGCTCCACCACCGATTGAAAAGCATGGTAATCTTCATTCGGCATTCCTCCGTTAATTTTTGCAAGGGTTTCAAAGTAGGCTGTCCTGTTTGTATAAAAATAGGAGTAGGCATAATCAGTCACCATCAGTTGATAGGCGTACAGTTGAAACAGCTTCGCCGCCTGTTCAGGCATGGGCCCGTTTGCAGGAATCAACCGCAGGTACGCATCAAACGCCTCGCTGATGGGTAGTCCAAGGTCTATTCGTTTATTGATATATTCCAACAGAAACGCCGGATCTTTTTTCTTTTGGGAAAACTCAGCTTCCCAGACCATCATGGGCTTAGGGGCTTTCAGATCCAACAAGACCTTTTTAGTCCCATCTATCATATCATTGGCAGCCATCAACGACCTAATGTTAGACAACAAGTGCCCATCGGCATTGACAATCAGCACAGCCGGCCGCTTGGTAAGTCCATATTTTTTA
>CAYTIY010000049.1:13942-17943 GCA_964438045.1 uncultured Bacteroidales bacterium | reverse complement strand
GATGGCGATGTGCTGGACGAGGAATACGGCGACCTGACAGCCGAAATGTACGCGGAAGGCCACTCGTTCTTCACCTACATGAGCGACAACGCCGATTCGTTGAGCAGCTGCTGCCGATTGCGGAACGAAATTCAGGACAATGGGTTCAGTTACACGCTGGGTGCCGGTGGTGTTTCGACGGGTTCAAAAAGCGTACTGACCATCAATTTGAACCGCTGTATCCAACAGGCCATTCGAACCAATGTACCCTACATGGATTTTCTGGAAGAAGTGATCGATCTGACCCACAAAGTACAGGTGGCCTACAACGAGAACCTGAAGCAGCTACAATCAAAGGGACTGTTGCCCTTGTTTGATGCGGGATACATCAGTATGGGGCGTCAGTACCTGACCATAGGTGTGAATGGCCTGGTGGAGGCAGCCGAGTTTCTGGGCTTGCCCATCAACGACAATCCTCATTATGAATCGTTTGTGGCCAATATATTGGGCATGGTGGAACGTTACAATAAACTGTATAAAAACAAGGACGTACTATTCAACTGCGAGATGATACCGGCTGAAAACGTGGGAGTGAAGCACGCCAAATGGGATAGGGAAGATGGGTATTCCGTTACCAGGGATTGCTACAACAGCTATTTCTATGTAGTGGAAGACTCCACACTCAACGTGGTGGATAGGATCAGACTGCACGGCCACAGGTACATCAAGCACCTGACAGGTGGTTCGGCCTTGCACCTCAACCTGGAAGAACACCTCAGCAAAGCCCAGTACCGCGCGCTTTTCCGTGTAGCTGCGGCCGAAGGGTGTAATTATTTCACATTCAACATCCCAAACACCGTGTGCAACGATTGCGGACACATTGACAAGCGCTACTTGAAGGAATGCCCGGTATGTCACAGCAAGCGGGTGGATTACCTTACACGGGTGATCGGTTACTTGAAACGCGTCAGTAATTTTTCACACAGCAGGCAGCAGGAGGCCACTCGTCGACATTATGTTAAAGTTCGTTGATGTCAACATTGTATTTCAGGAAATACCTGACGAGGTGACGTTGGCCGTCACTATTTCCGGATGTCCAAACCACTGCAAGGGTTGTCACAGCCCCTATCTGTGGGAGGACATCGGGAAGCCCCTCACCGAAGAGGTCTTGTCGGGCTGGCTTGCCACTTACGGCAATGCTATTACTTGCCTGTGTTTCATGGGGGGTGACCAGGAACCGGAAGAAGTGGGCCGACTGGCTGGTATTGCCCGTTCATTGAGCGGGCGGGGAATCAAACTGGCATGGTATTCGGGTAAATCAATAGTGCCCCCCTGCATTGACCTGCATGCATTCGATTACCTCAAGCTAGGGCCGTACATAAAAGTGCTGGGGGGGCTTTCATCCCCAAACACCAACCAACGTCTGTACAGAAAAGACGGTGGACACATGGTGGATATGACGGTCGCTTTCTGGAAGTCTCAGGCTGTAGATACGGCCGGTCGATAAGGCATCATTCCACAACCTCGTATCCGGCATCTCTGACAGCTTTGGCCAGGGAGTCGGTACTCAGGTTGTCGGGGTGGGTGACAGAGGCTGTCTTCTTTGACAGATCGACGGTGGCGTTGACCCCTTCCAGGCTGTTAAGGGCTCTTTCCACAGTCGCGGAGCAATGGCCGCAACTCATGCCCTCTATGTGTAAAATGGTTGTTTTCATTGGTGTGATGTGTTTGGATTTTTTTTCGCGAAACAGGCGGTTCAACCGAAGGGCGTTCAGTACCACGGTTACAGAACTCAGGCTCATGGCAGCCGCTGCTACCTCAGGATTGAGCAGGCGCCCCCACGATAGGTAAAAAACACCGGCAGCCAAAGGAATGCCGAGTATGTTGTAGAAAAATGCCCAGAACAGATTTTGTTTGATTGTCTCCGACACTTTTTTACTGAGCAAGAACAAGGCGTTGACTGCTTTCAAGTCGTTCCGCATTAAAACCACATCGGCAGAAGACAAGGCGATGCCTGTTCCGGATCCCATGGCTATGCCCACATCGGCTGAAGCCAGGGCAGGAGCGTCGTTGATGCCGTCTCCGACCATGGCTACCCGTTGTCCCTTTGATTGATATTCGGCCACAATCTTTTCTTTATCCTGTGGCAGCAATCCCGATCGCACCTCGGCAATACCGGCCTCTCTGGCAATAGCATTGGCCGTTGCAGCCTGGTCACCAGTAAGCATGACCACTTGTTTACCGGAGTGCAGCAATGCTTCCACGGCCTCTTGGATGCCGGATTTCAGGCTGTCCGCCACAAATATGACGCCCATCAGTTCGTTGTTTCTAGCCACAAAAAGAGGCGTCTTGCCTGCATCAGATAAGGTTTTGAGTCGCTCTAACAGAGTGGCAGGCAGAGGGATGCCAGCTTCTTGCAGGTAGGAGAAATTTCCGACTTGAACAGGTTGGCTGTTTATCTTACCGATTACACCTTTCCCCAGGACGGCTTCAAATCCGTCAACCGGAAGTATTGCATCTCCGTACGCCTGAAACTTGCGTAAAATGGCCACACTAAAGGGGTGGTTGGTGAGTGATTCCAACGAGGCTGCCACTTGCAGCACTTCTTGTTCGTTAAAGTCCGGTTGAGCCATTACTTCGGTTACGATGGGCTTCCCCGTGGTGATGGTACCTGTCTTGTCCAGCAGTACCGTATCGACCAAGTGTGCTGTTTCCAAACTGTCTCCCGACGTGAACAGGATACCTTGGCGCGCGCCTCTTCCTGTGCCTACCATGACAGCCACCGGTGTGGCCAATCCCAACGCACAGGGACAGGATATCACTAAAACGGCAATACCGGCTGTGAGGGCAAAATCGATCGGGTAACCCAACAAGAGCCACGTTGCAACGGTGACCAATCCAATAACCAACACAACAGGCACGAACCAGCGGCTGATGCGATCGACCCGTTTAACCAGAGGAGCTTTCGTCATGGACGCTGTTTCTACCAATCGGATAATTTGGTTTAATGTGGCATCTTCGCCAACCCTGACCGCTTCAAAGGTGAAGAAGCCGGTTTGGTTTACCGAGCCCGAAAGCACGGTGTCGCCGGATACTTTTAGTACAGGAATGCTTTCACCCGTCAGGGCCGCTTCGTCCACATAAGATTTGCCCGTCAACACCACGCCGTCCACCGGAATCTGGCTACCCGGACGAACAACCACCCGGTCGCCCACATGAACGTCCTCCACCGGAATTTCAACCTCCTCGTTGTTCCTGATGATAATGGCTGTTATGGGTGACAGTTCCATGAGTTGAGAAACGGCTGTCGTTGTTTGTTGCTTGGAACGCGATTCCAACAACTTCCCCAATGTGACCAGTGTCAGGATGGTAGCTGCCGATTCAAAAAAGAGGGCGTGGGCCAAATGTCTTGCTTCCGCCATGTTGCCGGACTCGAGGGCTTGGCTCATAGTAAACAGCACGATGAGACCGTATACCACAGCTGCCGAAGAACCAACCGCCACCAGGGTGTCCATCGTTGGAGAAGCTTGGAAAAGTGATCGGAAACCATTGGTGAAAAAGGTACGGTTCAGGTATAGAACGGGCAAGGTGAACAGTAGATTGACCAAGGCTGTGGTGAGGGGGTGTTCGTGGCCAAACAATCCGGGAAGAACGGGTATACCCACCATGGGGGCCATGTTGATTACAAACAAGGGCAACCAAAAAACCACCGACCACCCGAACCGTTTCATGAGCCGGACCGTTTCCGCAGCCTGATTGTCGCCAATGGCGGTGCGTTTATCCTTTTTGTGGGCAGAACCTACTGATGAACCCTTCGATTGCAGTGTTGCCCCATACCCGGCTTTCACAACCGCCTCTTCAATAAAAGATGGGTTCGTAAGGGTGTCATCATATGTCACCGTCATGCTGTTTGTGAGGAGTTGCACCTGCACTTCCATAATGCCCGGAGTATGCCTGACCTTCTTGTCTATATGATTGACGCAGGCCGCACAGCTCATGCCGCTAATATCAAACCGATCTGT
>CAYTIY010000049.1:0-13842 GCA_964438045.1 uncultured Bacteroidales bacterium | reverse complement strand
AACCCTTTAACAGGCCACCGCACCCTTTCGCTCCGGCGGGTATTGGTTCTATTCCGCTAGTATGGGTTTGTAGTGAGGCACCAACGATTTCATGATGGTCCAGCCCAGCAGGTAGGCCACAGCGCAGAACGAGAAAACCAGCATGTATCCCAGGCTTTTGCCTGATGCACCTAAGAATTCAATGGATTGCCAGGCTTGAGCGCTGTAGTCAAATAGTAAACCGCTGCTCTTGTTGACAACAACGCCACCCAAACTGCCCGCTGCACCACCAATGCCAACAACAGTTGCAACAGCACTTTTCGGGAACATATCGCCAACCGTAGTGAAGATGTTGGCCGACCAGGCTTGGTGAGCAGAAGCCCCTATGCCAATTAATATGACCGGAATCCAGTAAGCCATGTTGCCTAGACTTTCAAGGTGTCCCAACGGTTGAGCAAACAGCACAACCAAGGGAAAAAAGGCGATGATCAGCATGGCACGCATACGACCGGCATACGGATTCATACCCTTATTGATAAAGTAGGTCGGGAATTTTCCCCCGTACACAGAACCGATAACCGTCAAGGTGTAAAGAATGCCAATAGGAATGGCCACCTGGTCGGGTGACATACCGTATTCCGCTTTAAGATAGGCTGGAGTCCAAAACAGGAAGAACCACCACACGCCGTCAGTCATAAACTTGCCGATGGCAAAGGCCCAAGTCTGTTTGAAGCTCATACATTTCCAAAACGACATACGTTTCACCTTTTCCACCACTTCTTTTTTGTCCTTTTCATCGTCTTGAAGGATGTAGGCACGTTCAGCTGCGTTAACCTTGGAGTTGCCTTCCATGGGTTTGTAGAAAATGAACCAGAAAATCAACCAGATGAAACCTATTGCACCAACAACCAGAAAAGCTGCTTCCCATCCCCAGGCTTTTGCCATAAAAGGTACGGTGAGTGGAGCCAGAATGGCACCCACATTGGCCCCCGAGTTGAAAATGCCGGTTGCAAATGCACGGTCCCGTTTGGGGAAATATTCAGCCGTGGTTTTAATGGCAGCGGGGAAGTTTCCAGCTTCACCGAGCGCAAGGACCATGCGCGCAATAATAAACATCAGCACGCTCACTGTGGTTATTGTTCCGATGACAGCTGGATTGCTGGCTTGTGCCAATGCAGAGGCGCTTTCCAAGCCGGTTACCTTTTCAGTCATAATGCCGGCCAGTGCATGTACCATGGCACCTACAGACCAAATACCGATAGCCCATGCATACCCTTTCTTCGTGCCCATCCAGTCAATAAACCGACCGGCAAACAGCATAAAAAAGCCATATGCAAACGTGAACGCGGAAACAATGTTGCCATAATCGTCGTCTGTCCAATGGAATTCTTCAGCCAATATGGGTTGCAACAACGACAGCACCTGGCGATCCAGGTAATTGATGGTAGTGGCGGCAAACAACAGCGTACAGATGGTCCATCTGTATTTTGTCATCTGCTCATTAAGGTTTTTTACAGTGTTATTCATGGATAAGGTGGATTAGCGTGCGTTTTTTATGTGAGTCAGCGATTGGCGGCACAGGTCGGAAATCTTGTTCCATTCCTTAGCAGCCACTACGGCCGATGGGAACAGATTGGAACCCATACCCACGCAGGTCACACCAGCTTTAATCCACGCAGTAAGGTTTTCTTCCGTGGGTTCCACGGCTCCCGTCACCATCAACAACGACCAAGGCATAGGTCCGAGTACGTTTTTTACGAAGGAAGGGCCACCCACATTGCCGGCTGGAAATACCTTGCACAAATCACAGCCTGCTTCCTGGGCAAACCCTATTTCTGAAACTGAACCGCAACCAGGCGTATAGGGAATCAACCTGCGGTTGCACATGCGTGCCACTTCAGGGTTGAACAACGGACCTACAACGAAATTGGCTCCCAACTGGATGTACAAAGCAGCCGTGGCTGGATCGACGATGGAACCGATGCCGAGAATCATGTCGGGGCATTCTTTGGCGGCAAACTTGACCAGACTGGCAAACACATCTTGGGCAAAGTCGCCCCGGTTGGTAAACTCAAAAGCGCGTACACCGCCCTCGTAACAAGCTTTCAGGACGTTTGTGGCTACCTCGATATCTTTGTGATAGAATACGGGTATCATACCCGTTGAAGCCATGGTCGTAATGACCTGCAATTTATTGAATCGTGCCATAATTGGTTTGTTTAACGAGACACGCGACCCGAAGCGTCGCCTCCCATGAGTTTTTCCACTTCATCCACCGTAACCATATTGAAATCGCCATAAATGGTATGCTTCAGGCATGAAGCCGCCACGGCAAATTCCAGGGCTTTCTGGTCGTCGCCCACGTAGGTGAGCAGACCATAAATCAATCCTCCCATAAAGGAGTCGCCACCGCCTACACGGTCAACGATGTGGGTTATGTCATAGCGTTTTGACTGATAGAGCGTTCCATCGGCGTACAGAACGCCGCCCCAGGTGTTGTGGTTTGCGTTGATAGAACCCCTTAGCGTAATGATGACCTTTTTTGCACGGGGGAAACGTTTCATCAGTTGGGTGCATACCGATTCAAATTCGGCCGCGTTTACGTCTCCACCTGTATGGGCTACTTCAAAACCTTCAGGCTTAATGCCGAACACCATTTCGGCGTCTTCTTCGTTGCCCAGGATGATGTCACAACCTTCCACCAGAGCAGGCATGACTTCCGAGGCTTTCTTGCCGTATTTCCACAAGTTTTTGCGGAAGTTCAGGTCGGTAGAAACAGTGATGCCCAGTTCGTTGCAGGTCTTGATGGCCTCCAAACAAGCATCGGCTGCGCCTTGCGACAGGGCAGGGGTGATGCCCGTCCAGTGGAACCAGTCGGCTCCCTTCAAGACTTCTTTCCAATTGATCATACCCGGTTGGATGTCGGCTATGGACGAATGGGCGCGGTCGTAGACAACCTTGCTGGCCCTGGCAACGGCTCCCGTTTCGAGAAAATAAATACCTACGCGTTCGCCGCCGAAAATGACATTCTTTGTGCAGACCCCGTATTTGTGAAGGTTCATCAGGCACGATTGGGCTATGTCGTTGTTGGGAAGACGGGTGACAAAAGACGCATCCATGCCGTAATTGGCAAGAGAAACAGCCACATTGGCTTCCCCGCCGCCAAAGGTGGCTGTAAATTGATTGGCTTGGCTGAACCGTTCGTAACCCGGTGTGGCCAACCGTAACATGATTTCACCGAAAGTGACAACTTTTCTACTCATAAGAAACAATCTTTGTTAGTGCAATGCGCTGCAAAGAAACAGCTTTTTTGGAAGATTTAAAATGCAAAATACTGTTTAGCGTTGTAATAGGATACCCCTTCAACCAGTTTGCCGAGGAAGTCCATCTCGCTGGCGGGCAATTCGCCATTTTCCACATCGGTACCGATAAGTTGGCACAAAATGCGTCGGAAGTACTCGTGACGCGGGTAGGAGAGTAAACTGCGCGAATCGGTGAGCATGCCTACAAAACGACTGAGTAAACCCAATGCGGAAAGGGCGTTCATTTGAGCCGTCATACCGTATTTTTGGTCGAGGAACCACCAACCGGAACCGAACTGGATCTTTCCTGGAACAGTTCCATCCTGAAAATTGCCCAACATCGTGGCGATAAGTTCGTTGTCGCGGGGATTCAGGTTGTATAAAATGGTTTTGGGAAGATGGTTGGTTGCATCCAACCTGTCCAGATACTTGCTCATGGCCTTAGCCAAGGTGAAGTCTCCAATGGAATCAAAGCCTGTATCCACCCCGACGGCATTGAAATACCGGGTGTTGTTGTTGCGGATCACTCCGAAGTGAAACTGTTGCGCCCAGCCTTTTTTATGATCCATGACAGCAAATTCGTAGAGCATGGCCGACTTGAACAGGATGATTTCTTCTTTGGTCAGCGATGTGCCTCCGTATACTTTGTTGAAAATGGCATCAATTTGTACCTGCGTGTAGTCTTCGGCATAAAATTCTTCAATGCCGTGGTCGCTGAGTTTACAGCCCACACTGGCAAAAAAGTCATGACGAACCTGCAACGCATCGATGACATCGGAAAAACGGGAAATCGATACACCTGAAACCGCTGAGAGTTGTTCAATATAAGCGCGGAAAGCAGCCGGATTTTCCACCGCCATAGCTTTGTCGGGTCTCCAGGTGGGCAACACCTTTACACTGAATCCCTCGTTTTTCAAAGAAATATGGTGCTCCAGGTTGTCAATGGGATCGTCGGTAGTGCACACCGTTTCTACATTGAACTTCTTCATCAGGCCCCGAGCTGAAAATTCAGGTGTGCGCAGTTTGGCCGTGCATTCTTCATAAATGGAGCGGGCTGTTTCAGGTTTTAGCAGGGTATCGACACCAAAGCCCCGCCTCAATTCCAGGTGGGTCCAGTGGTACAGGGGGTTGCGCATGGCATAGGGCATGGTTTCCGCCCATTTCTCGAATTTTTCCCAATCGGAAGCGGCACCGGTGATATAGCGTTCATCGATGCCGTTTGTCCGCATCGCCCGCCACTTGTAATGGTCGCCTTCTAACCATATTTGTCCGAGATTGTCGAACATGCGGTCCTGCGCGATGTGTGCCGGATTCAAATGACAGTGGTAATCGATGATGGGTTGGTGCTTGGCGTGGTTGTGGAACAGTGTCTGCGAGAAGTCGTTGTTCAGCAGAAAGTTCTCATCCATAAAGGGTTTCATATATTCAGGTGCTTGGTTAAAATGATTCTGTACAATCGAGGTAACGGTGCGCAAAAGCGCAGCTAAAAGTAGGATTTTGTTTGTAAAAGGCAAAATCACATGTACGATTCTGCCGGGATTCTTACTGCTGCAACATTAATAAAGAATGATTAAACGTATTCATAGTGGGTCGTTTGGTTTATTCATTTGCACAAAATAAACTATTTTTGCATGTGTTAAATGTAAATTTTAATATTGATTGGCAACTGATATGGACGAAAAAATCATTTTAATTCTATCGACTATAGCAGCCTTCAGCTTCACGCTTTTATCGGCCCTTTGCTTTATGAAAGCTGCAGGTAATGCAATTTTCGGATGGCTGGGGTTGTTGTTTTTTTCGCCGTTACTGGCTCTTATCAGCAATCTGATGATCTATTTCAACCTGGGAAACGTGTGGCTATACCACATCTCCATGTTATTTAACCTTTCTTGGGGAGGGTATTTGTTTCTTATTATGAACAACCTGGGTAAAAAATACAAGAAGAAAGTCAATCCTTTCTTGTTTTTGCCGTCCATGCTATATTTACCGTTCGTGGTTTACAGTTTTTTCAATTCACAACCGATTGAACAGATCATATCCAATAAGCTTCAGGGTATATCCCTATTGGTTTCCAGCTTTTTCAATGTGATAATAATCGTATACTCGCTAACTGTTAATGCGTTGTGCTTGGTTGTTGAGATCAAGTCCGGCAACCGTCAACTGGGAAGTGCGTTGAAAAAGGAAATACTGTCCATTATGCTTGTATTGCAATTATTTGCGTTTGTTCCATATCTGCTTAATATGGACATCATCTATGTTGTACTGTATATGCCTGTTTTTGGTCAGTTATTTTTTATTTATTTGTTTTTCAGGCTTTCCTCACAAAAAGTCGTTTACTTGCAAACGCTTATAAAAGAAAAATATGCCGGATTCAAGTTGGGAGAACACAAACAACTGGAGTTGGAAAAACGGATTTTGTGCCTGTTAGAGGAAAAGAAGTTCTTTTTGGCTGATGACAGCAGTCTGAAAGCCATGGCGCAGGTACTCGATGAAACTCCCAATCGTGTTTCCATGATTATAAACTCACGCTTCAATCGTACCTACTCGGATTTTATCAACAGCTATCGCATCAAATGGGCCATCGACCGTTTAACTTCGGAAAAAAACAAGCTGAGCATTGAAGGACTCGCCTACGAATGTGGCTTTGGCAATAGAAACAGCTTTTACCAGGCTTTTAAAAAAGAAACAGGTACAACACCCTCTGAATACATGAAGAAATAACAAAGACTCGGGGTTTGAAATTGATCCCTATTTTATACAAATAGTTAGCTGTCAACAGAAAACAAAAAGGCCGCTTTTCACAAAGCGGCCTTTTTGTAGGTTTTCAATAGGTATTAGTTCTTAAGGTAAAAAAGATTGTATTAGGTTAACGGCAGCAAAGATTCACCTTTTTTCACAACTTGCAAAATAAAAAAACATATTATAAAACATGTTTTTGCAAAACGGGTGAATTTTCATACTAGAAAGAAGACCAAATTTTTGATGGAGTCGGTTGCTCGCCAGCCCGAATAATCCCTATATTTGTTTGACGATTGCCCCATTTCTGAGTACTTTTGCAAACAGTACAAATATACAGATAGTTCGTTATACGACAAATACATTATGAGCGATTTCGGCATACAAGAAAAGAACGAGAAGAAAGCATTGAACTTCATTGAGCAATTTGTGGAAAACGACCTGAAAGAAGGCAAAAACGACGGTCGCATCATGACCCGTTTTCCACCGGAGCCCAATGGATACCTCCATATAGGGCATGCCAAAGCCATTTGTCTGGATTTTGGCATTGCCAAACGATATGGTGGCACCTGTAACCTGCGCTTCGATGACACAAATCCAGTAAAGGAAGATGTGGAATACGTGGACTCCATCATGGAAGACATTCAATGGTTGGGATTTCAATGGGACAATGTCTTTTACGCCTCTGATTATTTCGGCAAATTGTATGAATTTGCCATTGAACTCATAAAAAACGGACTGGCTTATGTGGATGACCAGTCGGCCGAAGAAATTGCCCAACAAAAAGGAACGCCGACTACTCCGGGCACAGAAAGTCCATACAGGAACCGTTCTGTTGAAGAGAATCTCGACTTGTTCACCCGCATGCAAGCCGGAGACTTTGAAGAAGGAAGCCGCGTATTGCGGGCCAAGATCGATATGTCACATTCCAACATGCACTTCAGGGATCCCCTGATGTACCGCATCCTGAAAATGAACCATCACCGAACGGGTGATACCTGGAACGTTTATCCGCTCTACGATTTTGCCCATGGCCAATGCGATTTTTTCGAAGGCATTACCCATTCTCTGTGCACCTTGGAATTTGAGGTTCACAGACCCCTGTACGATTATTTTGTCGACTTGTTGAAAGGCGAGGGGACGTATCGCCCCCGGCAAATCGAATTCAACCGTTTAAACATTACCTATATGGTGATGAGCAAACGAAAGATGCTCCAACTCGTGAAGGAAGAACGTGTTTCCGGTTGGGATGACCCACGGATGCCGACACTCTGCGGCTTGAGACGTCGTGGTTACACCCCAGAATCCATCCGGAACTTCATTGACAGCATAGGCTATACCAAATACGATGGCCTGATTGACGTGGGGCTGCTCGAACATAGCATCCGGGAACACCTGAATAAAACAGCTCCCCGTATAAGTGCAGTATTAAACCCCATCAAGCTCATTGTGGAAAACTATCCAGAAGGGCAGGAAGAATGGAATACGACCGACGTCAACCCGGAAGATGCTGCTGCCGGTACACGCCAGGTTCATTTTTCCAGGGAACTCTACATTGAACGTGACGACTTTATGGAGAACGCTCCAGCCGAGTATTACCGTCTGTCGCAAGACCGTGAGGTTCGTCTCAAGAACGCCTACATCGTGCGATGCACGGGTTGTGATAAAGACGAGCAAGGCAATGTGGTTGCTGTACGCTGCGAATACCTTCCTGAAACGAAGACGGGTCAGGCCAATGCCAAGCATAAGGTGAAAGGGACCATCCATTACGTTTCAACCAAGCATTGCCTCACGGCTGAGGTACGCTTGTACGACCGGTTGCTCAACGTGGCCAACCCCGCAGAAGAAAAAGACCGCGATTTTATGGATATGCTGAATCCGGATTCACTCAAGGTGTTGCGTGACGTCAAGGTTGAACCTGTGGTGGCAACAGCCAAACCGCTTGACGGTTTCCAATTCACCCGATTGGGGTATTTCAATATTGATCCCGATTCAACAGCAGGAAAGTTGGTCTTTAACAGAACTGTTTCGCTGAAGGACACCTGGGGCAAGATTGCCGGCAAACGTACAGTATAAATCGGATATACAGATGGGAATAAACAGACACAAAGAAGTTGACGGGCTTGTAAAACGCTACGAACAGGCCATCTCTGAAGGTCGTCCTGCTTACTACGACGTGGACGAGCTGGAAGATTTGTCTGAATATTACCTGTCACACGGCAAACGCCAGGAATCCGGTGCTGTCATTGAATTGGGACTGAAACTGCACCCGAACAACAGCGTTCTGTTATTGAAACGCGCCACCTTGTATGTGGAAATCGGCGAATACCAACATGCGCTGCACATTCTTGACAAATTGCCGGAAAAGGAAGATGTAGACGCGTTGCTGCTTCGTGCAGAAGTTTACCTCCGACTCAACAAAAAACAGGAAGGACTGCGACTGCTCAGGCTGATCATGGAGGAAGAAACCCTTGACAGGATACAACGTTGTTTGGATGTTACAGCCATTTTATCAGATATGTCGTGGTACGGATTGGCCATTGAATACCTTATGGAATCGCTCAGGGACTACCCCGACAACCTCGAATTGCTCGAAGAACTGGCCTGGTGCTACGAACAGGAAAAAGAATACGAAAAGAGCGCACGGGTATATGAGCGCATGCTCGAGGTCGATCCCTACAAATCAGAAGCATGGTTCAACCTGGGTCAGGCCTGGTTTAATCTGGAAGACTTTAACCGAGCGGTCGACGCCTATGAATTTGCCCTGGCGACACACCCGCAAGACTTGTTGGCCATGATGCAGATGGCACACGCATTATTTCAGGCAGGAAGGTACCTGGAAGCGGCAAAAGCCTACGAGGACTATATGGAACAGGAAGGCAAGAGCGATTACGTGATGGTTTTCCTGGGTGAGTCGTATGAAAAAGCCGGAAAGTTGGACGAAGCCATCAGTTGCTACGACACGGCATTTCAACTCAATCCGACAAATATGGATGCCTGTACCGGAATGGCCATATGCCTGATGGACAGGAAATCGTATCAAGAAAGCCTTTCTTGGTTTGACAAGGCACTCAAGATAAATGACGAAGACCCGGAGGTTTGGGTTTATGTGGCTGAATTGCTGCTACAAATGGATATGCGTGAAGAAGCAGGCATGTGCTATATGCGGTCATTGACCTTGAAACGTGACCAGCCCGACGTTCTGGCTGCAATGGGAAACATTGCATTCGATGAGGGAGATTACGAAAAGGCACTCGGATTGTACTTGTCCGCCAATGAACTTGACCCCGAGTTGCCGGGACTTTCCTTGTTTTTTGCGTTGGTTTACACAAAGTTGGGCATGCGCGAGGCTGCGGATTCTTATTTGAGCAAGGCGATAGCTGCTGATCCAAATGCTGAAAAGTTATACAGCGATATCATAGCTGAAGAAGAGGAGGAATCATCCTCTGACACATAAAAAGAGTACTGTGGAATGAAACACTATGGCTTGTTGGGTTTTCCGTTGTCACATTCATTCTCGATAGGATATTTCACCGAGAAATTCAAACGTGAAGGCATCGAGGCCACGTATGAAAATTTTTCCCTGCCTACGATTGATCTGTTTCCCGAATTGCTGATCGAACGTCCAGATCTGTCGGGACTCAACGTGACCATTCCTTACAAACAAGCGGTAATGCCCTATCTGAACGACTTGGATCCTGAGGCACGCGCCATAGGAGCGGTGAATGTGATTCGCATTCAATGTGGGGAGAATGGTCTGCTTCAATTGACCGGATACAACACGGATGTCATCGGTTTTCGGGAATCCATCCATCCGCTTATTGAGTCATTGAGAAAACGGTTGTCAACCTATCGATTGGATGAGATGCCATTGAAAGCCCTGGTACTTGGAACCGGGGGATCATCGAAAGCTGTTTGCCACGCACTGAAGCAGTTGGGGCTGGAACCGACATCCGTTTCCCGAACGGCAACTGAAACCACCCTTGCATACGAAGACCTGACACCTGAAACGTATAAAACTCATCGTGTGATTGTCAATACGACACCGTTGGGTATGTATCCGAACGTGGATGGGTTTCCCGGGCTGGATTACAGCCAATTGGGGACGGGACATTTGTTGTTTGACCTGGTTTACAACCCTCAGGAGACCCTATTCTTGAGAAAAGGGAAGGAGCAGGGAGCATTGGTTAAAAATGGGTCTGACATGCTCAGTTTGCAAGCTGAAGCATCCTGGACTATCTGGAACACGGAATAATCGGATTTTTAGTATACACCTTAAATATAGCAATACCATGAACACTGTTACTCCTATCTTTTGGATTGTTCCGTCCGCATCGATGGTCGCACTGGCTTTTGCTTACTTTTTTTACCGTCAGATGATGAAGGCCAGTGAAGGATCTGACACCATGAAATCCATTGCCCAATATGTGAGGGAAGGCGCCATGTCCTACCTGAAACAACAGTACAAAGTGGTCGGAATTGTCTTTCTGTGCATGGTCGTGGTTTTTTCCGTTATGGCATATGGTTTCGGGATACAAAATCCCTGGGTACCAGTGGCATTCCTGACTGGAGGTTTCTTTTCTGCTTTTTCCGGTTTCCTGGGCATGAAGACGGCCACCAACGCCTCGGCCCGTACCGCCAATGCAGCCATCAGTTCATTGAACAAGGGACTCCAGATTGCATTTCGCAGTGGGGCTGTTATGGGACTGGTGGTAGTTGGACTGGTATTGCTGGATATTTCAGTGTGGTATTTGTTGTTGAATCACTTTACCGAGTTGGATCTGAATGACCCGACTCACAAGCTGAACGTGGTCACCACGACATTGTTGACGTTTGGGATGGGAGCATCCACGCAGGCATTGTTTGCCCGTGTCGGAGGTGGTATTTACACCAAGGCAGCCGATGTGGGTGCCGACTTGGTTGGTAAAGTAGAAGCTGGTATTCCGGAAGATGATCCACGCAATCCGGCTACCATTGCCGACAACGTCGGTGACAATGTGGGTGACGTGGCCGGTATGGGTGCCGACTTGTATGAATCCTACGCGGGAGCCGTGCTGGCAACTGCCGCTTTGGGTGCCTCGGCCTTTTCCTTTTCCAGTGTGGATATCCAGTATAAGGCTGTCATCGCGCCCATGCTGATTGCAGCGGTTGGTGTTGTACTCTCGGTAATAGGGATTTTTGTGGTCCGAACCAAGGAGGGAGCCGACATGAAACAGTTGATGGCAGCACTGAACCGGGGCATCAACCTAAGTTCCATCCTGACCGGTATTTTTGGTTATGTTATTCTTTATCTGTTGGGGATTGAGAATTGGGCGGCCGTTGGCTCCTGTGTGGTTGTCGGGCTTATTGTCGGTACCGTCATAGGCAAGTCAACGGAATACTATACATCCCATTCCTACAATCCGACCAAAAAGCTGGCGGAAAGTGCGAAGACCGGTCCAGCCACAGTCATCATCAACGGAATAGGCCAGGGTATGATATCGACAGCCATACCTGTTCTCATTGTCGTTATTGGCATTGTCGCTTCTTTCATGTTGGCTTCCGGTGGTAATCTAAGCGCCATTGGCAGTGGATTGTACGGTATAGGTATCGCAGCCGTGGGCATGTTGTCCACGTTGGGAATCACCTTGGCCACCGATGCATACGGTCCCATTGCAGATAATGCAGGAGGAAACGCAGAAATGTCAGGTCTTGGCAAAGAAGTCCGTCAACGAACAGATGCACTGGATGCGTTGGGTAACACCACGGCGGCTACCGGAAAAGGCTTTGCCATTGGTTCAGCTGCATTGACAGCCTTGGCGTTGTTGGCTTCCTACATTGAGGAAATCAAGATCACCCTGATTCGTATGGGACAAACAACCCTTGAAGTAGGGGGAAATGTCATTGAGACAGCCAAGGCTGGTTTTTCTGACTTTGTCGTTTATTACGATGTCAATCTGATGAATCCACTTGTTCTGGCCGGTTTGTTCATTGGTTCCATGATGGCCTTCCTATTCAGCGGAATGACCATGCTGGCTGTGGGCAGGGCCGCAGGAAAGATGGTTGATGAGGTTAGGCGTCAATTTCGTGAGATTGAAGGTATCCTGACAGGTGAAGGAAAGCCTGATTACAAACGCTGCGTTGAAATATCAACCAAAGGTGCTCAGCGCGAGATGATTGTACCTGCATTGATGGCTATCGTTGTTCCCGTATTGGTTGGCGTTCTAATCGGTGTTCCTGGCGTTATCGGACTGCTGTGCGGTGGACTGGGTACCGGTTTTGTCATGGCTATTTTCATGGCTAATTCGGGTGGTGCCTGGGACAATGCCAAAAAGTATGTGGAAGAGGGCAACCTGGGAGGAAAAGGCTCGGAAGCACACAAGGCCACAGTGACCGGTGACACGGTGGGCGATCCATTCAAAGATACATCAGGTCCCAGTTTGAACATCCTGATCAAGTTGATGAGCATGGTTTCCATCGTCATGGTCGGTCTTACACTTGCCTTTACTGCAATTAAATAAACAAACAAGCCCAAACCGGAAACTTCGTGTGACCGGTAGGGTGTAACATAAACGTTTTTTCAATGATCATGTACAAGCACAAATTAGCAGGAATGGTTCTTTCCACGCTGTTGACAACCCTAATTGTCACACCAGCGTGGGGTATAGGAGGAACCGCGTATGTGTCGAACCTAAAAGCGAAAGGTGTGTTTCCGCTTTCCGAGACGGGGACAAAAACCGCCCTTTGCATCAATGCCAATGATTATCCAGGTGTCGTTCGGGCATTGGGTGATCTGAGAATGGACATAGGAAAGGTTACCGGCAGAGAACCGGAGGTTTCTACCGACAGGATACCCAAAAATGTGCAGGTAGTGATAGTGGGCACGTTGGGGAAGAGTTCGATGATTGATCAGTTGGTTCAGTCGGGGAAACTCGATGTTTCAGCCATCAAGGGAAAATGGGAACATTTTCTGATCAAGGTAATTAAAAATCCGCTGCCCGGATTGAAACAGGCCTTAGTGGTGGCCGGCAGCGACAAGCGTGGTACCATATATGGCATTTATGATATTTCTGAAAAAATAGGCGTATCACCGTGGTATTATTGGGCCGATGTACCCATCAAACACCAGGACGACCTGTATATTAAGCCTGTCACCGTTGTCGAAGGGCCAAGCGTTCAATACAGGGGTATTTTTCTGAACGACGAAGCACCGGCTTTATCGGGTTGGGTTGAAATGAAATACGGCACATTGCCGGTTAAAGGTCTTTTTCACAAAGGCATAGCCAATTACGGGCGTGAATTTTACTGTGATTTGTTTGAGTTGCTGTTGCGTATCAAGGCCAATTACCTGTGGCCTGCCATGTGGAACAACGCCTTCAACGAAGACGATCCCGAAAATCCACGACTGGCCGATGAATACGGCATTGTGATGGGTACTTCGCACCAGGAACCCATGGTCAGGGCACAAAAAGAGTGGGACAGAAGGTATCAACGAACGCTTGGCTCCTGGGATTACACCAAACACCCCGACGTGATGAAAACATTCTGGCAAGAGGGTATCCGACGCAACAAAGACTATGAGAGCATTGTAACCATGGGGCTTCGCGGTGCCAACGACAGCGAGATGAAGGGCACGATGAAAGACAACATTGCCATGGTGGAAGGCATCATCAAGGTTCAACAGGACATCCTCGTTGAAGAGATGAAGAAACCGCTGGAAGAAATTCCACAAGCCTGGTGTCTGTACAAAGAAATCAACGATTATTACAACGAAGGCATGAAAGTGCCTGACAACATAACCTTGCTCTGGGCTGATGACAACTGGGGATACGTGCGCCGGTTGCCC
>CAYTIY010000048.1:0-18248 GCA_964438045.1 uncultured Bacteroidales bacterium | reverse complement strand
TTGGGTGAGGTGAAGGGATGGTGCATGGCGAAGTATCGTTGGGTTTCTTCGTCCCATTCGAACATGGGGAAATCGACCACCCACAGGGGTGAGAACTGTGTCTTATCGCGCAGTCCCATGCGGTTACCCATTTCCAGACGCAGTTCGCACAGGGCCTTTTGCGTCTTGTGGGTGTTACCGCTCATGATGAGCAGCAAGTCGCCGGGTTTGGCGTTCGTTGCTTCGGCCCATTTATTAAGTTGAACTTGGTCGTAGAATTTGTCAACCGACGATTTGAGGCTTCCGTCTGCATCGTAGCGGACGTATACCAAGCCTTTGGCGCCAATCTGGGGGCGTTTCACAAAGTCGGTCAGTTCGTCCAGTTGTTTACGGGTGTAGGTGGCGCAGCCTTCCGCTACGATGCAACCGATATAATCGGCGCTGTCGAAGACGGTAAAGAGGCCTTCCTGGGTATGTTCCTTGAGGGGGACGAAGGTCATGCCGAAGCGGATATCTGGTTTGTCGCTGCCGTACAGTCGCATGGCGTCAGCGTAGGTCATACGTGGGAATGGCTTATCAAAGGTGATGCCCTTCATTTCCTGAAACACGTATTTGGTCAGGCCTTCGAAGACCTCCAGAATGTCGTTTTGTTCCACAAACGACATTTCGCAGTCGATTTGGGTAAATTCGGGTTGACGGTCGGCACGCAGGTCTTCGTCCCTGAAGCACTTGGCAATCTGGAAATAGCGGTCGAAGCCGGCTACCATGAGCAGCTGCTTGAATAACTGGGGTGATTGCGGTAGGGCGTAGAACTCGTTGGGGTTCATGCGGGAAGGTACCACAAAGTCCCTGGCTCCTTCCGGGGTTGAGCCGATCAAGATAGGGGTTTCCACTTCCAGGAAGTGTTGTTGGTCGAGAAACTGACGTACCAACATCACGAGTTGATGGCGGAGTTCAAGGTTTCTGCGGACTGTATTTCTGCGCAGGTCAAGGTACCTGTATTTCATGCGGATGTCATCTCCCCCGTCGGTTTCATCTTCAATGGTGAAGGGCGGTGTGGATGCAGCATTCAGTACTGTTAGTTCTTCTGCAATCAATTCAATATCACCGGTGGGCAGGTTGGCGTTTTTGTTCGACCGTGGCATGACAGTGCCAATAACTTGAATTACCCATTCGCGGCCGAGTTTGTTGGCTTGTTCGCACAGTTCGGGGTTGACTTCGTGGTTGAAAACGAGTTGGGTGATGCCGTATCTGTCTCTGAGATCGATGAACGTCATCCCTCCCATTTTGCGGATGCGTTGTACCCAACCGGCTAGTGTCACCTTGGTGTTCTCGTTGCTGATGCGGAGTTCTCCGCATGTATGGCTTCTGTACATGGATTGATGGCTTGAATTTGTTGTGCAAATATCACGATTTTTTTCGCAAATGCCAACAACTGCTATTGGTATGTCGGAAAAAAGGGCTACATTTGCAGCCGTCTTTACGGGGTGTAGCGCAGTCCGGTTAGCGCACCTGCTTTGGGAGCAGGGGGTCGTGGGTTCGAATCCCGCTACCCCGACTAAGAACAAAAGCACTTACAGCAATGTAGGTGCTTTTGCTGTTTTAAGGAATCAACTGCAACTATTGAGGATTTTCGGGATCAACTGCAAAACCTGAGGATTTGTTTTTTTCAAGTTCTATCAACGCTCCCCTTTCGTCCGGGAATATGGTCCCGTGCTCCACTAGTCTTGGCTGGTTGACGCTTGACATCGGCGATTTTTTCTAGTCTCTTTCGAGCCGTCTTCAACAAACAATGCCGATCTCGTCGCGCCCCCTGCGCCAAGCCGTCGAAGTCGCACCAGTCCCACATTCCCTACCTTCGGTTCGCTTTCCCTTCGAACAGGAGTCACTGCCACCCGCCCAATGAGCGTTTCCGCGCTTGAAAAAACAAATCCTCAGGTTTTGAGTTGTTCCTATTAAACCCCGTTTCATAAAGGAATTAGGTATGATGCAATGATATGGCATGCCAGGCCGAGTAGTACAAACAGGTGAAACAGTGTATGAATGAACTCATGTTTGGCTAGTGCATAGATAATCGAGCCTATTATGTAAAAGAGACCACCAGCTCCAACCCAATATAAGACAGCAACACAATCGTTGGACAAAGCAACTGCCATCAAGGGGTTGATTGCAATGAACAATGACAAGCCCATAAGTACGTATGAAGCCGTTTTAAGATTGTTATTTCTTTTTATTTCACCAAAATTCAATCCAATGCCGATTAAGGCAAAGAACCAAACCAAGGCAAAAAGCCCCCACCCCCATAAACCTTTATTTCTCAACAGAATCAATGTGATGGGAGAAAAACTTGCGGCTATGAGTATATAGATACTTCCATGATCAAAATGGCGTAAAAGGGCTTTTGTTTTAGGGTTCTGCACATAGTGGTACATCGTGGACGAGAGCATACAGGCCACCATGCCTGATCCGTAAATAGAGAACGCCAGCATGGCCCATCCATTGTCGGCTTCAATGGCTTTGAGCAGTAGTACAACAGTAGCAACGGCCGCCATCAGTACTCCAAAGGCATGAGTCAAATAATTCGCCTTTTCTTCGCGTTTGCTGTATGATTTCAATTGGTTCATTTTCTGTGTATTGGGATAATGATGGCGGTTGTTTTTTAATCAGGCTACGTTTTGAATGCTAAATTACGGATGCAGGAAGATGTTTCGTAAGTACGTTAGTCAACCCCCACAACAGCGCTTCGGCGTTCAAGTACAACCACATCACGCCAAACATTGTCCATTTTTCCCATTCGTTCCCGGGTTCCGATGATTCGAAAACCCTGTTTTTGATGTAAGCGCAAACTGCCGCTGTTTTCCGGGAAAATGCCCGATTGCAGCGTCCAGATACCGCAGGCCTCAGACTCAAGTATGAGCGCAGAAAGCAGCCTGTCTCCCACTCCCAGACCACGAAACGGTTCATCCACATATATGCTGACCTCGGCCACACCCGAATACACACAGCGGCCTGAAACAGGCGACAAGGCAGCCCATCCCGCAACCCGACCATCAATAAGAGCCACGAACCGGCAATCCTTGCGATGAGCCAAATCCCAGGACTCCCAGTCTGGAGCCATCGATTCAAACGTGGCATGTTTAGTCGCAATTCCCGACTCATAAATCCGGGCCACATCCAGCCAACAATCAGCTGTCATGGATTGAATATGTATTTTTTTCATCATTGAAAATTTGTAACTTGCTCGAGAAAAAACGAATGAGTTGCAAAGCTACCAGTAAAATGATAAAAATGAAACGATTTGTACTACTCTTTCTAATCGCTGGAATGTTGACATCGTGTGAGGCACTGACAGCTATACTCGGCAGTCTTACCGGAGAGGCAGCTACCACACAAACCGCCTGGATTAACAATGCTGCCGGCCTAAAAGAAGCATTGACGGTTGGTGTTAAAAACTCGGTTTCAAAATTAAACAAAGAGAATGGATTTTTCTCAGATGCAACATTGAAAATTCTATTGCCGGATGAAGCACAGACACTTGTAAAAAACATCAATCTGATTCCCGGAGGTCAGACTCTTGTCGATCAAGCTGTATTGAGACTGAACCGAGCAGCAGAAGATGCAGCTGCTGAAGCCACACCCATTATTACCTCGGTCATTGTATCCATGACATTCGATGATGCAAAGGCTATACTGTTTTCCACCGATAACGCAGCTACTGAATACCTGAGAACCAAAACCTATTCCCAACTGGTAAATGCATTTAAGCCCAAAATTGAAGCTTCTTTAAACAAAAACATTGTTGGCGGCATGTCGGCAACAATATCCTGGACAGAACTCACAACAGCCTATAACAAAGTAGCAAACACAGCTGTCGGTCAACTTTCCGGTCTGAAACGCATCGATACCGATATCAGTGCTTATGTGACAAGGAAAGCTTTGGACGGCTTGTTTATCAGAATAGCCCAAGAAGAAAAATCAATACGAAAAGATCCTGCTGCCCGAGTAACGAATCTGCTCAAGCAGGTATTCGGGCAGTTGGATTGATCATTTCGGAACGTTCGTTCAAGAGTCAGTTTGTTGACGGTCTTCTGTTAGGTAGGAAGACATGGCGGTTTGAAGCGCTTCTGCCACTTCCTCAGAAACTGTACGGGTTGGCTTGAAGACCAAGGGGGCATGAGCGTAGTTTACTTCCATATCAGGGTGCTGAATGATGGTGTAACAATCGTCAGAGGCTCCCAATCCATAATCGGTGACGACCTCGCAAACGGAAATCGGTTGTCCTACGACAATGCCTAATAGTAACTTGTCACCACAAGGAACTTCCACCACATCTCCCACCTTGTGGTGAATAGACGATTCCGGACGCCCCATAAACGGCCCGTCATCAGGAACAAGGCTGTCATTGATCAATTGGCCCTTGGGTGTGTAGACGCGCGTAGCCAACTGATAGCGATAGGGAGAATCCATGGCAAAGGTTTCCATCAACAGGCAATAGACCTTCTCCCCTTGCGTCTCTTCATCGTATAAGAACGCATACAACTCATGGAAATGCGATATGACTGATTCCGCTCGCTTCTTTTCCGAGAAAAACAAGAGTTTGCCCGGTTTGATGACAGCATTTGCGCCGGATGTCACATTCAGCGAATACACCACGTACAATTTTTTTTCGTTTTTCATAGATCTTGATTCAGAGGTTAACTTTAGGCTTGCCGCCATTTGATGATTAAAAATACAGTGGCAATAGAAGTAAAAGTGAGTCTATGAAGGAAATATTCGTTCCATAAATGAATATATCATTCATTAAAGTGATAATTACTTGCTCATACAAGCTGCGCACTTTCCTTTAAAGAAAGTGGTCATTTTTACGTATCAACTTCAACGTTTGCAGTTGATCCTTTTTATAGTTCGATGGAGGTTGGTAAACGAAAACGGCATCCAAGGTCAAAAACCAAAGATGCCGTTTCAAGTAGAGGTTTAGTTATTCTGGAATCAGGACTTCTGTTCTTCCAGTATTTTCATGGCCATTTCAAGAATCATGGTATCGTCAAGGATGACAATACCACCATCTGGACCGGGTTCAATATGAACACCGGCGCTTTTTGCATCGCTGTAATTGCAACCGCCGAAATAATTCCGGACAGTTTCCACTTTGATGCCCAAAGCATCGGCAATACGTTGGGAACTGCCGGAAGGCAACTTGTCCTTTATGCTGCGGAGTTCGTTAAAAGAAATTGTTTTAATCATGGCCGTATTCGATTTAGAAGTTGATACATTTAGATGACAAAACTGCTCTAAATATAGTCAAAGATTCATAGAATAAAAAAATACGGCTTCAATTTTTCGGTGAAAAAAGGGAATTTAAGAAATATTACCAGGCCAGTTCCAGAGAGGCAATAACCGCTGTTGAAAGCAATAGAATCAGAGCCCCAATTAGTATGAAAATATCCGATTGTTTAAAATCTCCAGTCGTTTTTCGATCGTTTCGCATGCTCCGGCTTCTCTTACCAACGTGTTGTTGGCGTTCAAACAATTTGTTGTATAGGCTGTAAACAGCCCATGCGCAAACAATCCCTAGTGCGGCTCCGCTCACGACATCCAACGGGTAATGGACACCTAGGTAAACGCGGGAGAACGAGACAAGTGCCGCCCATAACAAGATAAAGAGGGTATATGGTAAGTTTTTGAAAAGCATCAGGCTGAAACCTGCAAAAGCAAATGCGTTGGCGGCGTGGCTGGAAAGAAAGCCGTATCTACCACCCTTGTATCCGTTCACGAGGTTCACCCATTCTCCGATTTCCGGATCGTGTGTGGGTCTGAATCGTTCAACCAACGGTTTGATGATGGACGAGGAAATTTGATCGGTACAGGTGATCAGGATACCCAGGGCTAAAAGTATCAGAAAAGCTTTTCCTCCTTTGTTTTTGAATACAATGACCAAAAAAACCAATAAAACGGGAAGCCATAAAACAGTCTGAGACAGCAACCACATGAACCTGTCAAGCCAAGGGTTATGGTAGCTGTTGATGGTCAGCAGCATTTGCTTGTCCCAGGTGATGAGTTGGTCAATAAAATCCATATTCACGGTTTTAGATAATCTCCATACAGGACGCCGGGGCCCACCCTACATTTCCATCTTGAAGTTCGATTTCGTTCCAGCTTCCAATCTCGTTTTTAATGGTCACCTTGGTACCCTCGTGCAGCGGAAACAAATCCGTTCCGCTTTGGTCGGGTGAACTTTTTACAGTAACCGTTGCATCCATAATAATTGCCTGATCAGGATACACAACGTTTTGATAGGTGTCTGAAGCGTAAAACAGCGACAAGATACAGAGAATCAACGAAACTACACCTACATAAAAACCGGTTTTTTTCAACCAGAGATGGCGGGAAAAGAAATAAGCAAAAAGCGATGCGATGAAAGCTAAAAAAACAACCACACTGGTAATGGCCCATTCATTTGTATTCATGGTGTTTTCCAACGATCTGTACCATCTTGTCACCAGAAATACACCGATCGGATCAATTTTATCAACGGTTTTTGTTTGGCACACTTCCAGGTTGAAGCGTGTATCCTTATCACCTGGGTTGATCCGGAGTGCCCTTTCAAAATTCAAGATAGCTTTGGCAGTCTCGTTGTTTTTGAAATAGGCGTTTCCCAAATTGTAGTAGACATTGAACTCGGGGCCATGTGATGACAAGACCGACTCGTAGAGGGCGGCCGCCTGAGAATACCGGGCGTGTTTGTACATCTGTTCCGCCACGACCAGCTTTTTATCGTCTGTCAGTGAGGTTGTGTCGGTAGACAGGCTGTCACTTCCTGTCGGTTGCGCAGAAAGAGAAAGGGTCAGACAAGTCACGAACAAACTTATAGTTAGCAGCAAGCGATCCATCTTCTGTTTATTTTTTAATCGTATTTTCCATTTTATTGATCACCTCCAAGGTCTGTTTATACAACTCATCCATGGCGTGATTGTCGGCTGCTGGCGCATACCGGGCATACTCACAGGTTTGCAGGATGGAGGTATATTCATTTCGAATGCCTTCTTCCACATTGAACGTCTTCAATTCATTATCAATCGTTTCTTTTGTCAGTTTGGAAAGCGGGATACTGAGTTTGTCGCTGGTATACCCCCACAAGGCTTTCAGTACTTCTTCGTAAAAGGCTTCCTTGTTGTTTTCAGACAGGTACTTTTTGGCCACTTTCAATCGTTTTACAGCTACCTTGTTGGCCTTTCTGTTGCGAACTCGACTGATGTCGGCATTGGCCTTTGCCTGCTTTCGATTGATTAACAGGAATAGAGCAAAGAAGATGATAAGACCTGAATAAAGCATCCAAAACCAGCTTTGTCCCAAGTACAGGGGAGTTGCCTTTTTTAGCTTGACAGCGGTTTTCAGGTAACGGATATCTGAACCCAACAAGCGGAGTTGTTCCTTTTCGGTATAGTTGCCGCTGACAACCGAGGCGTTCCCCTCTCCTTTTGCTACCTTGAGTGTTACCGGATTGGATGTGAGTGTTTTGTAGCTATGGGATGCCAGGGCGAAATAACTCAGTGAAACAGCTGGAATGTCAAATGTTCCGGCATACCTTGGAATTACCAGGTATTCGATGGTCTTGTTGCCGGTAACACCTTTGGGTGATACCGAGAAATGATTTTCCACTTTTGGATCGTACACTTCAAAATCCTGTGGAAATTCGAGTTCGGGTGTAGGGATCATTTTGAGGTTGCCATTACCGGATATGGTCAGTTTGATGGTAACCGCGTCATTTGACTTGACTTGGGTGGAACTAACGCTCGAGTTCAGTTTTAACTGACCGCTCACACCGCTGAAGTTGACCGGTTTTCCAGATGGCAATGGTTTCACCTGAATGCTGACAGGGTTGGAAAAGAGGGTTTTCTTGACCTCTTGATAGGAATCTAAAAAGTCATCGAAAATGCTTCCGCGGCGTTGACTGGACACCTTGAGTTGTAGAATGACATCAAAACTGCCCTTATTGATGGTGAGTTTGCCGGACTCACGTGGGTAAAGCACTGTTTGTTTTAGTACGGCTGTCCGGTAATTGCTACCGTTGTAGTTTTCCAGTTCCCACTGTTGGTTGGCGGGTAATTCGACTTCCTGAGCCATGAAACCCTTGAATTCGGGAAACTTGGGATTCTCAAACCCTACAATGTCGACACGTGTGTATAGTTTGTACGTCACAGTCAGTCCTTCTTGTTCATAAACGGATGATTTGGAAGGAATGGCTCTGATAAATACTTGATCGGATGAAACACGGCTTGATGTTGCTTCTTGTTGGCGTTGTGTGGTACCGGCACTTGAAGTAGCTGAGGATGATTTTTGGTCTGCTGGTAAAACTTTGATTGTTAGACTGTTGGATTTTCTTGTTTCTTTTCCAATGGTTGCCGAGGCTGCCGGAAAGGAAAAGGTGCCTGTTTTCTTGGGATACAACACATAAGTAAAACGGTACGTTGTGGTGCTGGAATACTTGCCATTGATGATCGTTGCAGAGCTCATGGTCGATGTGGACGGGCCCATGAGGATTTCAAAATCATTAATTTCTGGTATTCTCAGATCTTTGACTTCGCTGTTGGACGTGTATACCAGGTAGAATTGCTGCCCCATGACCACATTTCTGGGAGCTTCGGCTGTAAACGAAATAGCTTCGTCGGCACGCATTCCCTGTATGAATAGCAGGAGTCCTGCCAACAAAAATAATCGCTTCATGGTTCTAAGACGCATAACGTATGATTGTCGTTTTGGTGTTGTTGTGGGTTATACTGTGCAAAGTTACTGTTTTTACCAGTCTTTTTCCGGATTTTTACTGCGCCCTTGCTGCATTTGGAGTTTCCTGACCTTGTCCTGAGTGTCTTTTTCGTCCTGCATCAGGGCATCAAGCAGCTGTTTTGCTTTTTCTTTGGAAACTTGCTCCTGTTTCTGTTGTTCTTGCTGTTGCTGCTGTTGTTGCTTTTTCTTTTGCTGGTCATCCTGTTGCTGCTGCTGTTGCTTTTGTTGATCCTGTTCGTCCTTATTCTTATCCTTATCCTTGTCTTTGTCTTTATCCTTGTCTTTGTCTTTCTTAGAATGCTGTTTTTTCAGGAAGGCCTGGGCGGCTGCCAGATTATACCGGGTTTCATCGTCGGATGGATTTAGCCGAAGTGATGATTTGTAGGCGTTCACGGCGTTTGAATAATCGTTCAGGTCCATGAAACAATTCCCTGCGTTGTGTAAAATAGAAGCCTTTATCTCGGGATTCTTTTCCTGATTCAAGGCAATTTGGTACTTCTCAAGCGCCTGTTGGGTTTTTTTCTGTTTAAAGAAGGCATTGCCTAGGTTGTAGGTGGCAATTTGTGATTTGGGGTTGGCTTCCAGGGCTTTCAAGTAATTGATTTCTGCCTCTGTATACTTTTTCTTGTCATAAACCTTGTTGCCTTTGCGTATGCTTTTTCTTTCCGCTTTCTGGGCGTTGACCGGGAGAATGGGAACAATCAACAGACAGGTCGACAACAGGATTATGGGTAAACGACTGCGCATCATGGTTAAAATAGTTTGATGTGTCGGAACAACTTGCTTTTTCTGTTGGTGATGAGGACATCTACAACCAGGATGAACAACAGCATCCATGCCAATGCCTGGAACTGTTCGTCGTATTGACTGTATACCGAGCCTTCTATGTCGGCTTTGGTCATTTTGTCAAATTCCTTTGTCAATACGCGCAAAGCGGCGTTGGCATTGTCTGAACGAACATAGGTGCCTTTTCCTGCGGCTGCAATTTCACGACACATGGCCTCGTTCAATTTGGTGATGATGACGTTGCCGGTCTTGTCTTTTCTGAAATTGGAACCGTCGCCTGCTGGTATGGGAGCACCTTCAAGGTCTCCCATACCGACTACATGCACGGTTATACCTTCTTCCGTTGCCATCTTGGCACTTTCCACAGCGTTGTCTTCAAAGTTTTCTCCATCCGTAATGACAATGATGGCTCGTTCAGCCTTTGTTTTTGGGCCGAATGAACGCACGCATTGATTGATGGCTTCACCGATGGCGGTTCCTTGATTCTTGATCAGATCGGGGGAAAGGGTGTTCAGATAGAGTTTGGCCGATACATAGTCGCTGGTGATGGGCAATTGGGTGAATGCATCGCCGGCAAAGATGATCATGCCGATTTTATCGTTACTCATCTTGTCGACCAATTTGGATATCAATTGTTTGGACTTTTCGAGTCGATTTGGTGTGATGTCTTCTGCCATCATAGAATTTGAAACGTCCAGTGCAATCATGAATTCGGCTCCTTGTCGGGTCGATTTTTCTTTTTTAGAGCCAAATTGCGGGCCAGCTATCATAAAGATGCATAGTGTAATGGCCGTCAATTGGAAAACTGTTTTCAAAAGAGGGCGTTTTCTAGAAAGATCTGGCATCAGGCTGAATAGCAATTCAGGGTTGCCAAATTCACGCAGACGTTTGCGTTGCCGTTTCCGGATGGCCAGCAACAGTACCACGAACAAGGGAACAATGGCCAGAAAGTATAGGTATTCAGGATTCGAGAATCGAAACATGATGGTAACGTTTTTAGGGTAAGCGCCTTAATACGGTATTTCGCAGAAGGACCTCGGTAATAAGCAACATCAGTGCAATCAAGGCAAACAGGCGGTATTCCTCGTTTTTCTTGCTGTATTCGTGAACGTTGAATTTTGTTTTTTCCAACTTGTCAATCTGTGTATAAATCTGTTTTAGGCTGTTGTTGGAGGTTGCCCTGTAGTATTCACCTCCTGTTATGGATGCTATTTGTCGCAGGGGTTCCTCGTCAATGACTACGTCAATGTTCTGGTATTGAACGCCATAGGCGGTTTGGAACGGATAGGGTGCTTTTCCTTTGGTTCCGATGCCAATGGTGTAGACCCTCACACCGAACGTTCTGGCTATTTCTGCCGCAGTGATCGGGTCTATGTCTCCCCTGTTGTTTGTTCCGTCTGTCAGCAGGATAATCACTTTCGATTTGGCCTGTGAGTCTTTGATGCGATTGATGGCATTGGCCAAACCCAGTCCGATGGCCGTTCCATCTTCGATGATACCACTTTTGATACCGTTAAACAGGTTCATAAGGACGGTGTGGTCGGTTGTCAACGGGCATTGGGTAAAACTTTCAGCCGAAAAGACAACCAAACCGATGTTATCGTTTGGTCTTCCCGCAATAAAGGTAGAAGCTACTTTTTTTGCGGCCTCCAATCGGTTCGGTCTCAAGTCTTCAGCTAACATACTGCTTGATACATCCAAGGTGATGATGATGTCGATGCCTTCCGTAGTCACGTTTTCCCAACTGTTGGTGGATTGTGGCCTTGCCAGTACGATGACGACGAACGTGAATGCCAGCATGCGCAGGACAAACGGAACATGTTCGAGTTTTGTTTTCCACGTCTTTCGGAATTTTTCGACAGCGAACGTGTTGGAAACCTGTATGGTAACGTGTTGTTTCTTACGCTTGATCACGTACCATGCGGTGATGGGTACGATCAGGAGTAGCAGAAACAGATATGTCGGATTAGCCAGTATCATTTTGGTTGGTACTTTTTCACGTATTCGTCCATTTGAACCGATTCTTCTTGAGAATTACCCGAAGGAATTGGTTCCTGGATTGTTTCAATTTGTTCCTCGACGGTTTGAATCTCTTCAACTTTTGTCTGGTTGACAAACAGATAGGCATTCATGAGACTCAGCTCATTTTCGTTTTCTATAGGAACCTGTTTGGCAAATTTGACTAGGTCTGAAAGTGTAAGGATCTGTTTTAGATTCTGGTAAACCGAGTTTGTTTCCTTATCCCTAAAAAACAGTTCCAGGATCTCACTGGTTGTCATTTCCAGGGCGTTAACCTGGAACCGACGCTGTATGTAATTACGCAGAACATCAGACAATTGAGTGAAATATTCTTTATTACGACCGGAAAGCCAAGGCTTTTCCGACTTGAGTTTGTCGAGTTGCATGATTGCGGCCACGTGAGGTGGCAACATGGCAAACAGGTTGGTTTCTTCCTTGTTGTTCAATCGTTTGTTGCGTTGGCGTTTTATCCACCATGCCAAGTATATCAATCCAACGACCAGGATTAGCAGCAACAACGGTAGGAAATAGTCGAACAAGACAAAAGGTGCCTTTTGGACCGGTTTGATGTCGAAAAGGTTGTAATTGGCTGTATCCACGTCGTAGGACACAATCTTGAGTGCCAGTTCATTGCTGTAAACGGTGTCCGAACCTGCAAAAACCTTGATGGGAGGAATGTAGTAAAGCCCTGAATCGAACGACGTGACCAGGTATTCCGCCAGGTACTTGACAAAACCGTTATCAAGCTTGATCGTATCAACGGGGTTGCGTTTGACCACCTCAATACCGTTTACCAGGGTGTCTCCTGAAAACGAGGGTAACGCATAGGTCAGTGATGCCGGACCTGTCAACGTGAGGTTCAGTTTGCACTGCTGACCGATAGCCATGGTTGATGAATCGATAAAAGCCTGTACGGTGACGGATTGTGACCGGGCGGCATAGGGCAGTACGATCACGATCATCAGGATAAGGCGTTGTGCGATTCTATGCATCTTTTCGTTTGTTAATTGTTTGTCATTGAATCTGTTTAGCTTCTTATGTTAAACAAATTAATCAATGCTTTCACGTAATCATCCTCTGTGGAAATTGAAATGGAATCCACCTTGCTTTTTCTGAAGGTATCCTGCAGGCGATTCTGTTGGTTTGTCCACCATTTCTGATAAGCTTGTCGTACAGAAACCGAAGAGGTGTCCATTTGCCACTCTGTTCCGTTCTCGGCGTCTTTCACTGTAACCAGGCCAACGGCTGGCAGTTGTGTTTCCCGTTTGTCGAAAAGCTGGATGGCAATGACATCGTGTTTTCGGTTTGCTATAGTCAGGTCTGTTTGAAAATCTTTTTCATCAATAAAATCGGAAATGACAAAGGCCGTACACCGTTTTTTTATGACACTGGTCAGGTACTTTAAGGCTTCAGACAGGTTGGTTCCTGTGTTTTCCGGATGAAACTCAATCAATTCACGTATGATGTACAAGATGTGTTTTTTTCCTTTCTGAGGGGGAATAAACTTTTCCAACTTGTCTGAATAGAAAACAACGCCGATTTTGTCGTTGTTCTGTATGGCTGAATAGGCCAACGTGGCAGCTATTTCCGCAATGACGTGTTTCTTGAGTTGATTTTGGGTACCAAACTCCCTGCTTCCGGAAACATCAACCAACAACATCACCGTCATTTCGCGTTCTTCTTCGTAAACCTTCACGTAAGGGTGGTTGAAACGGGCAGTAACGTTCCAGTCTATGTTCCTGATGTCATCGCCGTATTGGTATTCCCTGACTTCGGAAAAAGCCATACCCCTACCCTTGAAGGCTGTGTGGTATTGTCCGGCAAATATGTTGCTGGACAAACCACGTGTCTTGATTTCGATTTTTCGTACCCGCTTCAGCAGCTCACTGGTCTCCATATGCAATTTCATTCATTAGGGCACCTCTACGGCGTTGAGGATTTCGCTGATGATTTCCTCACTGGTCAGGTTATTGGCTTCTGCCTCGTAGCTGAGACCGATTCGGTGACGCAATACGTCGTGGCAAATGGCGCGTACGTCTTCCGGGATTACGTAACCTCTGCGTTTGATGAATGCGTACGAACGGGCTGCCAGGGCCAGGTTGATGGAGGCACGTGGTGAACCTCCAAACGAAATCATTTCCTTGAGGTTTTTCAGGCCATATTCTTCGGGATAGCGGGTCGCAAAGACAATATCGACAATGTATCGTTCGATTTTTTCATCCATGTATACCTGACGAACCACTTTTCTGGCCTCGAGGATATCGGATGGTTTCAGCACTGGGGTGATCGTCGGTCTGGCTTCACCGATGTTTTGCCGGATGATTCGCACTTCTTCTTCTTTCTGAGGATAGCCAATGATGACCTTCATCATGAAACGGTCCACTTGAGCCTCAGGCAAGGGGTAAGTACCTTCTTGCTCGATGGGGTTTTGGGTTGCCATGACCAAAAAGGGTGCATCCAATTCAAAAGTATGGTTGCTGATGGTCACCTGTCGTTCTTGCATGGCTTCCAGGAGTGCGCTTTGCACTTTTGCCGGGGCGCGGTTGATTTCGTCGGCAAGGATGAAGTTAGCAAAGATGGGACCTTTTTTTACGGAAAAGACTTCGTCTTTTTGGCTGTAAATCATGGTACCGATTACGTCGGCCGGTAACAGATCGGGGGTAAACTGTATGCGGCTGAATTTGGCATCGATAATTGATGACAAACTTTTAATGGCCAGCGTTTTAGCAAGTCCGGGGACGCCCTCGAGCAAGATATGGCCATCGGAAAGCAAGCTGATCATCAGGGATTCGAGCAAGTGTTTTTGTCCGACAATAACCTGGTCCATGCTTCTGTTGATGGTTTCCACGAACGCGCTTTTTCGTTCGATCAGTTCGTTCAATTCCCGGATGTCTACGGTTTGGCTCATGACATAGGTATTTTTAGTTGTGTTTGTTTTTATAATTGACTGCAAAAATAGCGTACGTACGGGTATTTGTGAACCCTTTGCCGTTAAAAAAAATTAAGTTGTGCGGGTTTGTACACACAACTTATGGTGCCGTTAAGGTATTTTCCGAAAATAGGCAGTTCGGGTTGACAAAAAGACGCTTACGATACGGCTGAAATCATTGGTCGGAATGGGATGACTGCAACTGCTTGATGATACGGTCTTGCAGCTCTTCCGCTTTTTTAATGGCATCCGGATTATTGGGATCCATCATGGTGGGATGTTTATCGGGTAGGCTCAATGTCGTGCCGGCCGATACATTGTTGGGATTGCTGATTGATCCTTTGTTTTCTAGGTAAATATAAACCCAGAAGATCTTATGACCGTAGAATTTCTGCGCAATCAGTGTCAACCTGTCTCCTGCACCAACGACAACGCTTACCGGTACAGTCCGTTTTTTGATGGATGTTACGGCTGAAGTCTTTTGTGATGGTTTTTCTTCTTTTTTCGGCGTCTGGATGGCAGAATTCCTAGGTGGTTCCGGAGTGGATACAACGGTTGTTGACATGAGCGAGTCTGAGGACTCATACGATGTTGAAGCTGCTGTTATGTCTACGCTATCTTCGTCGTAGTATTCTTCAACCAGTTGCAGTTTTTCGGTCATGTCCTTTTTCGCGGATTGATTCGAAACAATGGACCAGTATGTGAGGCCTGCCAAAAAAAGGATGCCTGCGACAACAAACACAAGCGTCGGTAATGTGCGACGAGGTTTTTCGGGTTTCATGAGGGGTTCTTTCTCGGTGAGTTCTTCCAACATCAATTGAATGTCGGTTTGTTTTTCTGGTTCTGAAGCTGGTTTTTCTTCGGTTACGGCAGTCGTGATTACGACCTTTTGTTTGGGTTCGGGTTCGGTTTGTTCAATTACAGCTAAAACTGGTTTTTCGGTGGTTTCAACCGGTTCGAAGTCTGCAAATGGCTTATTGACGGTGTCTTTGAAGCTTGCATCTGGAAGGAATGACAACTTAAGGTGTTCCTTGATCAAAACGGATTGCCCTGTGTTGACATCAACGCTGCCCCTTGCTCCCACTTCAATTAATTTGAAGGTTCCTAATCCATTGATCTTGACAATTCTGTCGTTGAGGAGGTTCTTTTGGATCGTGTCGAAGTAAAGCTTGATAAAGTCTTCAGCCTCTTTCTTCTTCATACCTTCCCGGGCTGTTGTCAGTCCGTCTATCAAGTCTTGCAGCAATCGCTTTTTATCCATGTTTGGATGATTGATGTTAGGGCATCAATTGTTTGATTTTTTCTTTCAGTGTCGGTCCAGGTTTGAATCCTGGTACCCATTTCGGGGGAATCAGCCATGTCTTTCCGGTCAAAGGATTAACGGATAGGCGTTCTTTGCGTTTCTTTACCTCAAACGTACCGAATCCTTGTATGGAAACCGTGTCACCATCCACCAGGTAATCGGTGATCAATCGCGAAAGGTGTTCGGCGCGTACGGCTGCCTCCTCGGGGGAAATGCCTGAAGCAGTTGCCAATTCATCAATGAATTCTTTGCGTTTCACGTGTCCCGTTTTTTGATGTATCTTTTTGTGCGATATTAGTTAAATTACTTTTATGTCGCAAGTGTTTTGAGCAAAAAAGTCGTTAGTGTTTATCTGGATTAGGGTGATAATGCAACGAGGCTGTCTCCAAAGAAACAGCCTCGTCTCGATTCGTCGTTTATGGTTTCAACCGATAACTCATCTTAATGCTGCCTGTGCAGCGGCTACGCGGGCAATGGGTACACGGAACGGTGAGCAGCTCACGTAATTCAAACCTGTTCTGTGGCAGAATTCAACAGATGAGGGTTCACCTCCATGTTCTCCGCAGATTCCGCATTTCAGTTCGGGACGGACAGAACGGCCTTTTTCCACAGCCATCTGAACGAGTTGTCCCACTCCTTTTTGGTCGAGCACCTGGAAGGGGTCAGTTTTTAGGATCTTCTTTTCCAGGTAAACCGGGAGGAATGAGGCGATGTCGTCGCGGCTGTATCCGAAGGTCATCTGGGTCAGGTCATTGGTTCCGAAGGAGAAGAATTCGGCGGCGGTGGCGATGCGGTTGGCTGTCAACGCAGCACGGGGAATCTCAATCATGGTGCCTACTTTGTAGTCTATGCGGCGACCGGTTTCTGCAAACAGGGTTTCGGCCGTGGTGCGGATCACTTTTTCCTGTTCGAGGAATTCGTACAGGATACCGGTGAGCGGAACCATGATTTCCGGAATGGCTTCGATGCCTTCTTCCTGCAGCTCGAGGGCTGCACCCAGGATGGCGCGTGTCTGCATTTCGGTGATTTCCGGGTAGGTATTACCCAAACGGCAACCACGGTGTCCCAACATGGGGTTGGCTTCGTGCAGGGCATTGACGCGTTGTTGTATGGTTTTCAGTGATATACCCATAGATTCAGCCAAAATGGCTTGTTCCTTTTCTTCGTGGGGAACAAATTCGTGCAAGGGGGGATCCAGCAAGCGGACAGTCACGGGTAGGCCTTGCATGGTCTGGAAAATGCCCTTGAAGTCAGCTTTTTGGTAAGGCAGTATCTTGGCCAATGCCTTACGACGTCCTTCTACATTTTCAGCGAGGATCATTTCACGCATGGCTTTAATCTTTTCGCCTTCAAAGAACATGTGTTCCGTACGGCAGAGACCAATACCCCTGGCACCAAACTTGCGGGCAACCTCGGCATCGTGTGGAGTGTCTGCGTTTGTACGGACGTGCATGCGGGTGTATTTGTCGGCCAGAGCCATCAACTCGGCAAAGTCATTGTCTACTTCGGCTTCCTTGGTGGCAACGGCTCCCAGGTAGATGTCACCAGTAGAACCGTTCAAGGAAATAGCGTCACCTTCTTTGAGAACCAGGTCGCCTACTTCAATGGTTTTGGTGGCATAATCAATTTTGAGGCTGCCGGCTCCGGAAACACAGCACTTGCCCATTCCGCGTGCCACAACGGCGGCGTGTGAGGTCATACCTCCACGTGCGGTCAGGATGCCTTGTGCGGCGGCCATACCGGCCAGGTCTTCGGGTGAGGTCTCAATACGTACCATGATCACCTTTTCTCCTTTACAAGCCCATTCAGCGGCATCATCAGCATTGAAGACGATCTTACCGGATGCGGCACCCGGAGAGGCGGCCAAACCCTTAGCGATAACCTTGGCGTTCTTAATGGCAGTCTTGTCAAAAACAGGGTGCAGCAATTCGTCGAGTTTGTTCGGGTCAATGCGGAGCACGGCTGACTTTTCATCAATCATGCCCTGGTGCAACATATCGATGGCAATTTTCACCATGGCAGCACCGGTACGTTTGCCGTTACGGGTTTGGAGGAACCAGAGTTTGCCTTCCTGAACGGTGAATTCCATGTCCTGCATATCCTTGTAGTGGTTCTCCAGTTTTTCCTGAAGGGTGTTGAGCTCTTCATAGATAGGAGGCATGGCTTCTTCCATGGATGGGAATTTGGCTACGCGTTCTTCTTCGCTTACCCCGGCCAGCTTGGCCCAACGTTGTGAACCTTCCTTGGTGATTTGTTGGGGTGTACGGATACCTGCGACGACATCCTCACCTTGTGCGTTGATGAGGTATTCGCCAATGAACATATCCTCGCCCGTGGCTGCATCGCGAGAGAAACAAACGCCAGTGGCAGAGGTTTCACCCATGTTGCCGAACACCATGGCTTGTACGTTGACGGCGGTTCCCCATTCGGCGGGGATGCCTTCCATTT
>CAYTIY010000047.1:0-18490 GCA_964438045.1 uncultured Bacteroidales bacterium | reverse complement strand
GGTTGTCATTTTGCTGATTGTAACCGCTTTTTCCACGTTACGGGCTGAGACCCCGAAGGAGGAGCGTGTCGATGTGAAAGGTATCATCTTCGAACACTTGGGAGATGCCTATACCTGGCACATCGCCACCATTGGAAAGGTTCATGTACAGGTTCCATTATTGGTGATCGTACATGGATTGGACGGAAACATCCATGCCTTTTCTGCTTCCAAATTGCATGGAGAGCATCCTTATGAAGGGTTCTATTTGGGCAAGGAAGGCAGTAAATATGCAGGAAAGGTAGTCACCAGGAATGCAGCTGGGGCTGAAGTGCGCCCGCTCGATTTTTCTATCACCAAAAACGTATTGGCTCTGTTGGTGAGTGCGGCAATTGTTTTGTTCCTGGTGTTGTCGGTGGCACGTTGGTACAAGAAACACCCCATGGAAGCACCCGGAGGATTTGTCGGCGTAGTTGAGGTTGTGGTCGATTTCCTGCGGGAAGATGTGATCAAGCCGAATATTGGTGCTGATTACAAACGTTTCCAGCCTTATCTGATGACAGTGTTCTTTTTCATTCTCGTCAATAACTTGTTGGGCTTGATTCCCCTGTTTCCGGGTGGAGCCAATGTGACGGGCAACATTGCTATTACCTTTATACTGGCCTTGTTCACCATGATCATTGTCAATATGTTTGGTACAAAAGAATACTGGAAGGAAGTCTTCTGGCCGGAAGTTCCTATGTTCCTGAAATTACCGATACCCCTTATGCCGGTCGTGGAAATGTTCGGGGTCATATCCAAGCCGTTCTCCTTGATGATCCGTCTGTTTGCCAACGTCATGGCCGGACACACCATCATGTTGAGTTTGGTCTGCCTGATCTTTTTTACCGTATCCATGGGTACGGCCATCAATGCAACCATGACGTCCATCTCGGTGCTGCTGAGCGTTTTCATGTTTTTTGTCGAAATATTGGTTTCTTTTCTCCAGGCTTACATTTTCACCCTGTTGTCATCGGTATACATCGGTTTGGCCAGGGTTCGCCACCATCACCCAAAACAAAGTAAATAACACAAACACAAATACCTAAATAATCATAGTATGATAGCAACAATCTTATTGCAAGCAGCCACTCTGGGAGTGGGAATCGGGAAACTCGGTGCAACCGTAGGTGCAGGCTTGGCCGTTATCGGTGCCGGTATCGGTATTGGTAAAATTGGTGGTTCAGCCATGGAGTCGATGGCCCGCCAGCCGTCAACAGCAGGTGATATTCGTACATCCATGTTGATTATTGCTGCTTTGGTGGAAGCTACAGCTTTGTTTGCCATTGTGGTTTGTTTCCTGGCATTGTAAAAAAGTAAAGTATGTCATTGTTAACTCCGGAACTCGGTTTATTGTTCTGGATGCTTCTGACATTTGGTATTGTTTTCATCATATTGGCAAAGTACGGTTTCCCCGTCATTGTCAAGAGCATCGACCAACGAAAGGAAGTCATTTCCAAAGGATTGGAGGATGCGCGAAAATCAGAGGAACAGTTGAAAAAGGCGCAGCAGACTTGCAGCGACCTGATCAATGAGGCTCAGATGAAAAAAGATACCATTTTACGAGAAGCAGCCGAACTGAAAGAACGTATGATCGGTGAAGCCAGGGAAAAATCCCTGGCCGAGGGTCTTCGCTTGACTGAACAGGCCAGGAAGGAGGCGGCAGCGGAAAAGGACAGGGCTCTGAGAAGCCTTCACAACGAAGTAGCCGCCTTGTCCGTCCAGCTCTCGGAGCAGATTCTGCGCCGTGAACTGGAAGAAAGCGCTGAGCAGAAAGCACTCATTGAGCGTTTTATGATTGAACTGGACGACAAAGCGTTATAACTATGAATGCTGTTTTGATCGCGTTTCGATATGCCAGGGCCTTGTACGATTTTTCGAAGGAAACCGGTGAGGAAGGTGTCGTGCTCGATGAATTGAAACTGATTCGTGAGCAACTGCTTGCCGTTCCCGATCTGCTTCCTGCGTTGCAAAGTCCTTTGGTTGAAGGTACGGTCAAGTTGAAGTTGATGCGGATGGCGTTGGCAAACACGCCTTCCACTTCGTTGGAACGATTTTTCAACCTCTTGATGAACCATCAGCGCGAAAATTCGTTGCTTGATATCTGCCGCGCCTACAAGCGTGTTTACGACAAGGAACAAGGAATCATAAAGGTACGAGTCACAACAGCCGTACCTTTGGATCCTCAACAGAAAGACGCTTTCAAAACGAAGATGGAAGCCTCTTCCGGTAAAAAAATCGAACTGAGGTTTATGGTAAACCCGGAGATAATTGGCGGGTATGTCCTGACCACCGATGAGAAACGCCTGGATGCCAGTGTGAAAAATCAGCTGCAAGCCATTCAGAAAAAATTGACGATTTAACGTAAGGGAATGACCTACAAGCGGAAGTGATAGTATGAAAGAGATAAAAGTTAGTGAAGTGAGCGATCTGTTGCGCAGCGAGTTGCAGGGTATAAGCAGCGCTGTCCAACTGGATGATACCGGTATTGTATTGCAAGTTGGTGACGGTGTAGTACGCATATTTGGGTTGCGTAATGTTCGTTCTGGTGAGTTGTTGGAATTTGACAACGGCGCTAAGGGCATTGCCATGAATCTGGAAGAAGACAACGTAGGTGCCGTCCTGTTCAGTGAATCGTCTTTAGTGAAGCAGAACGACATGGTACGCTGCACCGGAAAAATAGCCTCCATCATGGCGGGCGAGGGGCTGTTAGGACGTGTGATAGATACCTTGGGCAATCCTCTTGACGGAAAAGGACCGATTGAGAATGTTGATGCCGATATGCCGTTTGAACGCAAGGCTCCTGGAGTTGTCTTTCGGCAAAAGGTACAGGAACCCTTGCAAACCGGTTTGAAAGCTATCGATGCCATGATTCCTATCGGGCGCGGTCAACGTGAGTTGATCATTGGCGACCGTCAGACAGGAAAGACCGCCATTGCCATTGACACCATTATCAACCAACGCGGCAACTTCGAAGCAGGAAAGCCTGTTTACTGCATTTATGTGGCTATCGGACAAAAAGATTCAACCGTTGCAACCATTGTAAAGACCTTGGAAGAACATGGAGCAATGGAATATACCACTGTCATTTCAGCTTCCGCAGCAGATCCGGCTGCGCTGCAATATTACGCGCCGTTTGCAGGTTGCGCACTTGGAGAATACTTTCGCGATACCGGCCGTCATGCCTTGGTGGTATACGATGACCTGTCCAAACAAGCTGTTGCCTATCGCGAAATTTCGTTGGTGCTGCAGCGCCCGTCTGGTCGCGAAGCCTATCCCGGTGACATCTTTTACCTGCATTCCCGCTTGCTGGAACGTGCCGCCCGCATCATCGACCGCGATGAGGTGGCCAAGAATATGAATGATCAACCCGAGTCCATGAAGCACCGCATCAAGGGTGGTGGTTCACTGACAGCCTTGCCTCTGATTGAAACTCAGGCAGGGGACGTATCTGCTTACATTCCCACCAATGTGATCTCTATCACAGATGGTCAGATTTTTCTGGATACCGGTTTGTTCAACAGTGGTATCCGCCCCGCCATCAACGTAGGTATTTCCGTTTCCCGTGTGGGTGGTAACGCCCAGAACAAAGCCATGAAAAAGGTGGCCGGAACGTTGAAGATAGATCAGGCTCAGTTCCGTGAACTGGAAGCTTTTTCCCGTTTCAGCAGCGACATGGATCCGGTTACAGCCTTGATCCTCGATAAGGGACGTAAAAATACCAAGCTGTTGATTCAATCGCAGTACAAACCGATGCCCGTCGGTAACCAAATAGCTATCTTGTATTGCGGTACACACGGATTGATGCGTGAGGTGCCTATTGATAAGGTGAGCGATTTTGAGGCTGTTTTTCTTGAAGAAATGGTACTGAACCACCCCGATATAGTAAATGAACTGAATAACGGTATACTCAACGAAACTTCAATGAAGGCGTTGGACGAATTGGCAGCCAGGGTGTCCGCCACGTTTGCAAATTGATGGATTGAGACATGGCATCGTTAAAGGAAACAAAAAATCGAATAGTCTCTGTACAAAATACACTGAAGATTACTTCGGCCATGAAACTCATTTCATCGGCCAAGTTTCATCAGGCCCAACAATCGGTCAAAAAAGCGAATACTTACGAGCGAAAATTGAACGAAATCATTGAGGGGTTGTTTGAAGGCAGGGATGAAGAGGCTTTGGGCATTTTACCCGATCGGCCGGTCAGACGGGTGGCCATTGTGCCGTTCTCATCCGATACCGGTTTGTGCGGTTCTTTCAATTCCAATCTGATCAGGGAAGTTGAATTGACCCTGGAAAGGAACAAGAAGGAGGGCATCGAAGTGGAATTGTATCCTGTAGGGGAAAAAATAGCTCAATCATTGCTCTCCCAAGGACTCACCATTCACGAGGAGGGAAGACGGTTGTTGGACAAAGCCTCATTGACCAAATGTAAGGAGTTTGCCTCCGTCCTGTTGAAAGCCTATCGTTCCGGTGAGGTTGACAAGGTCGTCGTGCTGTTTCATCACTTCAAGTCGGCTGCCCGTCAGGTTGTTACGGAAAAGAACCTGGTTCCTATTGACCGACCTGTGCGAAAGCAGACCGATGTCGTTCCGCACGAAATCAAGACGGAACCAAACCCTAAAGCCTATTTCAGGATGATTTATGCACATGTAGTGGCGACCAACCTCTTCACGGCCGTATCGGAATCGCTGGTTTCCGAACATGCGGCGCGCATGACCGCCATGCAGATAGCTACCGACAATGGCAACGACTTGCTTAAGGAACTGACGAAAATATACAACAAGACTCGTCAGCAAGCCATCACCAACGAGATTCTCGATTTGGTTGGCGGACGCGTTCGCCGGAAAGGTTGATTTTTCTGTTTAACTGCACCTTTCGGTTCAATTGTGTGGCATCCTGTCACATACGGGCCATTTCGCATGCGGCCAATAACCAGGCTCCAGTGCCGAAGTTTGATGTTGAACCAGCGCTCACACGGATTGTGGGGCTGGGGTTTTCTCCAATCGGTTGAACGAAACCGATCGTCCTGTTTTCCTGAAGGGCGGTTTTTTCCAGGTAATTCCAAGCCTTGATCAAGGTAGGCAAGTATTCCTTTTTCGACAACAGTCCATGGTTGATACCCCAACACATGCCGTAGGTGAAAAAGGCAGTACCACTGGTCTCAGGACCGGGTGCGTGGGACGGGTCCAGCAACGACCGCGTCCAGTAACCTTCGCTTTGTTGGCTGGCTTTGAGCGCTTTTGACATACTGATGAAACGTTGTATGAGTAATGGACGCAAGGGGTCCTTCCTGGGCAGGTCGGCCAACACCTTGCAGCACGCAGCGTAAACCCAACCGTTTCCCCTAGACCAAAAATTCTTTTTGCCCGTGATGGTTGGTTGCTTGGGAAACACGTACTTGGCGTCCCTGTAGTATAAACCGCATTCCACATCGTACATCAGGCTGTCAGCGAACAAGAAATAGGCATGTAATTTTTTCAGATAAAGTGGATTGTGTGTGATGCAGTAGAGTTTGGTCATCACCGGCATGACCATGTAAAGTCCATCGGCCCACCACCAATAATCCGTTGCAGGTGTCTCCATCTGAAATTCCATCACCCCCCTGGCTCTTGCAATTTTAGACACATCCCTCTTTCTGTCAAGTGCATAAAGATCTACATACGTTTGGAAGCAGATTTGCCAATCACCAAACAAAACGTGATGAGGCGTCTCTCCATAATTATACACCCACCTGGCGGTATCGTTTGAGGCTGCACCCATCCAGCGGTTGTGTACGGCCCAAGCCTGCGAATAGTTTTTGTAAGCTTCCTTGTGTGTCAGTTTATACGCCTCCATGTTTCCGGTATGGTAAGCAGCGTTGTCCCAAAATGCATTGACCTGAGGTGCATGTGTTTTCTGCCAGGTTTCATTCACCTCGTTGATCAGACCAATGATCCACTTCTTGTCGGGAATCCCTTTCGGACGAGCAACAATCTCAGCAGGAATACAGCATATTCCCACAAACAGGAAAAGGTAGAATGGTCTCAGTGTGTGTGCGGACAAGGAGTTGGGACGGGTAAAAGACATGGTATGTTGGGATAATTGAATAGTCTACTACCGACAAATGTATGAAATTCAACCAACATGGGATGAAAAATGGTTCAATTATCTTCCTTGCGATGCATGAACGATTGAATGTCTTATTTTTGTGTCACGTACTACAATAATCACCCGTATGAAAAAGAACCTTTTGTTCGTTGGCTTGTGTTTGACATGCCTGTTGCTGGAACTACCGGTAAGCATGGCCGCTGACAGTTCATTGAAACTGCATTATACGTTTCAGTCATTGACAGACGCTAAGGTAAAAGACGAATCCGGAAACAATCACGATGGAACCCTTTTCAATGGTGCCCTCATACGCCAGATCGACACGATGAACGTTCTGGATTTGGGAACAGGGAACGGCTATCTGGACATGGGAGCCTCCATGGGAAGTGCAGTCAAGGGTTTTTCGGATTTTTCCGTGGCAACCTATATTTACATCAGTGAAGCAGCTTCCATTTCGGGAGACGGTTACTTCCTTTGGAATTTTTCCACCTCAAATGCCTGTACCCAATATGCGGGAGAATACCTGGCATACCGTGTCAACGCCCAACGATATGCGTTGTCAACGGGCGGATGGAATAACGAAAAGGTGGCGGTGGCCCTGGGAACAGCCGCAACAAAAGGACAGTGGGTACATGTGTGCTACACACAGTCTGGTACGACAGGCAGCCTGTACCTTAACGGTGTGACCAAGGTCGTAAACTCAACCAGTCTGAAACCCAGAGATATCGTGGGTAACCTTCAGTACAACTATATTGCCCGGTCGCCTTTTTCAAACGACGCCTATCTGAAACAAACCATGCTGACTGATTTCAGGGTATATGACCGTGCCTTGTCAAAAGAAGAGGTCTCAGGGCTGGCTTCCAGAGTGAGTGCTTATAATGAGGGCTTTTCAAAACTGGCATTGAGGGAACTGGCACAAACACTGATATTTGCGAAAGATACGCTCACAAATGACGTGGTGTTGCCTTTCCTGACCTCGGGATCATCGATAATCCTTGAATGGATATCATCCAATCCTGCTTTCGTTTCAGAAAAGGGCGTGGTGAACAGACCCCCGTTTGGCAGTGCGCCCACCACCGTACAACTGACGGCTGTGCTCAAGGGTTCGTCGGACACGGTCCACAAGGTGTTCAATGTGGTCGTATTGCCCTTCAAATCCGACCAGGAGGTGGTGGCTCTCGATAAGGAGGCCATTCAACTGTACGCTGAACTTCAATCGCTCAGGGAAGATGTGTATCTTCCACTCAAGGGAAAGGAGGGTTCTTCCATTTCATGGACATCCAGTAAACCCGAGTTTCTGAGTTCAGCAGGCAAGTTGCTGAAATCGCCGGCCAAAGGACAGGCCCCGGTCACCCTGCAGCTGACAGCCACTCTGACCAAGGGATCGGCCCGCACAAGCCGCCTCTTTTCCGTCACCTTGCCTCCGCGCGCTCCCAATACCGCTTATTTATTTGCCTATTTTACCGGGAATACAGCCAACCAGGAGTGCATCCGTTTTGGCCTGAGTCCGGACGGTTTGAATTACAGAGCGTTGAACGACAATTTGCCCATCATCGCATCAGACACCATAGCCGAAATGAAGGCCGTACGGGATCCCCATATTTACAGGGCCCCCAATGGTACGTATTATATGGTTGTCACCGACATGATGTCTTCAAACGGATGGAACAGCAACCACGGCATGGTCTTTTTGACCTCTTCGGACCTTGTGAACTGGACCCACGCGCGGATTGACATACCCGAACTGTTTCCAGCTTATGCTTCCGTCAACCGCGTATGGGCTCCCCAAACCATCTGGGATCCACGTGTAGGCAAAATGATGGTGTATTGGTCCATGCGTGCCGGAAACGATCCGGACGTCATCCATTATGCGTACGCCAATGCGGATTTTACCAGCCTGGTGACAGAGCCAAAAGTATTGTTCGATCATCCGCAAGACAAATCGTGCATTGACGGAGACATTATTTTCCAGGACGGCCGCTTCAACCTGTTCTTTAAGACAGAGGGTGATGGAAACGGCATCAAAAGAGTGGTCTCGGAGTCTTTGACCGGACCCTACACCTTTGTGGAAAATGCCTATTTCCAACAAACCTCAAATGCGGTGGAAGGCGCTTGTATTTTCAGACTGATTGATTCGGATACCTGTATTTTGATGTACGACGTGTACACCAACGGCCGGTACGAATTTACCTGGACAACCGATTTGCGCAATTTCCGGATAGTGAACGGCGTTTCTATGAACTTTGCGCCCAGACATGGAACAGTGATTCCGATTTCTACCGAGGAGGCTGAACGACTGGCCGCCAAGTGGGGAAAAACGACCGATATGATCATTCTTTCTGCGGGGTCACCCAACGTCAAACGCCTGAACATGATTATTGACAATTCGCAACGAACGGTGTTTCTTCCTGTCAATTACGGGACCAACCTGAAAAAATTTGATCCCCAGTTGCAGACCATGCCCGGTGTCAAGGTAACCCCTGCAGGTCCGCAGGATTTCACGCAGGGAGCCGTGACGTATTCACTGAGTCTGAACGGCACATCGGTTTCCTATAGTGTGAGTGCGGCTGTACACAACAATCCGGTCATTGGAGGCTTGTTTGCCGATCCGGAAGTATTGTATGCCGAAAAAACCGGTAAGTATTACATCTATCCTACCAGCGACGGTTACAGTGGTTGGTACGGACGCTACTTTGATTGCTTCTCCTCCTCAGACTTGGTAAACTGGAAGAAGGAAAATACCCTGGTTGACTTGACAAGCGGACAGGTTTCCTGGGCATCGACGTATGCATGGGCTCCTTGTATGGTGGAGAAGAAAATCAATGGAGAATACCGGTACTTTTTCTATTACACCGCCAACAAACAGGTGGGAGTGGCTGTTTCATCGGAACCGACAGGTCCGTTTGTCGATCTGGGGAAACCGCTCGTAAATGTTAAACCGGCAGGAGTGAGTGGAGGTCAGGAAATTGACCCCGACGTTTTTACCGATCCGGTTTCAGGGAAAAGTTACCTGTACTGGGGAAACGGTTATATGGCCGGTGTGGAGTTGAACGAGGACATGACATCGATCAACTCGTCCACCCTGACCATTATGACTCCCAATGGTACATTCAGGGAGGGAACCTATGTGATCTACCGCAAGGGTACCTATTATTTTCTTTGGTCGGAAAACGATACCGGCAGCCGGGATTACAGGGTGCGTTATGGTACAGCCGCTTCACCCCTTGGGCCTATAACCGTACCTGCTAACAATATCGTGATAGCAAGAAACGACGCGGACGGTATTTATGGACCCGGACATAACTCGGTAGTTCAGGTTCCGGGAAAAGACGAATGGTACATTGTATATCACCGATTGACGCGTCCCAATGCGTTTACCTATTCGACTCCGGGAAATTACCGTGAAATATGCATTGACAAGCTGGAATTCAATGAGGACGGATCCATCAAGACCACAACGCCAACCCTTGAGGGAATAGCCCCCCTGTCAACCGGTACACGTCTTTCCAAAACACAGAAAGATGTAAAAAAAAAAGCAACGTGCTGGCCAAACCCCGTCGGTGAAACGGTAACACTGGCTTTTACAGGTGTTGCGGAGAGTCAAATGAGGAGTGGTCAGTTTCAGGTGGAAGTGACAGCCGCATCTGGAAATAGGGTCATGTCGGTTTCTGTACCGGCCAACAGGCAGATTACCCTGGATTGTTCGAGTCTGACTCCCGGGCATTACTTGATCAGGACAACGTTGGGCAGTTCCAGCTGGCAAACCCGTTTTGTCAAACCCTAAACTTTCACAAAGGAAACAGATGCCTGGTTGGCACCTTTGAGAGGTGAGTCCGTCGGCTGGACCAGGCAAGGGATACGTTGTCCAATCCGTAACCTTTGCACATGATGACCAATTTGTTCCGGTGCGAGTTGATGGTCCTGAGCGGAATGGAAAAAGTCCTTGGGCTGGTTGATGGTGTGGTTTCCAACACACATTCATCGTTGATGATTACGACCGTGTTTGACGATGTGGTTACATGAAGCGTGTACGGTTCCGCAAAGGCTGTTTCCAAATACCCCGACCACCGTACGCTGCGTGTTCCGGCCGGACACGTTCCTCCGGGTTGTTTACGGATTACCTGTTTCACTGACAGTTGGCTGTTTTCATCGTAAAAATAGTCAGTTTTCAGCCCCTTGCCGTTGAACGGTCCCGGATTGTCCAACAAGTAATCGATGACAGCGATGGTACCGTTCCTTTCCAGGTATACAAAGGACAACATGCCTTCTTTGAGTAGCCATCGATCCACCTGGGGTTCAGAACAAAAACGCCCTTTGTCCGTATCGGAAACCAACGACCAATCCAAATAGTCGCCAGCTGCCGTGGCGGCGTACACCTCAGCCTGTCCGGCTATCAGAAAGGCGTTGTCCAATTTGTCAATGACAAGCTGCACCCGACACGGTGAGTGTACCGGAACGCCGTTGTGCCTCACCACAGTGTGTCGCCATGTTCCGTTGGTTTCTCGAAGCCAATGATGCAACACCGCCTTTGATCGGGAAGAGGCCCAGTTCATGTCCGTGCCCTCCTCCATGTAGGAAACAGCGATATGAACACGCCCTTTGCTGTCCGTGGCTTGTGTTTCTTGATTGATATAGCCCTTGAAATGGGGAATGTCGGCTACCTTCAGACTGGAAATACCCTGACGCATACACAATCCGGTAAATCGTGAGTTGGTTGGGCGGATGTATTCGGTTATTGCTACCCGTTTTCCGTGGGTGTCTTTCCAGGTTCTACCGTCGTCCAAACTGTAACCGTAGAACAAGTCATGGTTGCTGCCACCCCCAAAATCATCCCGCCAACACCAGGAAACGTGCAAACGACCCTTGGTGTCGTAATCCATACGGTTGATGTAGGCGCATGCGTCCGGCCTTGCATCCATGCCTTGCACGTAGCGACCCAACAATTTCCAGGTATGGGTCACACCATCGTATTCCCTCAGGTAGCTGTCTCCGTCCCCGCTTAATCTGTACCGACATTCGAGCAGAAGGTTCCCGTCCGGTTTTTCAATAAATCTGGGGTATGTCACATCGGGTACGACGACCTCTTGATCCAAGGCTGAGGTTGTCGGCCCGAAGCTGGACGCCGTCCACTCATCCGGTTCAGTGCGATGAGCAAGACCTATAACGGATCGACAATACTGAAGGGTGGTGTTATGGTGGTCATAGGCCAGATGGATCGTCCCGTCGTTCCTGCAAAAGCCGATTGAAATAACGTTGTGTGCATCATCGGCCGTGTTGCGGTGTGGCAATACAACTTCCTGCCATTTTCCGGAAAACAACCTGCGTCGGGCAATGGTAACGTTACGGGTCGCATTGTAATAAACGGTGTATTGAAAGCCATTGTACGAGACTAGTGCGTCCTGTTGAAACGCCTGGCCGGATAGTTGTTCCTGCCCAGCCAAGACCCAGGCAGAAGTGGTTGGATGTGTTTCCTGAACGCGCAATAAGGGTACTGAAGACATGGCAGACAGGGTTGTCGCCAGGAAAATGACACAAAGAAGAATCCGGTGGTTCATAAGGCTGTATCGTGCTGAGACATGTAAAGATGGGAATTTTTTATGTATTTTTGCCCATATGGTACGATTGCTTTTTCTGATCGGATGCACGTGGTTCCTTTCGCTGACAACCCTGCGTGCCGGAGACCAGCTCCAGGTTTCCTTCGAACCTTTTACCATGATGAGCCAACTGCCGTCGAGTACGGTACAACGGGTCTATCAGGACAAGGAAGGCTTCATGTGGTTTGGTACACCCGATGGGCTATGCCGCTACGACGGTTACGAGGTACGCAGCCTTCGGTCTGACATGAACAATCCGTTTCTGCTTACCAGCAACGACATCCAGTGTATAACTGATGACGATGAACACCATTTATGGGTGGGAACCAAACAGGGATTGAACCGGTTGGACAAACGCAACCTGCATGTGGAACATGTACAGGATTCTATTTTTGGAAACGACCGGATCAACAGCCTGGCTGCCGATAAGCGCGGCAACATCTGGATAGGAACGAACCGTGGCTTGTACCGCTACAACTTACATGGACAGGCCCTTCACCATTACGGGTACAACCCCCTTGATAAAAAGACCGTATCGGGAAGCAGTGTGAATCAAGTGTATGCCGACCGCACCGGAACCATCTGGGTGATGTGTTGGGAATCGGGTTTGTGCCGGTATGAACCGGAAACCGACACGTTTACTCGTTTTCCCAGGGTGGGCAAGGGCAACAATCCGTTTCGCTTGTACCAGGACAACCAGGGACGGTATTGGCTGGGAACATGGGGAGATGGCTTTTTTCGATTCGATCCGAACGCACCTAGGCCTTCCATGTACCGGCAACAAATCCCTTCGAACACATCCGGTCTAAAACCCGAAACAGCCATCTTCAGCATAGTACAAGATGACACCAACGGGTACCTTTGGTTGATGTCACTCACCGGATTGTATGTGGTGAAACCCATGAATGACGATCGCCCGCAACCGATTGACATTTCGTCGTACCTGAAAGGGTCCAGCCGACTGTACAGCGAAATTGTCAAAGACAGGAACAACAACCTGTGGATTGGCGCTTTTGGAGAGGGGGTGATCCGCATCGGATTCAACCGCCCTACTGTTCAGAATCATTCCCTGGATATCGTGCGGCAACGTATGGGCTTCTACCCCAGCATAAAAGCCCTGTCTGTCGATAAGGATGGCCTGGTTTGGTTGGGTATGAACCGATACGGACTTTGCCTTTATGACAGGACAAACAACGTGGCCAGGGTGAACGAAGAAATACAGGGACTGTCTGAACTGAAAAACATCCAAACCGTCAATTATATCCGTTCAATTCATCACACCAACGAACATTGGATCAGCTGCGACAACCGCTACCTCTACGTGGTTGCCAAAAAAGGAAGCGGGGTTGTCCTAAAAAGTACGATTGACTTGAACAGCAACAATTCGTACAACAGCTACGGAGATAAGGTGTTGTTTGAAGACAAAGAAGGCAATGTATGGGTAGGCATGATGGGCGGAGTAATCAAGGTCACGTCGGGTAAACGCGTTGTTCCCATAGCTGAAATACCGTTTGTGACCGCTATCACCCAGGATGCTGACGGCGAAATCTGGATTTCAAGTGAACAGTCCGGATTCTGCCGACTGGTCAGGTCGGGCAACACGTATAAAGTCACCGCGTACGACAAAAACACCGAGGGTCTCACGACCAGCAACGTTCAGAGTGTATGTCATCAGTCAGGGAACCACATTTGGGTGGGAACCAAGGAGGGGCGTGTGCTTATTTTTGACAAACGCACCAGCCGCTTTACCGACATGAGCAAGCGGTGTGCCATGACGGGGGAGGGCATCCTCAATATAAAGGTTGATTCGTCTGGAACAGTCTGGATATCTACCAATAAGCGTGTGACTCGATTCAATTCCGCCACCGGTATGGCCGCCGTTTACAGCGTGTTCGACGATTTGGCTGTCACTTCGTTTGTGGCAGGAGCCTGTTCAATAAACGAGGCAGGAGAAGTTTTCTTCGGAGGAAACAGGGGTTTTTGCGTGTTTCTTCCCTCCAACGAAAAAAGAAAATCAGCCACCATCCCACAAGGTGTCCAAGTCACTGATGTGAAGGTGCATAACCAATCCATCATGCTTTCCGGAGGCACCGATGTGTACGATGTCGTCGAAGGTCTTCTGACGCTTCGGCACACTGACAACTCCATCGAAGTGGATTTTTCCTCGCTCAATTACGCTTTTCCTTCCAAGGTTCAATACGCCTACAAGCTTGAAGGGGTGGACGAAGAATGGAACTATACCACCGCGACTCGTCGGTTTGCCACTTACAACAACCTGGACAAAGGAAAATACAGGCTGCTGTTGAGAGCCACCGATGAAAACGGACAGTGGGGAAAGACGGTAACCGGCCTGCGTGTGCGCATCAAGCCAGCCGTGTATGAGACCTGGTGGGCCTACACCCTCTACGTGCTTGCGATGGTCATGATCTTATACGGGCTTTACCGATTTACGACCAACCGTTTACGTCTAAAGAATGAGCTTAAGTTTGCCCGCCTTGAGAAAGATGCCTCCGAAGAGCTGACTCAAACCAAACTTCGTTACTTCACGAACATCTCACACGAACTCCTTACCCCGCTAACCGTTGTCTCCTGCTTGATTGATGATCTGGAACGTTCGTTCAACGGCCAATCCTGGCAGCATAAGGCCATGAAAATCAATGTGGAACGATTGAAGCGACTGTTGCTCCAGATCCTGGATTTTCGAAAGCTGGAAAGCGGAAACCTGAAACTGAAAGTGACACAATCCGATTTGGTAGCCTTTGTCAGACAAATCTGCCACAACGGGTTTGAGCCGCTGGCAAGGGAAAAACAAATCCACTTTTCATTGGAGCCTGCCCAAAACAGCATAATGGGCTGGTTTGATGCCGAAAAAATGGATACGATTGTGTACAACCTTCTGTCCAATGCCTTCAAATACACGTCAAAAGACGGGTCTGTATTGGTTCGGGTCGAAGAAACAACGGGACAGCACCGTCGAACAGCCCGACTTGTCGTACAAGACACAGGGAGGGGAATACCCGGTGAGGACCTTGAACACATCTTCACCCGCTTTTATTCCAACGATCCCACCAATACGGTGGAGAACCACGGCATTGGCCTGACCTTGGTCAAAGAAATGCTCGAATTGCACCATGGCTCCATCCGGGTGGACAGCGAACCCGGGGAAGGATCTACCTTCACTGTGGAAATACCCCTCGATGAAGGCGATTACACCGATGCCGAACGGGTGGGAAAAGACGCCGGACAGAACGATGTCATCCACCGTCAACCCATAAATGACCGGTTCGATATGGATGAGGAAGAAAGGCCGACAGCTGTGGAGGCCATTAGCCTCTTGATTGTTGAGGACAACACCGAATTGCTGCACCTGATGGAAAGGATGCTTTCCAGGCATTACCATACACACATGGCGCGTGACGGCAGGGAAGCCTTGGAATGGCTGGAACAGCACCCCGTCGACATGGTGGTGAGCGACATCGTCATGCCGGGGTTGGATGGCCTTGAGCTGTGCCGACGAATCAAGGGCGACATGAGTACCAGCCACATACCCGTGCTGTTGCTTACGGCCAAGAACACCTCCGACGACAGGGTGGAAAGTTACAACGCAGGAGCCGACGGGTACCTTTCCAAGCCGTTTGAACTGAAAGTTCTGGATGCGCGGATTGCCAATCTGTTGAAAAACCGTCAACACCGTTTGGATCAATTCAAATCGACAGCCGAACTCAGCATCAATACGTTGGAAATGGCATCCATTGATAAACGATTCCTGGAAAATGCCATTGCCGTGATTGAAGCGCACCTTTCGGAAGCAGACTTTGATCTGGATGCCTTCTCCGGCCAACTCAACATGTCCAAGTCATCGTTGTACCGGAAAATCAAGTCGCTGACCGGTTTGTCTCCGGTTGAGTTCACCAAGAACATCCGGCTCAAACATGCCTGCCAGCTTTTGAAGAACCGTGCAGGGAACGTCTCAGACGTTGCCTATGCCGTGGGCTTTTCGGACCCAAAGTATTTTACATCGTGTTTTAAAACGGCATTTTCGATTACTCCCAGCGATTACCTGAAACAGACCAAGAACATCACCCCCAGCGACCATGGCCTTTCCCATTGAAGATAAACTAGTTATAGGCATAGCCTCCAGCGCTCTGTTCGATTTGACCGAATCGGATGAGGTGTTTCAGAAATACGGTGAGGACTCCTACCGAAAGTACCAGGAAGCCCACCTGGAAGACGTGCTCCAAAAAGGCGTCGCTTTTCCCTTTATCCGGCGTTTCCTGAATCTGAACCACTATTTTCCCGACCTGCAACCGGTCGAAGTCGTACTGTTGTCCAGAAACAGCCCGGAAACCGGTTTGCGCGTGTTCCGTTCAATTGAACACTATGGATTGAACATCACCCGCGCCGCATTCTTTTCCGGTATGTCTCCCTTCATGTACAACGACGCCTTCAATCTCTCCCTGTTTTTGTCGGCCAATAAAAAAGACGTGAAAGAGGCCCTCGATGCCGGCTTTCCTGCCGGACTGGTGCTCAATACCCGTATTGAGGACAATGAAAACGATAGGGAACTCAGGTTGGCCTTCGATTTTGATGGCGTCATTGCCGACGACGAAGCCGAAAAAGTCTTTCAGCAAGACGGTCTGGACGCATTTAGCCAACGGGAATCAAACCTGCGGCTCGAACCTCATCAGGACGGTCCGCTGGCCAAGCTCTTCAGACGCATTGCTTTTTACCAACAGTTGCAGGAATCAGCCCGTAGAGAAAACCCCGATTTGCCAAAACTGATGAAGATAGCCATACTCACGGCCCGCAACGCACCTGCGCACGAACGCATGATCAGCACCCTCAAGAGCTGGAACATCTCGGTCGATGAGGCTTTCTTTTTGGGAGGAATTGAGAAAAAACGGGTGTTGGAGGTTATGAGACCTCATATATACTTCGATGATCAAACCACTCACCTTCACCGGATTGACACCATTCCCATGGTGCACATTCCCTTTGGTGTGGCCAACCAGGATAATCAGTAATGCAACCGGATGGTGACCACCTCCGAATGGGTTCCGATGCGGTATAAGGGCCCCCAGATGCCCAGTCCTGATGAGACGTAGACGTGCGTCCGTTGTTTCAGCAGATACCCGTACCCGTCTTCGAACATGCGGTTCACAATGAGGTTTCCGGGGAAGACCTGGCCGTTGTGCGTGTGCCCCGACAGTTGCAGGTCAATGTTCAGGTTGCTGGCCTCCTCCAGTTGGTAGGGCTGGTGGTCGAGCACGATTGACGGAATCATGGGATCCAGCCTTTCCGTCAGGCGTTTGAGCGGTAGCCTTTTTTTACTGGTCCTGTCTTCCCTTCCAATCAGGTAAAAGCTGTTGTCGATGAGCACCACCTGGTCACGCAGCACCCGAATGCCTGCTTGCTCGAAGTAGCCGGCCAGGCTGTCCGGATGGCCCGAGTAATGCTCGTGGTTGCCGAGTACCGCGTATACACCGAGTCTGGCTTTCAGGTTGGATAATTCCTCGTCCAGGTTCTGTTCGGTCAACGGACCCATGCTCCGGTCAACGATGTCCCCTCCCAGAAGGATGATGTCAGGTCGCTGCTTGTTCAAGAGGGACACGTACCGTTGCATACGTTGTTTTCCAATGCTGTTTCCCAGATGGATGTCGCTTGCCAGGACGATCGTTACGGTCTTATTTTTTAGGGGCTTGTTGACTGTGAGTTCCAGGTTCCTGACCACCGGACGGTTGAAGTGGATGTATCCGGCAATCATGGCCAGTGCTATCAGACATAAACTGGCCAGGGTAATGGCACGTCTGGCTGCCAGCGGATTGGCAGGTGTGGTATGCGTAAGTTTCAATACAAGCCGGATAATATCAACCGCCACATAGGTCAGCAGCAAATACATCACCACCAACATGAAACTGTAACCGACAAAAGCCAGTGCACCGCCCAATGTGGGTGAAAGCTGATGTTCAAGGAACAAACCGGCAAAGAAAATGATCCACAACAGCACATACCCCAGGGTGAACACGGTTTTAACAACGGGTTTTGACGAAAGCAAGGGCAGCAGGTGTCGGTATAGGTAGTTTCCCAGCAAGGCCAGCATAAAAAAGAAAGCCAGTAGGACAAGGAGTCTGACAGAAAGGCTCATGGTTGTCGTTGGTTAGGAGGTTCCGGATTGTATCAACGCATGGCGACGTTGATTTGTTTTCCTTTATAGCGAATTTGACGGCCTGGTGTTGTACCCGAGTCCATGCCGGCAGGATGGGCAGGATCGACCAGGATGATGTCCATTATCCGTTGACTCGTCATGCTGTCAACGGATCCCTTTCTGTCGGAAACCGTCAGTACGCCTTTCGAGTCGTTCCAACTGAACTCGATGGTGGTGTATTGCCCCTTCTCGTAGCCGTAGGAGGTGCCGTCGTCTTCGTATAGGGTAAACCGTCCGTCCTGACCAGCGTAGATGTATACCGTCAGGTTCGTCTGAGGAGTTAGCGTGTGTTGCACTACGTCTCCGACGGGAACGATGCTGCCTGCTTTGACAAAGACGGGCATACGGCTGGTCGGTGCAGCCGCTTCAACGGTTTGTCCGCCCTTGGTGTATGCACCGGAATAAAGATCGTACCACCCGGAGCCAGCCGGGAAATGCAGCGTTCGTGACCTGGCCTTGTATAAATATACGGGGCAGACCAGCAACGAAGGACCGAACAGGTACTGGTCATCCACATCCAGGACATTCTTGTCGTTGGGAAAATCCATCATTAGAGGGCGCATGATGGTGTAATCGTCAA
>CAYTIY010000046.1:17426-18646 GCA_964438045.1 uncultured Bacteroidales bacterium | reverse complement strand
CTTACCCCAAAGCAGCATCTTGCTAACCTTCTCCTCCAATTCCTTGTTTGTGGAAAACGGCTGAATCCCCATACGACGGGCACTTTCCAGGTGCATGTCAATATTGTCCTTCAACCGACCGATTTTCCAGATCCGCTGCGAAACCAACTTGCAATCAGGGCAGTCACCAACCTTGAAAAGACACGTTTCTACCCGTTCACTACGGGAAAAACCCCAATCGATACCATCCACAAAACGGACAACTGCTATCAAGAGCAAACAAGAACAAAAACCGATGACGAAAAAGAAGAGGCTTAGACGGGTAGAACGGCGCATGGTTATAAAAGAATGTGTAGATTTGCATACATGGACGTAAAGATAGAAAAATCCTGGAAAACAACCTTGGAGTCGGAATTTGAAAAACCCTATTTCGACAAGCTGACAGAATTCGTACGCAACGAGTATGCCAACTACACGGTACACCCAAGCGGCAAGGACATTTTCAAAGCCTTTGACCTGTGCCCGTTGGATCAGGTGAAGGTGGTAGTGCTGGGTCAAGACCCGTATCACGAACCCGGCCAGGCACATGGACTGTGCTTTTCCGTTCCGCAAGGATGCTCGTTTCCCCCTTCCCTTCAAAACATTTTCAAAGAAATACAGGCTGACCTCGGATGCACACCGTTTCCCGATGGGAATCTCGAACGCTGGGCCAGACAAGGAGTCCTCCTGTTGAACGCTACACTGACAGTTCGCTCGCACCAGGCAGGCTCACACCAACACAAGGGATGGGAAACGTTCACAGATGCCGTCATCCATAAACTGGCAGCCCAACGACCCAACCTGGTCTTTTTGTTATGGGGAGCTTACGCCCAGAAGAAAGGCAGTTTTATTGACAACAGCCGGCACCTGGTACTGACCTCGGTACACCCTTCACCCCTGTCAGCCCATCGCGGTTTTTTTGGCAATCACCATTTCAGCCTTACCAACCAGTGGCTGGAGCGCCATGGCCAATCCCCCATTGACTGGAGGTGAAAAGGAAACGCTTATCTACCCCAGATATAATTATCCCTGTTGTTTTGATGTTGCTCGTACTTCAAGTCGGACAACATGCCCGATTTCACCCGAACCGAAAAATTATACGACTTGAAACGTCCGATGGGGATGAAACTTGCCGACATTTCCCAGCAGTGCAAATCGCGGGAAACCGAACAGTTCATCGTTGAAAACTCTTTGTTTTCAAA
>CAYTIY010000046.1:15154-17416 GCA_964438045.1 uncultured Bacteroidales bacterium | reverse complement strand
CGTCGACGCTGAAAAATGCCAAGAGGTGAACAGCTCCAGGTTTCCACTCAACGTAAGATTCTGAGAAAACGCATAATTGTAATACATTTTCTTATAGTTGAAAGTAGACTGACCGTATCGTAACGAATAACTCAGGCTGATGTTCCACGGAGAGGTGGTAGCTTTGTAAAGGGCAGATTCAGGATCTTGGACCTCGGGTTGCGCCGCGTCAGCTTCTGAAGGGACCACCTGCCCGTTTGCACCGGCCCCACCTTCAGCAGCTCCGTCCTCCTTGGGTTTCTTTTTGAATGTTTCGTTGCTGATCCTGTAGGAAAATGACGTGCTTGTGCCTGTAAAACGACCCGGTATGCGTAATTTTTCCCAGGTTGTCACATTGACCCGAACCGGCTTTCCACTTTTATTCAACTGATACATATACGGATCAAGACTACTGCTCAGGTTTAAGGTATACTTATTCCCAAATTTGATGCGAATGTTTGCCGAAATATTGCTCCAGTTTAACGAATCCGCCGCCAGGTTGTAGCTTCCAGAAAAAGACAGATTATCAATCAGGCTGACCTTCTTTTCCGTCTCGATGGAATCAGTCATGCTCCTTAGTTTCATTTCCAGGTTGTTGCTCAACGAAAAACCCACGCTACCCGATTTTCCCTTTCCGGGAACCCCGTACAACGAATTGGAAAACCTTGAATAACTCGCCGTCTGAAGCACACTGTCATGATCCAGGTAAGCATACTGACCGTAATAACCGTATTTTTCATCTCCGAAATCGGGGCGATAGGAAAACGAAACAACCGGTGTGACCACATGACGAACCATCTTGACCCTGTCCCCCATCATCTTGCTGACAAAAGCCACAGGTTGATAATAACCATACAATTTGGTCGACGCACTCATGCTTGCCGTGTAATCCCAAACCCGATTGAATCCCCACACCGTATCGGTGACCACCTTGTCCAGGTTCGGGTCATAATGTTTGTCGATCGAACTGGAATTCCACCGCTCCGTATAATTGAAAGAAGGCGTTATGTTGATATAATTGAGCACGTTGAACGTAGCGGAAATCGGAATACTATGCTGAATACCGTTTCTCCAGTCCTTGATCAACGATTTCTTGAACAGGTCATACTCTTTCACCTCACTGATGCTGTTTGCAAATGACCCCGAATACCCCATGCGAATCTTTTCATACCAACGTTCACTGCCAACCGCGTTTTTCCGCCGGAAGGGACTGATGGTGGACATGCTGAGTCGTAAGCTTGGCAGAGTAATGGAAAGAACCGAATCCCTCGTGCGTTGCGAAATGTTCATGTTCATGCTGGCCGAAAACGGACTTTCCGGAAAACGTTGCGTCAGGTTGATGCTCGAACTCTTGGTATTGTTTGAAAAAGCCTGAGGGTTGTAATAAGAAGCCATGTCGTTGCGGGTATAACCGCTCGTGGCAAAATTCACGCTGGCCGAAAACGTGCGGAATGGGTTGGCCTTTTGGTCCTGGCTGTGCGTCCATGTGATGTTCAAATCCTTGGACTTTTCGTAATCGGGCAGGTTCTTTTCACTGGTAACGGTCTCAATGTAAGAGGCATTGAACGCACCGGAGTACTTGTACCGCTTTCGATAAGATGTTCGTCCCCTGATACCCCAGGATCCCTTTGAATACAAATCACCGGTCAATGATACATCCACATAGTCATTGATTGCAAAATAGTAACCCATATCCTTCAAGTAAAATCCACGGCTCAGTTCATCACCATACGTGGGAGTAAGGATACCGGAAGAATATTTATCCGTCATGGGAAAATAACCAAACGGTATGAATATAGGAAGGTGGACATCTTCCATGACCAAATGAGCAGGTCCCGAAACCATATACGTATTGGGTTTTATCTTGGCCTTGCTCAATGCCAGGTAGAAATGCGGATGATCGTGATTCTCACAGGTCGTATACTTCCCATCAGTCATACAGAGAATGTCATCGCCTGTTTTCTTGGTCACACCGCTGACCACAAAGCCCTCTCCCTGTTCGGTCACAGCCTGCTTGATGTACCCTTTGCCCGTCCTGAAATTGTACAAAATGGATTTCGAAGCGTATTCCCCGCTGTTGTCCTTGAAAACGGGATTTTCCTTCATCACCCCTGCCGAATCTTTAAGACCTTCCGCATAAAGCAGGCTGCTGTCCATGTTCATCTGGATAAACCCGGCCGTCAATTCCTTGTCTACATATGTCACCTTGCCTTCACCGAAAAGACTACCCATTCCACCTTTCAC
>CAYTIY010000046.1:0-15144 GCA_964438045.1 uncultured Bacteroidales bacterium | reverse complement strand
GTCAACTCCGACTTCTTCTTTTTCAAAACCGATGTGTCACGACGCACAACGGGAGTATCCGTCAAGTTCACAGGCAACGTTCCTGGACTGTTGCGAAAAACGGTATCCGTTGAAAACGAAATGGGATCGGGGACCCTGAAGGGAGGTACGTCGGCAGTGGGCACCTGACCGTATGCAAAATGGACAGACAACGCCAAACAGCCCACTAAAAAAATGAGCAGTGCAGGTGTGCACACCGGTCGGATCCTGCGCAAGAATGTCATTCCAAGCCCTTGATTAGTGGCGCAAAGGTAACTAAAAAAGATCTTACTATCCAGTAAGTCGAACGTGAAAAGAACTTAACCGCGTCCGTCACAAAAACAAGCTGCACCATTTGTCAAATTGCGCCACACCGTCATTTCCGTATTTCGTGAGCTCCTCACGCACTTGTTCAGGCGTTCGCTCCAACAACGGATGTGATTTGGAATAAAAAAGATCGGCAAAACAAATCAAGACTTCTTCCCTGCTTTGAGGGAGCATATCTCTGTGAGGAACAGGCAATTGACGAGCCACAATCTCCTCCAGCGTCAAACCGGTTCCAATGTGACGTTCACATACCAAAGCGTGTCTTGGATACCCCTCAGCCTCCAACAACTCGCGCCCCAGGAATCCATGACACAAATAAGGAAATGTACCAAAACAGAAGACAGAGGGTGCATGCGTTTTGAACACACCAATATCATGCAACAACGACGCTTCTTCGACAAATACCGGATCTACCCCCAGAGACGGACGAGCGACTACAATGGACAATGCCTTGTCGGCAACACGCCGACTGTGGTCGTAAACCAAGTCAAACAAACCGGGAGTATCATCCAGGTAGCGGTGCAACAACGATAAAACAGGAACCATGCTAGTTATATTCAAGACAGCACAAAGGAAACATTTTTTTGGCTCATACGCATAATTCCGCTATTTTTGCGCTGCTGATTGTTGTGAATATGAAATCAAAACCGATGCTTTTGTTGTTGCTGTCGCTGCTGCTTTCAGCCACTGTCCCGGTGGCTCACTCAGCCGCAACTCAACCGTTCACTATCGTCATTGATGCCGGACACGGGGGAAAAGATCCCGGTGCTCTCGGCTCGCTGGTCAGAGAAAAAGACGTGGTACTCAATGTGGCTCTACGCTTTGGAAAACTCATCGAGCAGCACCACCCATCGGTTAAAATCATTTACACCCGAAGCACCGACGTATTTATCCCCCTGCAACAGCGGGCCACCATAGCCAACAAGTCCAATGCAAACCTGTTCGTGTCCATCCACGCAGACTATTCAGAAAACAAGACCGTGAAGGGCCCCACCTGCTACACATTGGGACCCAACCGATCAAAGGACAATTTTGAAATAGCCAAGAGAGAGAACGCCGTCATCTTGCTGGAGGATAATTATCAACAACGCTATGAAGGGTTCGATCCGAATTCAGCGGAATCCTACATCATGTTTGAATTCATGCAGGACAACTACATGACCAAGAGCATCGAATTGGCCTCAACCATTCAAAATACGTTCAAGAAAACAGGCCGACCCACAAAGGGGGTACGTCAAGACGTATTCCTCGTACTGCGGAACACCAGCATGCCCTCGGTACTGGTGGAGCTGGGCTTTCTCACCAACAAAGAGGAGGAGCAATACCTCAAAAGCGACTCCGGGAAAGAAGAATTGGCCAAAAGCTTGCTCAACGCCTTCACCGAGTTCAAAACCAATTATGAACGCAAAAACGGCGTTCAGGCTAACGTTCCGTCAAAGAGCGAAAACAGGGCGTCCACTCCTTCTGCTGCCAAATCGGACGATGACACGCTGAACGGAAACAGCATCACCTACTGCATCCAGATGCTGACAGTTCCCTCAAAACTCGCAAAAAAAGATACGCGCTTCAAGGGCTACACCCTCGATTTCTATACCGAAAAAGGATTTTACAAATACACACTGGGTTCCTTTCCCGATTTTGACTCGGCATCAGCCAAGCGGACAGAGGTGTTGAAGGATTTTCCCGACGCCTTCGTGATCGCTTTTAAGAATGGCAAACGCATTCCGGTGAACGATGCCAGAAAGCAGTCCAAAAAGACCAACTAACAGACACAGCATGAGCTTTTCCATAAGAAACATCAAAAGCGAGATCAAAATCGGTTTCGTGGTCGTATTATCCATGGCCCTTTTCTTTTGGGGGTTGAATTTTCTGAAAGGCATCAACCTGTTGAAGCCCAGCAATTTCTACTACGTCACCTACACGCGCATTGACGGTTTGGTAAAATCAAGTCCTGTCACCCTCGACGGGTACCAGGTGGGATTGGTGCGCGACATCGAATATTTGTATGACAATCCCGGTCACATCAAGGTAACCCTTGACCTGAACCGGAAATTGAAGCTACCGGAAGGCTCCTCTGCCGCCCTGGTAGGTTCATTGATGGGCAATCCTACCATTGAACTGTCTCTCGGCTCTGCAAACGCCCCCTTGCTTTCAGACGGAGACAGCCTGATGGCCGTCCTTGAGCCAGGCCTGATGGATCAACTTACCGATGGATTGTTGGTAAGCGTACAAGCCATGGTCAATCACACCGACAGCCTCATCATGGGCGTTGAAACACTGCTCAACAATGGCAGCCTGGCCAACAGCTTGTCGTCCATTGAACAAAGCACCAACGAGCTGAAACGCCTAACGGTGAGCCTCAACAAAGTCATGGACAATGAACTTCCCGGTATTCTGAAAAATGTCAACCAGATGACTGAGGAATTCTCCGGTTTTGGCAAGCAATTGAACCAACTGGATCTGAACGCCACCATAATCAAAGCCGACAAGGCACTGCAAGGTTTGAGCGAAGTGACAACGCGTTTGAACAGCCCTGACAATTCGATGGGCCTGTTACTGAACGATAAGAGTCTTTACCTCAACCTGACCAATACGGCATCCAGCGCAAACGAACTGTTATTTGACCTCAAGGAGCATCCCAAGCGGTATGTACACTTCTCCTTGTTTGGAAGAAGTAACAAATAGAAACTTTTCGTTCGCTTTTTACGAACAATTGAATGTGTTCAATTTGTACCAATTGCCCTGAAAAAGGAAATACTGCCCTGCGCATCGGTACATTGGGGAATAGACTTCACGATTATAAGTTATCTGCTCCTCAACAATAAGATTAACACAAATATAACAAATCATCGCAAAACCCTTAACAAGAGGCTCCAAATAGACTTATGCCATATTTACAGCATCAACTGACAGTTTTGCAAGCATCTTTATCTTAACCAGTTACATAATTAACAATTCGTATAATCCTGTTTATCTGCACATTACGATAATACTCTGAATATAAAGACTGTAACAATTTGCAAGTTTTACACGCTAAATGATCATTTGCAAAATCAATTTATTTTTCAAAAATTTGCATCTCAACAAAAAAAAACGCCTAAAATGACCTTGGATCATCAATCTCTGTGGAAAAGCTGTCTGGCCATCATTAAAGACAATGTGCCTCCGGTTGGCTATTCCACATGGTTTGAGCCTGTCATTCCCCTCAAATACGAAAACAAGGCCTTGTTGATCCAGGTTCCCAGTCACTTCTTTTACGAACAACTTGAAAACCAATACGCTGATCTGATTGGTAAAGTACTGCAACGCATCACCGGTGAGAACACCATGCTGCTTTATCAGGTAATGATGGTGGATACCGCCGTTCAAATGGTTCCGGAAAAACACCAACCAACCGAAAGCAAGCTGACTGGAATACCGGCACGTCCAAGCATGCCCTCCAATCCCTTCGACCAGGTAGTTCTTGCCAAACTGGAATCACAACTCAATTCAAACCTTACATTCGGTAATTTCATTGGGGGAGAAAGCAACATGTTGGCCAGAACCGCCGGTGTATCCATTGCCGAGAAACCTGGAAAGACAGTTTTCAATCCCCTGTTTGTTCACGGAAAATCCGGAGTTGGCAAAACCCACCTGCTACACGCCATTGGCAATGCAGCCCTGCAGGTGTATCCAAACCTGCGTGTACTCTACGTATCGTCACATTTGTTTCAGGTACAGTACTCACAAGCATACCTGAGCAATACGGTCAATGACTTTATCCATTTTTACCAAAGCATCGACTTGCTGCTGATAGATGATATCCACGAACTGGCCGGCAAAACAGGAACTCAAAACGTGTTCTTCCATATTTTCAACCATCTGCATCAGAATGGCAGGCAGTTGATTCTCACTTGTGACCGCGCCCCGAAAGACCTCTCCGGAATAGAGGACAGGCTGCTTACCCGCTTCAAATGGGGTTTGACGGCGGAAATGGAAAAACCGGATTACTCCCTGAGGGTTTCCATCCTGATGAGCAAGCTGCATCGGGACGGACTCCACTTTGCAGACGAAGTGGTCAGCTACATAGCCAGGCACGCCACCGAGAACGTCAGAGACCTGGAAGGCATAGTGGTTTCCCTTATGGCCCACTCTGTCATTTATGGAAAAGAAGTTGATTTGGAATTGGCCAAGCGGGTCGTATCCAATGCGGTTTCAACGCAAGAGCGTCCCATTTCAGTGGAAATAATCGGTGAAGAGGTATGCCGCTATTTTGAAATCGATCCAGACCTTATCCAATCGAAATCCAAGAAACAGGAAATATCACAGGCCAGGCAAATCGCCATGTACCTTTCAAGGAAATATACCGATAAGTCGTATTCGACAATCGGCGAGATCATAGGAAAACGTGATCACGCCACCGTATTACACGCCTGCAAAACGGTGGGAAACCTGATAGAAACCGACAAGCAAATCAAGGCATGCGTGGAAGAAATTGAGAAACAACTTCAGTCCAAGTAACCCTGATCCCTAAGAACTTTTATCCACGCGGTGGAAAAAAATTCATTATCTGCTTTTTTGTAGCGAATATCGGCGAACACCTGAGCCAGGTTTTCCTTTTGATTGATGCTTACAAAATGCTTGTTCTCAGGCAGTGCCTCTTTTTCGGCATAGAGCCTGTCAATATCGGCGTCCGTATATGCATTGTACACGTCATTGTGAACAACAGCTTCCAACGGCAAGCGATCGGTCAGCGGACCCGCTTCTTTTTCTTTTGGAAAACCGACGGTTACTGTGGTGACAGGCACGACAAGAGACGGCAGGTTGAGCACACGGCAAATCCCCTCTGCGTTATACGTGGTAGTACCCAAATAACAAATACCCAACCCCTTTTCCTCAGCAGCTGTACAAAAAGCCTGGGCAACGATGATTGCATCGATGGCTGCATACGTGAAGGCTTGGATATTGTTGAAACCCGGATGCGCCTGCCTTTGATCACACCACCGTGTAAACCGGTTGAAATCGGCACAGAACGTTAGGACAACAGGTGCCTGCATCACTTGTGGCTGATTGAAATGCAAAGGAGAGAGCGCCTGTTTTACTGACGCATCCCGGGTTACCACAATGCTGTAGGCTTGCATGTTTCCGGTGTTGCTGGCCCTGCAGGCGGTTTCCAGCAATTCGTCCAAAAGGGGTTTCTCCAAGGGTTGTTCGTTATACGAACGAACTGTTCGTCTGGTTTTCAACTTGTTCATCACACGTGTTGTTTTTGTATCACAAGGCAAAGATAACGATTACACGCAGTCCTGACAATGATTCTAAAAATATGACCATCAACAAAGCATACAATCTTTTGCCAAAACTGTTTATTCTCACTCAAGACCTACTGGTAAATATTTTTCAAAAAGAAAATTCCATGGCTATTTGCATTTTATTATATACCTGTATATCTGTCATATAGCTATTTATTTTGGAAAACTTCAATAATTAACAATCTATTTACCTTAAACATTTTGAGGAGTTATATATATAGGCTAACATTGTAAAGCCTTTACCGATTCATGAAAAACGAGTGTAAACTATCATCAAATCAAGATTAAGAACGTGAAAAAGAGCTACACACACGACCAAGCCTTTCAATCCTCACTGGAATATTTTCAGGGAGACGAACTGGCTGCCCGCGTCTGGGTCAACAAATACGCATTGAAAGATTCACACGGGAACCTGTTTGAAAAAGATCCAAGCGACATGCACAGACGTCTTGCTTCAGAAATCGCACGCATTGAAAGCAAGTACCCGAATCCCATAGGCGAGAAAGAACTGTTCAACTTATTCGACCATTTTCGCTACATCGTTCCGCAAGGAAGTCCGATGACCGGTATTGGAAACAATTACCAGGTCGGTTCCCTGTCAAATTGCTTCGTGATCGGAGTTGACGGACCCGCCGATTCATACGGTGCCGTCATGAAAATCGATGAAGAACAGGTCCAGCTCATGAAACGCCGTGGAGGAGTCGGTCATGACTTGTCGCACATCAGACCCAAAGGTACACCGGTCAAAAACTCAGCCCTCACGTCAACCGGTATTGTTCCGTTTATGGAACGGTACTCCAACTCAACCCGGGAAGTCGCGCAAGACGGACGTCGTGGTGCCTTGATGCTCAGTGTCAGCATCCAACATCCCGATTCCGAAACCTTCATTGACGCCAAAATGCTGGAAGGCAAGGTAACCGGTGCCAATGTTTCCGTGAAAATCAACGACGGCTTTATGCAAGCCGCCTCAACCGGTTCACCCTTTACGCAACAATACCCCATCGGCAGCGACAAGCCTACCTTCACCAAGGATATTGATGCCAAATCGTTGTGGAATAAGATTGTACACAATGCCTGGCAATCGGCTGAACCCGGCGTCTTATTCTGGGACACCATCATCCGCGAATCGGTACCCGACTGCTATGCCGACCTGGGTTTCCGCACCGTTTCCACCAACCCCTGCGGCGAAATTCCTCTCTGCCCCTACGACAGCTGCCGCCTGTTGGCCGTCAACCTGTATTCCTACGTGCAAAAGCCATTCACAAAGGAAGCCCACTTCGATTTCGACCTGTTCAGCAAACACCTCGCCGCTGCCCAGCGCATCATGGACGACATCATCGACCTTGAAATGGAAAAGATCGATATGATCATGGAAAAGATCATATCCGACCCGGAAGGACAGGATGTCAAACTCACCGAACAGCAATTGTGGGAGAAGATCCGCTCAAAAACCCTGAAAGGTCGTCGCACCGGTGTGGGCACGACAGCCGAAGGCGACATGTTGGCCGCTCTGGGACTGCGCTACGGCACAGAAGAAGCCTCGGCTTTTTCTGAAAAAGTACACCAATGCGTGGCCGTAGAATGTTACCGCTCATCAGTCAACCTGGCCAAAGACAGAGGAGCCTTCGAAGTTTTCGATTTCAATCGTGAAAAAAACAACCCCTTCATCCAACGACTGGCTTCTGTTGCACCGGAAATGGTAGAGGATATGAAAAAATTCGGACGCCGCAACATCGCCTGCCTGACCATCGCCCCCACCGGAACCACCAGCCTGATGACCCAAACCACATCGGGTATCGAGCCGGCTTTCAACCTGGTGTACAAACGCAGACGCAAGATCAACCCCAACGACAAGGAGTCCCGCATTGACCATATGGACGAAAACGGTGACTGCTTCGAGGAATACGTAGTCTTCCACCACAAATTTGTCACCTGGATGGAAGCCAACGGTTACCCCACCGCCAAGCATTACGAACCGGAAGAGATGGAAGAGTTGATCGCCCTTTCACCATACCACAAGGCTACATCAAACGATGTGGATTGGCTGCAAAAAGTGCGCATGCAAGGCCGGGTTCAAAAATGGGTAGACCATTCCATCAGCGTTACCATCAACTTACCCAACGATGCCTCCGAAGAACTGGTGGGTCAATTGTACATGGAAGCCTGGAGAAGCGGTTGCAAGGGATGTACGGTATACCGGGAAGGCTCCCGCTCCGGTGTGCTCATTTCCAATACGCCCCCAAAGAAAGAGGAAGACAAAGAAAAAAAGGAAGACCGGAAATTGATCTGCTACCCGGAACACACACCGAAGCGCCCCAGGGAACTGGAAGCCGACATCGTCCGGTTCCAAAACAACAAGGAAAAGTGGATTTCCTTTATCGGCTTGAACGGCGGACGTCCCTACGAAATCTTCACCGGTATCCAGGACGACGAGGAAGGTATCGTGCTTCCCAAGAATGTTACCAGTGGAAAGATCATCAAGAACATCGATGAGAATGGTGTTAAACGTTATGACTTCCAGTTCTCCAACAAACGGGGATACAAAACCACCATCGAAGGTTTGTCTGAAAAGTTCAATTCCGAATACTGGAACTACGCCAAACTGATTTCCGGCGTATTGCGTTACGGCATGCCCATTGACCAGGTACTGAAGTTGATTACCGGGCTCGACTTGGACAGCGAATCCATCAATACCTGGAAGAACGGTGTGGAACGCGCACTCAAAAAATACATGCCCAACGGCACTGAGGCCAAGGGTCAGATTTGTCCGGAATGCGGCAGCGAAAGCCTGGTTTACGAGGAAGGCTGCTTGCACTGTACGAACTGTGGCCATTCGAAATGCGGATAACTCCCCCTTCTCAAGACTGAATGAGGCTGTCTTCACGGACAGCCTCATTCGTTGAAGCCCATCCGGCCCATCAACAATCGCGATTCCCGTAAGATTTACAAAAAAAAGACTCCGTTCATTAAACTATTTGCAATATAGACCCATCTAAACTCTTATAGTTACTTTCGGTAAATCCTGAAATAGAGAAAAACACACTATTTATCAACCATATGGTACAAAGCAAACATTCTTTTTTATAGTTTTGTTTTTGCATTCCAGCAGGCTATTTTCATAAACACCAAATCATAAACTGTTACAATCTACTATGAACTTCAAACACAAAACACTGTTGCCAGCAATGGCCTTTGTCGTCTTGTTAGGATTACAAGTATGTGTCTCCACGGCAAATGCCCAGGCACCGGGTCAATTTCCAGGTCAGGCACCTGGTCAAGCTCCAAGACCTGCCCAAGGACAAAGACCCGCTCAAGGACAAAGAATGGGCCTACCCCAGGCGCTCACGCCCCTTCAAAGCGACACGACACGTACCCTTTCATCGCACTTCACCCCTGCTACGGATGAATTGAAAGCACCGGACGCAAAAGGTTTCATTCAGCGCTGGTTGCTGCTGGAACCCATCAACAAACCCAACCGTTCCAATACAGTATTCACGGACAGTTACCTCAGAACGGCCTTTGCCACTGAATACTTTCCGAAACAATTTACCGAATTCCCCAAAGATGGCAAGAAGGTTAAAGTTGGCGATCAGAAGTTGCAATGGCATGCATTGGACAGCAAAATCTTCAATGTGAAACTGTTCCGTTTTTCGTACGCGCTGAACAAACAACAATACGGTGTACTCTATTGGGCTGCCACCATCATCAACTGCCCTGAAGAAATGAAGAATGTCAGGATGGCTGTAGGTTCCAACTCCGCTTCCATGTGGTGGTTGAACGGCAAAGAAGCGGTTCTGCTTTCAGGTGACAGGCGCATGGTGGTGGACGATTGCGTATCACCCCGTCTGACGCTGAACAAAGGCAAGAACATTGTACGCGGAGCCGTAATCAACGGTCCTGGCATGAGTGACTTCTGCGTCCGCTTCCTGGATGAAAAAGGACAGCCGATCAAAAACATCACCATCAGCTGTGAATAACGTACGTAATCATCCCATTAATAGATCCATTGAAAAGAAATAGAATCACTATGAAATCAAAAATCAACATACTGGCTGCGACAGCCCTGTTCTCTTTGGGCTTGGCAGGAACAGCGACCGCTCAAATCGGACAACCCTTCATCCATGACCCCTCTACCATCGTGGAATGCAATGGCAAGTACTATACCTATGGCACCGGAGCCGGTGGTTTAATGTCCGAAGACGGATGGTCATGGAAAGGTGGAAACGACTTTGTACAGCGTCCTGGTGGCGGTGCTGCCCCCGATGCGATGAAAATCGGCGACCGCTACCTGATTGCTTTCGGTTCAACCGGAGGTGGCTTGGGTGGTGGGCACAACGGCCGTATCAATACCATGTGGAACAAAACCCTCGACCCGAAATCCCCCGATTTCAAATTTTCCGATCCCATTCAGGTAGCTCATACCGATGGTTATGAAGATTGCGATGCCATCGACCCGAGTCTTATGTTGGATCCTACTGGTCGTCTGTGGATGTCTTACGGTACCTACTTCGGTTTCATCCGCATTGTGGAACTCGATCCTAAAACCGGCGAGCGCATCAAAGGCAATAAGGAAATAGACATCGCTATTGACTGCGAAGCTTCTTCCTTGATCTATAAAGATGGTTGGTATTACCTGCTCGGCACCCACGGCACCTGCTGCGATGGTATCAACTCCACTTACAACATCGTTGTTGGTCGTTCGAAAAGCCCCACGGGTCCTTACCTGGACAATGTGGGAAGAGACATGCTGGAAGGCGGTGGCCGTATGGTTATTGCTGCCGGTGACAGAAAAGCAGGCGCTGGCCACTTCGGACGTTTTATTGTAGAAGAAGGTGTTGAAAAAATGTCCTTCCACTGGGAATCAGACTTAGATCTGGGTGGAAGCAGCACCCTGGGCATCCGTTCCTTACTGTGGAAAAACGGCTGGCCGTATGCTGGCGAACTGTTCAAGGAAGGCACCTATGAAATCGAATCGGAACGCAGAGGTTACGCCTTGGAATTGACCGTTGACTTTGCCCGCATGGCCGGTCGCGGCATGCGCATGGGTGGTGGCGGCGCCAGTGCCAATACGGCACCCCAGGTTCTTCCTACCCAACTCTTGTCAGACGTGATTTCCGGTTGGCCAACAGGCAACATCAACGTACGCATTGGTGACTATATGTTCCGTCCGCACCAGAAATGGACCATCACAGAAGTTAAGGGCCAACCTGGTTATCTGGGCGGTTTGTACTACAAAATCGTGATTGAAGGCACCAACCGCGCGTTGGCCGCCACTGCCGATTGCGAAGTCATCACCGTTCCCCAGTTCACCGGCGCTCCCGAACAACTGTGGCGTATTGACCAACTGACTGACGGTACCTACCGCATCATGCCAAAGGAAGTTCCGGGCACAACCAAAAAGCTGGCCTTGCTGTCAGCCGGCGACAGCACCCCTACACTCGGTGAGTTTGACATGAACAGTGACAACTCCAAATGGAATTTCAGGGCTCACTAAGCCGTATCTGATTAAAAAAAAGAGAGACGCGTGTTGAATCAACATGCGTTTTTCTTTTTTATTAACTTCTTTTTGTAGGTTTGCATATAAACACTGAAAGAACCGACCATGAACAGAAAACACACAACGTTATTGCCGGCATTGGCAATTGCAGTTTCGTTTGCAATACTGACACCCATTTCGACCACATGGGCACAAGCGCCAGCACAGACCCCTTTTCGGACGCAGGAGCGGCCACTTCAGAATCAAGAGCTCACTCCCATCCAGAGCGATACCACCCGAACGCTGTCTTTACTCTTCACACCCGCCACGACAGAGAAGATAGCACCGGACGCCAAGGGTTTTATCCAACGTTGGTTGATCCTGGAACCCGTCAAGAAAAACATCAGCAGCAACAGAGTCTTCACAGACAAATTCCTTAGGACCAACTTCAACTCCGACAACTTCAACTCCGATTTTACCGTCGTACCCCAAAAAGGATCCACCGTCAAAATTGGCGGTCAGGAACTGAAATGGCATGCGCTGGACAGCAAACTGTACCACGTCAAGTTGTTCCGTTTCGCCTACGCGTTGAACAAACCCCTTTACGGCGTACTCTACTGGGTTGTCACCGTAATCAACTGCCCGGAAGAAATCAAAAACGTCAGAATGACGGCTGGCGTCAATTCAGGTGGTATGTTTTGGCTGAACGGCAAGGAAGTCATCATGCTGTCCAGCGACAGGGACATGATTGTGGACGATTGCGCATCAACCCGTTTGACCTTAAAAAAAGGCAAAAACATCATTCGTGGAGGGATCATCAACGGCCCGGGCATGAGTGATTTCTGCGTCCGCTTCCTGGACGAAAAACTTCAGCCGATCAGAAATTTCACCATCAGTTGTGACTAAATCATCTACCAACCTGAATCAAAGAACACCTATGAAATCAAGTATCAAGAGAGCAACAGTCTTAGCCCTGTTTGGCAGCTGGCTGACCGGAACAGCAATGGCTCAAATAGGACAGCCCTATATCCATGACCCGTCGACCATCGCGGAATGCGACGGCAAGTATTACACCTTTGGAACCGGTAGCGCTTGTTTGCAGTCAGAAGACGGATGGACGTGGAAGAACGGTGGTGAAAGACCGGGCGGCGGTGTCGCCCCCGATGCTATCAAAATCGGTGACCGTTACTATGTCACCTACGCTAAGGGGGGAGGACGCAACCATGCCAGCAACGTGTATGTGATGTGGACCAAGTCACTCGATCCAGCATCACCCGATTTTGGGTACAAAGACGAAACCTTGGTAGCCTGGAGCGATGGTTTTGAAGATTGCGACGCCATAGATCCCGCTTTCTTGCTGGATCCGACGACCGGACGGTTGTGGTTGTCTTACGGCACCTATTATGGGTTTATTCGTCTTGTGGAACTTGATCCCAAAACCGGCAAGCGCATGGAAGGCAACAAACCCGTAGACATCGCCATTGACTGTGAAGCCACCGCCATGATCTATCGCGATGGCTGGTATTACCTCCTTGGCACACACGGCACTTGCTGTGATAATGCCAACTCCACCTACAACATTGTAGTGGGTCGTTCCAGGAGTGTAACCGGTCCCTATCTGGACAACATGGGAAGAGACATGCTGGAAGGTGGCGGTAGGATGGTTCTGGCTGGGGGTGACAGAAAAACAGGCCCCGGCCACTTCGGACGTTTTGTGGTAGAAAACGGCGTTGAAATAATGTCCTGCCACTTCGAAGCCGATTTGGACCTGAGTGGGCGCAGCACACTGGGCATCCGTCCGTTGCTGTGGGAAAACGGCTGGCCAGTGGCCGGTGAGTTGTTTAAAGAAGGCACATACAAAATCGAATCCGAACGCAGGGGCTTTGGCCTGGAACTGACCGTTGACTTTGTCCGTATGGGCGGTGGCAGACGCATGGGAGGCATGGGCGGTGGTGGCAACAACACCACTTCACCCCAGGTGGTTCCTTCCCAAAAACTATCTGACGTACTAATTGACTGGCCCACCGGCAACATCAACGTACGCCTTGCCGAATACCTGTTCCGCCCGCACCAGCGATGGACCATTACCGCCGTTCCAGAAGCGGGTGGATACCTGGGCGGTTCGTACTACAAAATTGTGATTGAAGACACCAACCGCGCATTGGCCGCAACGGCTGAAGCGGAACTGGTCACCGTGCCGAGATTCACTGGCACTCCCGAACAACTGTGGCGTATCGATCAACTCACCGATGGAACCTACCGGATCATGCCCAAGGCCGTTCCCGGTTCAACGAAGAAAGTGGTGTTAATGTCAGTCAGTGACGCCACCCCCAGTTTGGGCGAATTTGACATGAACAGCGACAACTACAAATGGAATTTCAAGGCACACTAAACCGAATGGGTTATAAGAAGAAAGACGCAGTCCCAATCAACTGCGTCTTTCTTTTTTATCGTAACCGGCCGGCCGAAACCGACGCGTGAAAGCGTCACATCACTCCTGATTAACGGATGCAGGCATGGTACAGGTGCCATTCAGGACTGCTCCAGGTTCAATCATAAGCGTGGATGCGGTTACATTGCCTGTAATCTCGGCCTGCCCCCGCATAATCAACAATTCCCTGGTCTCCACGTTGGCTTCAACCTTACCCAGAATTTCAGCATTGACACAGCGGATGGAACCTTTCAACGAGGATTGCGTCCCCATTACCAACTTTCCTCCACAAACGATATCACCTTCCAACGACCCGTCCAACCTGAGGTCATATTCCGTATCGATTGACCCGACGATCTTTGTTCCTGCAGCCAATACACTATAAATGGTACTTGGATTAATTGCCGCTTCTTTTGCCATGTTTGCACGTATTTTTAGCAAAAATACATTTTTTAGATCAAATACAAGGATACTTGCTGCCATTCAGCACAAAATGTACCTTTGTAGCAAATAGTCACTACCATGGATCGAATTTACCTCAAGGGCATGCGTTTTTACGCATTTCACGGCGTAGGCGAACAGGAACGCAAAGTCGGAAACACCTTTCTCGTTGACCTGATTGTCGAAGGAGACTTTTCAAAAGCCTGTCAATCCGATCAGTTGACGGACACCATCAATTACGCCGCACTGTACGATACGGTGTCCAAAGTCATGCAAGCACCATGCAACTTGCTTGAGTACGTTGCCGAGAACATCTGCCAAGCCATCAAGAAAGACTTTCCGCAATTAAGCCGTGTGGAGATTACGCTGACAAAACAGAATCCGCCCCTCGTCGGTCAGATGGAAAGTGCAAGTGTCATTTTAGTTCGTTGACGAAAAAAATACTTGCCTGTACCTCAACAACCTATCAAAACTTTACGTACTTTTGCCGTCCCTTATACACAATAAACGAATCCACCTCACTCGGATTGGCTTTCTTTCATCAATCCAAATGACTTGGATTTTTTAAACAAACGGCAAAAATGAAGAACAAATACATCCATCTGATTGAACAATCGTTCGAGTTTCCGAATGACGAGTTCGGATTGATCGACAACGAACTGACCTGGTTCAATATCCCCCTTATGGATATCATCAAACAGTATGGCACTCCGCTGAGAATCTTCTACTTGCCAAAGATTGGACAGAATATCCAGCGTTCGCGCCGCATGTTCAACGTTGCCATGGCAAAGGCTGAATACGACGGAGATTACCACTATTGTTACTGTACCAAAAGCTCCCATTTTTCCTTTATCATTGAAGAAGTACTCAAACACAACGTCCATATAGAGACCTCATCCGCGTTTGATATTAATATCATTGAAACGCTGTTTGAGAGTGGCAACATAGATAAAAACAAATATATTATCTGCAACGGATTCAAACGTCCTCAATACATTGAGAATATTCAAAATCTTATCAAACAGGGATTTGAGAACACCATACCCATCCTCGACAACAAGTTCGAACTCGACCTGCTCATGGATGGTATTGACCAAAAAGTGAAAGTTGGAATCCGTATCGCATCGGAAGAAGAACCGAAGTTTGACTTCTACACTTCA
>CAYTIY010000045.1:0-19076 GCA_964438045.1 uncultured Bacteroidales bacterium | reverse complement strand
CCTTGTCCTTGTGGAGGAAGGTGCTCACCCGGTACCCGTCCAGGTTACGCGACAACTCGGTAAAAATGTAGTAATCGATGAACGACATGAAATTCACCAACGGGTAATAGCCGTCAACCTTGTCCGTGTAGTTGTCGCTGTACATGGCATCCTCGAAGCGGGTGATCTGGTTGCGGATGTAATTGAACTGAGGCTGGTTGAGCTGATCTCCCTTTGGATCCTGCAACATAAAAAAGACTTGTTGTTGAAACCTTGTCCATGCCCTGTACGGAGAAATCCAGTAATCCTTGTTCTCCACATCGGTGGTCTCCTTGCGGTCAATTTTCAGAATATAGCCGCCTGTAACCTCGTCACCTGTGGTATCGGCGGGCAACAACGTGGCAAGATCACAGCGGTTCTTGTCGATCTTGATGCGTTCCACCAACACATACACGCCTTGGTAATTCTCGTTGAGGTACAGTTCAAAAAACTTGGTGCGCGGGGACCAACGCCCCACCTGGTTGCCCAGGTGATAGGCCAGCACGTTGCGCATGAGCGACTTGTCGGGATACGGACCGTGGAACACCCAGTCGTTTTCTTTGGGCATGCCCAGCAAGGGCACGTTGAGGTTGTTGGTTGAATCCACGCGGGTTTCCACCGTATAGTTCTTTTTCGGGAATGAGGCCGATGAGAACCCCCGAATCTCAATGCCGATCAACCCGTTGTATTCGTAAGTGGTATCGGTCACGTAGTTCAATCCGGTCGGATTGTTCAATACCTTCATGTTGGCCACAATCTTTTCGGTTTGGTTGATGGCCTGCTGATTGGTGTTGATGAAAATCAGTGGCAGGTTGCTGGATTCAAAGGTAACCGGTTCGGTAAACCAGGCCGGAACAGCGTGATATTGCAGCCCTTCGGTATGGAACCGTCCACTGATGAACACCCTGGATGAGAGGTCTGTACTGGAAGAACTGACATTGATAACCTGCAGGGCGAAGGTATTGATTCCGTTTACCAGCATCGAGGATTTCAGCATAAAGCGAGAGGGGGAACCTCCACTCCACATAGCAGCTTCATGATCGGTGGTCAAACCCGAGTTATACGCTGGATTCGTCGCAGTGATATTTGAAGATCGGGCAGCTTCCACCCCGTTGACATACAACACAAAAGCATCGTCGTAGTCGATATCCAGTACCAACTGGTCGATTTGACTCACATCGGGAATAGTTACCTGACGGCGCAGGTACAACGACCGGCAAGATGGTACCACGGTGTTGTCATCGCCGTCGGCAAACCCGATGCCGCCTTTGCCCGAATTCCAGGTTGACGCGTTGAAGGCCGGTTGGTTCCAACCGGTAGGCGGCGCGCTGTTGGCAGCCAGGTACCTGAACGTGTCAGTTTCGAGAATCAGCGATTCCCAGTGAGTATTGTACTCGGAAATGACCGTCACCGAGAACGGCTTTGTCATGGAATAGGTCTTTCCGCCACTTACGGTCGAGATCGTTGCCGACAACGTCACGGTCTGGTTGTAGTACTTGGGACGCGTAATGGTTCCGTTGATGGCCACCACGTCAGGTGCGGAGGTTTTCCAGGTAATGGGTAGCGCAGCCGTTCCTGCCGTTGTTGGCAACGCCAGGTTTTCTTTCACTTGATTCAAATCACCTGCAATACTGATGCTGTTGTAGGCGTCCAACAGGTCGGAAGGATAGCCGTTGATTTGCATGAGTTCAACGGGCGACAAGGCCCTGTCGTAAATCCTGAAATCATCCACCGTCCCGTTCAACGCCGGGTCAGGCCATTGTGACTTGGCTATGTAATTCTGCGTCGTGGGCGGCAGCAACGTCATGTTTATCGTCATGTTGGGGTTGATCCCCGCTTCCACCCCGTTCACATAAATACGTCCCGTTCCCACCGACGTCTGTGTGTTCCAATCAAACGTCACGGCCACATGCACCCACTCATTTGAAGCCATGGCGCCCGATGCGTCAATGGTCTGCTCGCCACCTCCGTTCTTGATGGCAAAACGCAGGTTGTTGCCCCCCGAATAAGGCGTCAGGAACATGTAATAATCCATACCGGATCCAAAATCCCAAATGCGCGACCAGTTGCTCAGTGTTTTCACGTTCACCCACGTTGCGACCGTGAAGCTTCGCAGGTAGTTGACAAAACCTTGCGGAAGCAACAGGTAATCATTTGTTGTCGGAAAATAGGCTCCTTTTCCGCCGTAGCCGGTTGTCACACTCGGGCTACCCATCAAGGTGCCATCCTTACCGTTACCTGAGGCATCGACGACGGTAGTGCCGTTGATCGACTCAAACGTATAATGTACAATAAGCCCATCGGTCAGGGCGGAAAAGGCCACGTTGTTCAACGCCGCCAGAAAAAATAAAACAAGGACAAAAAACGATTTTCTAAACTGCATGATGGTATGGTTCAAGGTATCCCCAACCGGATTCAGGCAATCCGCAGTTTGTCTCCCGGCTGGAATGGTCGCACAAGGTAGTCATTTTATTCGAAATGAACGAAATCCCGTTCAAAAATGATCCTGAAACTGCACCAGAGCCGTCGACTTTTTGGTAAAGTAAACCGCATCCATATCTCCAAAATTGAACGGGTAAAACTCGGCATCGGCCTGTGTCAATCCGCCTCGCCTGCACCGATACACCCTTTCCATCCACGATTTTCCCTGCCAACCCGACAGGTAAAACGAAGCAGGGCCAGTCCACGCACACAGCTGCTCTAAACTATTCTCAAGGGGAATGGCCAATGGAACGACATCCATCACCATGCCGACCGACGGTTTGTACACCTTGCACAACCGTTCGCCGTTTCCAACAAACAAGCCAAGCACCTTGAATTCCTTCCCAAATGTCCTGTCCAGGTAATAACCCAATGGGGGTGTAAATTCGGGCTTTCCGTAGTCGGCGGTTTTGACCAGATGACCTAAATGCCCCTGCACGACCACGCGCTTATCCGGACCGATGCGTTCAACCACGTCCCTGACATGTACGAACATCATGGAATCCCGTAAGCTTGAATTGGGCAAGCCGTTTGGCCAGTCAGCAAACGTCACATCGTAGCCTCCTAATTGAACGGGGTTTTCTTTTCTGTTTTGGTTGAACCGGCGCATGAACCGCAACAAGTCGACAAACGCCCGATTGGCATACAACCCCAAATCGGAAACACCACCAATGGAATCGGATAATCCAGTCACGTATCGGTTTAACCGGTCACCTACAGGTTGCGAGCATTCAATCAACAGCACATCCAACCGGTTTTCACGGATGAGTTGCCGGATCAATCGCAATTGTTCCGAATTCAGTTGTTTGGAACCGTGTACCGATTCTCCCACACCCAGAATTCGAGGTTGTTTGTAAAAGTGAAGGCCGTTTGTCCGGTTTCTTTTCAGATCGGCCATTTCCGACAAAGTAGGTTTTTTAGCCTTGTCAAATTCCAGATCGGCCGCATCAACTCCATCCACGTGTATGACCATAGAGTCGAGCAAATACAAAGCGATGCCCTGCGATTCAATGCTGATATCCAGATCCGAGCAATTATCGGGCAGCAGACAGACCCGCTCCCAAGCATGCAGGGAATTTGTTCGTAGAAGATTCAAACTGTCCTTAGCTGAAAGAAGACCCCTCACATACTGCCTGACAACCAGAAATACCGGAGATGTGATTCCATTCGGATAATCAAACATTCCGGTGAGCCGAATGCGCAGTTCCTTTGAACGGGCGGGGAGGGAGAACAGATGCTGCAGCGAAAAATGGGCGGCTAATGCCGGTTTGTTGTTAACAACCGTACTCAAAAGGCACCGGCCCATCCAACGCACCGTATCGCTTTTTGCCGCTCCGAACGTTGCCTTTTTCCAGTCGCTCAGGGAATCCTTGTGAAACACCGGTTCTGCGAATGATGGGCTGTAGAGCCGATTCGGATGTGTTTCCGAACGACTCCCCCACACGCAGTTGACAGTTAGCAAATAAACGGAGAGGAGAATTGCACAAGCGTTTCGCATGGAAAACGGTGGATTCTCTTTTATAAAGCCAAGATTGCCTGGATCAACTCTTTTGTGGCGCGAATGAATTGAATCCAGGTACCACTGTTGGCAGAATACCGAATATCTGAAACAACCAAAGTGCTGTCGGGATTGATGTAATAGGTGTACTTGTCCACATACTTAATCGAATCACTGTAATACTCTTCAGAGTACCCATTCAACTCAATATAGCGATCTTTCAGGTGCTTGTTCAATTCCGAATAATCCATTTGCGGGATGAACACCTGCGAGCTGATATACTTGTTTTGTGCGTCAAACCGGTAAAGCCACATGCTTTCACCCTCGTCTTCCGCCCCAAATACGAGGTAATAGCCATATCCCTCCCCAAGGGACATTGTTTGCTGCAATGGATACGGCACATTGTCCCTCACCGTAAATTCATTGGCTCCAAATCCCAAATACGGATCGCTGAAGACAGTATTGACGGTGCTCACAACCACCTTCACGGTATCATTGAACCGATTCAGCGAGTCCTTGACCACCACATTGGTCGAACCCACCAACTTGGCTGTAACCAGCCCATCGGCACTCACCGTCGCTATATTCGTATTCAAAGACGTATACTTCAACCCCTGCAGTGCCGGGGTAACAGTCAACGCCATCGTTTTACCACATCTCAACTCAACCCGTTTGGAACTTAGTTGATACGTCACTACATCATCTTCCTTGCTGCAGGCAGAGAAAATGGAAACCAATATACCAAATAACAACAACGATTTAAAGGTTCGTGTTTTCATACGTTTATTTCAAGGTGGTTTTAATAGTTTGCAAATATACAGATTGCATTTCATATAACAACTATGACAACATCATTATTGGTTGACATTCAGCACACCAATCATGCCATTTTCCGTAACAGTTTCCACAGAGAGGTTCATTTTTTTACTGGAACGGTTGTTAAAGAACGACACGTTTGCCTTGCCGTTGGCATCAGTCGTAACTGACGGATTCCAGTACAGGGTGCGGCGCACGTCATCTTTATCGGGCAAGCCCAGCTTGTCATAGGGTGGACTGTAAAATGCCTTGGTAAATGAATAACCCTGAAACGTTGCTCTTCGGATGCCGGCAGGTGGCGTTCGTTTTGAATCAGTATAGATGTAAATGTAGACGGTGGGGTAATTTCCTTCTATCAAATTGGCTTGCGCAGTTGCCGAACTTCCCAACCCTCCCTGTGCCAACTCAACCAATCCCGCACCGGTACGTTCTTTCACCGTTATCAGCGTAATTTCATAACTACTGATGAAATACAACATTTCTAACAGGGGATTGTGATAAGCCCCCGAAGAGGAACCTATGTTCTGGTTGGACGCACTCGCCCCACCCAGATCAATATCCAACAAACGTTGATTGTTCAGGAATACATCAGCCCGTTTGCCTTTGTAAAAGCAGGTGAAATCCAGCTTTTTCTTATCTGAAACGTTAAATGAAAAATACGGCAACAGTTCCGACAACGTAGAAAAGCCTGTTTCAGGCACAGTCTCTCCCCTGTCCATAAACTGACCCAATCGCTCCTGCACATCGATGACCACGCTGGCATCCCTGATTCCCTCCTGCTCGGCAGTCGTCAGCCGTTTGGCGTTGACCTCCACCTGTGGAAGGGGACGTGATTTGACGCGCATCTCTTTCTCGATGGCCGCATCGATAGAGTCCGTCCACATGGACTCAGAAGGCTCAACCACGGATGCAATCTCGGAGGCAACCTCGGATGTGGGGTCCGACCAGTCGGGCAAGCGTTTTTCACGGCTGTCGAAAGCCCTGATGGGAGGAGCAAACACCCTGTCCAACCGAATGTTGTGTTCCTTGAGCTTGCCATCCTGTTTGGATTCCAGTGTCAGGTCGGCCATGCCATTAAAATCAACCAACGCCAGACTGAAGCGGCCGTCTTTGTCGGTGGTGCAGCTGCCGCGCTGCGAGAGGCTGTCGTACAGCAGCGTCATGCTCACGTCGATGCCCTTGGCCTTCTTGTTGGAAAGGCTGTACACGTTGCCTTCCACCAACAGGCTCTCTTCGTAAGCATGGGCAAAGGCAGAGGTGTCAAAACCGGCTATGCGTTTCCAATCGTAGCGGCTCCAGCCCTGCGTCATCATCAGCAGGTCCAAATCAGCTCTACGCTCCGGGCTGTTATCCTCGAAGTAATAACCGGGAGACTGAATGTAACCCTTCAGCTCGGATGACAGCAGCAGGTTCGTCAAGATGTTGTCGGCGTAAGGGTCGTCCGCCATTGATTCGGCATCCCTTACAGACAAGGAGAACTCAGTCTCTATGGGTTTACCCTTGGCATCCTTCAGGTTGAAATCAAGATCAATTTTTTCGAAAGGCCTGTACGACTTCTTGTTTGGTTTGATATTGAACTGCATCTTACTGTCGTGGTCGACAAACGACAGACGTTGGGCCAGGGGGCGGCCGTCCATCGTGTGCAGCGTGACCTGTATCACACCCGAGGGCAGCAATTTCGTGGGAAAAGTCAGGGAAATGGCGTTGACCTGGCTGAAGGTCAGGGTGTCCGCGCCGTAGAGCTGACCCCTGCAGGCCAGGTCGATGCCCAGTTGTTCAAGGGGCATACCCACTGAACGCTGAACCAGCACCATCAGCCGCTCCGGATTGGAGGCATCGACTGTCAGGGCATAACCGCTTGACAAGGGTGTGGGCAGCTCGAAGAGGTAGGTCTTGTTGTTGTAGGTGACATGGGCTTTGCAGGATTCCTTGCCAGAAGATGTACCCTTGCCTGGCGTAAGGGTGAAGACACCCATGCCCTGGTGCGAGGTACACAAGGTGGCCAGCGTGTCGCCACCGGCAGAAAGGACGGCACCCGTCAAGGCAGCGTCAACACCATCCCGATCAAAGGCCTTAAAGGCCATGCGGCTGGTCAGACCCTCCACCAGGCTTCCGCCTTCGGGAAAAAAGAGCAGGTTCAGCTTGTCCGCCTTCTCCCCCTTGGGTCGGTAATCGTACAAACGCTTATAGCTGGGTACAGGGTTCATGGCACGGCGTTGGTACTCGCCAATCTTAGAGGGTTTGTCGTAGCAGGCAAAGACACGCGAAAAGATAGCCTCGTCGCCTTGGTTGAGCATGAAGCGCGTATAGGCACGCACTTCGTAAAAACCACCCTTGAGCGAGTCCTTGAGCAAAAACGAGCCGTCACACGTTCCGTTGGTCAGCTTGAGCTTTTTGGACTCCATCACCAACCCCTCGGGGGTGATCAGATCTACGTACAACGTCTTACTGAGCGGGCTCAAACCATTGCGCCCCGCCTGCACCACGTAGGCCTTGAACCAGATGGTCTCACCCATGAAGTAGGCCGTGTTGTCAAAATGCAGGTACACTTTTTCCTCCTGGGAGGGTTTGGCCACGGCAAACAGGGGAGCAACCCCGCCCAGCAGGCAGGCGAAAAGAAGCAGGTGGCGAAGTGGCTTCATGGCAGAGTGGTTGGAATAAACCAATTGTTTTTAATTAACTGCCTATTTATTAAGGCGAATAAAATACGTTTCAAATGTAATAATAAAAAATAATTGCAACCACTTTATAAACAAGAACCGGGTGATGAATTAAAATATTGACCAGGAATAGGTGTAGACGGGGCCGTTGTAATTAATCGGAAGGTAAATGTTCATGTACATATCGGATATGTATCTTCTGTACACAAGTGTTGAACTGTCCGGACTTAAATAAGACGTCAACTCGTTCGAGTATGTGTGTGAAACCATATAACGATCGTTCAAGTGTGCATTCAGCTTGTCCTTGCACCAATCGAAAACGATTACCTCCGACATAAAATACAAGCTGTTTTCATTGAACAGATACATGACACCCTCGTGACTATAATTATCTGGTTTAAATAACAAATATGAAATTCCATTCAACAATTCACCGGACGATACCAATCGTCTGTTTTCATATGCTTTGACGGTAGAATCACCTACATAAAAATCTGTACACGGCTCACGATACAGCGTATTGACCGCAGTTACGGTAACCTCAACCTGAGTGGCAAAACCCCCATTGGTATTATAGGCTGTTACCGTGGTTATCCCGCTGTGATTTCCGGTGATAATGCCCGATGTTGAAACAGAGGCAATATTGTTGTTGGCCGAGGTGAAAACCCAACCCCCATCGGTCGGTGCAACCACCAGTGCCATTGTTCCCGTAGGATAAAGATGTACCGATGTAGAATTAACCACATACTCAACCTCCTCACTGCATGCACAAAAGAGCAACAGCAATAAAGAGAGAAGGGAGGTTGATACGATTTTCATGGCTGTTGTTACAATCCAGGTATAGCTTTCTGCTAATTTTAGAACAATATACTCATAATTTTGGTTCACCCAACCAACGTCTTAATCTATTTTTTAAAAAGAAATCGACAAAAAAAAACCCGGTCATCGTTCGACAACCGGGGTTTAATCAATAAATACGTTGCATTATTACTTTATGGCAACCTTTTTTCCATTGTACACCACGCGTTTGTCAACCGAACCACCTGCTTCCATGCCAACACCCTTATCCTTACCCACAACGACAACGTTGAAGGTGCGTTGGGACAACATGCCGGGGAATGAACCCTTGCGGGCATCGATGGTGAGTTCCCGCTTCTTGTCATTCCAATGGAAGACGATGGTGGAATACTGACCTTTCTCGTAGTTGTAGTTGTCGTTTTCATCTTCGTACAAGGTAAACGTACCGTCAGCACCGGGATATACACGAATCTCCAGGTTGTCCCACTTCTTTTCAGTGGCATACTGCACCTTAGGACCAACGGGAAGGATGGAACCGGCTTTCACGAATAGGGGCATGATGTCGATGGGCGTAGCCTTGTCAACCTTAATGCCACCCTGGAGCGTTTCACCCGTCCAGAAATCAATCCATTTGGTACCTTTGGGTAGGTACACGCTCTTTGTTTTGACCTGGCTGAAGTCTTCCACATTGCCGCCGTTGGCTTTGGTTACATACATGGCCGAAGTCACGGGATTAACAAGAATCGCCTTTCCGAACATATACTCATCGTTGATGTCCAGTGCCTCCTTATCGTCGGCAAAGTCCATTACCAGGGCGCGCATCATGCTGGAATTGTTGGCCGTCACGTCCCACGAGGTGGAATAGATATAGGGCAGCAACAGGTATCTTAGGTTGATGTATTTTTCAATTGCATTGTAGACGGGTGAACCCTTCTTGCCGAAGTGGTAAATCTCGCGGGGAGCATCGGCACCGTGGGAACGCATCATAGGACAAAAGGTCCCGAACTGGATCCACCGGGCATACAATTCCCTGTACTCAGGATCTTCCAGCTTTTTTGGATACTTGCTTAAGAAGAAACCACCGATATCGCTGTTCCAGTGAGGAATGGCGCAGAGGGAAAAATTCAGTCCGGCTGAAATCTGGTTGCGCAGCGCTTCCCACGACGAGGTAACATCACCCGACCAGGTATTGGCTCCGTAGCGTTGCTGTCCGGCGAAGGCCGATCGGGTCAGGATAAACACCCGCTTTTCGGAGGATACCTCACGTTGGTGTTCAGCGACTCCGCCTACGGCCATCAAGGGGTAGGCATTGCGCACTTTCCTTAATGAACCCAGATACGTCTTCAGGTTGAAATCCGAATCCTTGGCATCCAGGTGGTCGGGTTCGGTAGAATCCATCCACCAACCGTCAATACCCTGTGAAAACAAGCCTTTGTTCAGGTATTTCCAGTAAATATCCCTGGCTTCCGGATGATAAGGGTCGTAAGGTTTTACGCCGGAAGGGTAGGTTCTGTTGGGTGGCCAGGCTTCCAGACCGGATTGAGGCCAAGTACCCATATCCAACAACATGCCTTTTTTATCCATCTCGCGGTATTGCTGCGTCATGGGGCCAAATGACGACCAGATGGAAATGATGATGTGGGCGTTCATCTTGTGTACGTCGTCAATCATCCGTTTGCCGTTGGGGAATTCAGTATTCAGGAACTCCATGGCGTTCCATAGGTAGTTGTTCCCCCAGTACTGCCAGTCTTGTATGATACCATCGAGCGGTACGCCCAGTTCGCGGTATTTCCGTACCACTTCCAGCAATTCGTTCTGCGATTTGTAACGTTCGCGACTCTGCCAGAAGCCATAGGTCCACAACGGCATCATGGGTGCCTGACCGGTCAGGTCGCGCATCAAACCGATGACACCGTCGGCATTGCCCCCGTTCATCACGTAATAGTCCACGCAATCGGCCACCTCAGAATTAAAAGACGTTTCATCTGGTTTGTCGGAAAACGTGGTAGGTGAATAATTATCCCAGTACAATCCATAACCTTTCGCAGACAGGAAGAAGGGAACATAATCGTCGGTATTGCCCTGGACCATGCGCAAGCGGATGTTACGCTGTACCATCTTTCCCTGCTGTTGTTGTCCCAGACCGTAGATAGCCTCATCCTTGTCCAATTGAAACGATTGGATTGCGTTGTAGGTGGGAGTACCCGCATCGTTGAACGGGGTAAATTTCATACCGTTTTCTTTTTCGCCGATCAACTGTCCCGTTTTGGGTGAGAAGAACGCCAGTTTTCCGGTTTGAAGGTTGAGCACCACTGTCAGGTTTGACGCCTTCAGGGTAAGCTCCTGCCCTTTCTGAGCCACAGAGAATGGGGTTGATGTCGGTTTTTTAACCACCGATAGGCTTTCCTTGTTTAAATTCGTCCCTTGGGGAACTTTCACAACCCGAACAATCGATGGGCCGTAAAATTGAAGGTCGTAACCGGTGCCCCCAATTTCAGTCCGTATGCCATGCTCGGTTTTACGGAATGTCTGAGCGGTCAGCGTTGTCAATCCCGACAACAGCACCGCCAGCAGCAAACTGATTTTTTTCATGTTAGTTGTAGTTAAATGTAAGGTCGTCTTTTGCGCTTATTGCTGTAAACGATTGAACGCAAATGTATTCTGTTTTTAGCATTTTGTAGGGTAACAGTGATGCAAAAAATGCCATTTTTGTTGCAAGCGCCCCTATCCGACTCCATTCCGGGCAAAACAGTACCGCCAACTGCCTATTTTTACATACATTTGCCCCCACGGAATTTGAATCCAGATGACCCCGAAAAACACGATCCTGCTTTCAACCCTTCGAACGTTCATCGTTTTCCTTGGCCTGTCAGCCTGCCAATTATTGCAGGCCGATGAAGCATTTACATTTTCAGCCATCAAAGGATTGAACGGGCTTTCCGACAAAGGCGTCCGCAGCCTGAGCCAACTGCCCGACGGTCGTATGGTCGTGATTACGGAAGGGTTGGTTCACCTCTACGATGGCGCCAACTTCCATTATATACATTACGACGAGCGGAAAGCCTATCGGTTGGAAGGTTATACCGGATACCACCACGTTTATTCCGACAACGAGGGCCATTTGTGGATCAAGAACACCCGCAAGCTGTACTTGTTTGACACCCGCACCGAGGCTTTTATACCCGACTTGGACGCCTATTGGAAAAAGCAGGGCATCAACAATCCGGTGTCCGACTTTTTTATCGACACCCAACGAGGCATGTGGCTGCTCACTCAAAGCGACCACCTATTGTACCGGAAAGCCGGGACGACTGCCTTTCGAACACTGACTGCAGGTACCTCACGGAAAACGGGCCAGCCTGATGCCTTGTATGATGTGGCCGAGCATAACAACTACGTATACCTGTTTTATCGATCCGGTTGGATCATATGCCTGAACGTGAACGATGGCAAGGAATGCGACCGCTTTACCCCATTTCCGAATCAAACGAATCCGTACACCAATACCCTGATGGTGGTGCCCTACAAGCAGTACCTGTACCAAGTTCGAAACAGTCGCCACATGGGTTTACTGAACCGTTTCAACATCAAGACGCGTACCTGGGAAACCCTAATGAAAACGGATTATTGCTTGAACACGCTCACCATCGACTCCAGGGGCGACTGCTGGATGAGTTCCTACGTAGGTTTGTGGAAAATCGATCACCTGACAATGCACAAGCGGTTAGTATCCCCCTTGAAACTAGTAGACGGAACCACCATTGAAACCGAAATCAGCGCCCAATACACCGATAAACAAGGTGGATTGTGGGTGGGAACCTTCAATAGGGGATTGCTGTACTACCACCCCGACAACGCGTTGTTCAACCGCGTGGAACAACGTGACTTTCCTGCCGACATTGAGGCAAGACCTACGACAACAGGCTTTGCAGAGCAGGATGGTTCCATGCTGGTTGGAACTCATACAGGCTTGTTCGAGCAGTCGGTCGGGAACAGCAACCTGCGACGTTTTCCCGGCATTCCTGCCACTCGGTGCAACGCCTTGTTCAAGGACGACCGTCAGTGGATCTGGCTTTGTACCGAGCGCGATGGGCTGTACGCAATCAATCGCCGACAGATACGCCACCATCCGTTTTCGTTTGCCTGCCTCTACCTGCTTGAAGACCCTGCAGGCCGTTACTTCCTCTGCACCGACCAAGGCTTTGGCTTATTTGACCCAAACACAGGAAATTTTCAACGCATTGAAACGGTCGAAAAAGCCCGGTTGGGTGCCGTTGTTCAGCTGATTCCTTTCGGCAAAAACGCCTTGCTGGGGTTGTCAGCAAAAGGACTGTTCCTGTATGACACACACTCCCGGGAAATCCGTTTTCCTGCTTCCGGTGAGCACCCCTTTTTCGTCCATCCAAATCAGCAATATAATTGCCTGTTTGCCGACAGCCACGGCCGTATCTGGTTTGGAACGCAAGATGGGTTGAATATGTACAATCCTCAACGAAAGACCTCACGCATTTTCCACCGGGAAGACGGCCTTACCGGCAACACGGTAAAGGGTATTGCCGAAGAAGCATCCGGTTATATCTGGGTGACCACGTCAAACGGCATCTCCTGCGTGAACTGCATTGATTCTGACGAATCCGAGTCGTTCTACTTCAACACGTTCGACAACAACCAAGGCGTTTCGGAAAGCGAGTTCACCCCCCGCGCCATATTCATCACAGGCGGAAATCGGGTCTTTTACGGCCATCCGGATGGATTCAACACGTTGGCCATCAAGCGGGATGCCCGCGAAAAAAACGCAGACGTCAGGCCGTTGTTCACTAAACTGTCTGTGGCCGGCGTCGAAATCAAGACAGGAGTTGCCTACGACGGAAACACGGTACTGCCGCAAGCCATTTCCTTTACTTCGGAACTCACGCTCAACCACGACCAACAGGACATCACCCTTGACTGTTCAGCCCTGAACTACATCCACCCGGACCAGCCTTTTTTCCGGTACCGGCTGGAAGGGCGTGAAAAAGAATGGCACGTGCAACATCCCACCAATGGCATATGCCGTATCCATTATGCTGACCTTAATCCCGGCACCTACCACCTCACCGTCCATACATCGAACAACCCACGTGTATGGAATACCCCGGCCGCCAAACTGACTCTGATTGTCAAACCCTCTATTTTTGGCACCTCGCTGGCCATCGCGACATATGTGGTTCTACTGATGGCAGGAGGCTGGCTTGTTGTTTCAACCTACCGGAAACGACAGGCCACGGCAAACATAGCCGCAACTCATTCACTGAAAACAAAGACGCTACCCGACATTATCGTCAACAATCCAACCGTGATCAGTTCTGAAGATGCCATGCTCCAGAAGGCACTTGGCTTCATTGAGAAGAACCTAGACAACCCTTCCTATTCGGTGGAACAACTGAGCAAGGACATGGCCATGGATCGTTCCAATCTCTACCGCAAACTGTCGGCCGCCGTGGGTATGACTCCCTCCGATTTCATACGTTCGGTGCGGCTCAAGCATGCCACCCAACTCCTCGAAAAGGGTTACCGTGTTTCCGAAGTGGCCGGAGATGTGGGCTTCGGTACTACCAGTTACTTCTCCAAGTGCTTTCTGGAACACTACGGTGTCACCCCCTCGCAATACAAGAAAAAAGGGGCGCCTTCCAACTAATACACGTCGCTGAACTTCCCTCTTATTGAATCAGCCGATGTATTAGTAAATGCTTTATATTAATTAATAAATACCACTACTGTAATTATATGATTATAATTCAAAACTTCTATTTTTTTGAATCGTATGCGTATATTTGAGGTTATTTTTGGTTATTAACAAGTTGACAGCATATTCACTAATCCCATGAAAAGAAATCCATTTTCCGCCTTGATCTTATTGGTTGCTTTTGTGTTGACAACAGGAAGTAGCATGGCCGAAATTACCGATTCGACGTTTGCATCAGTAAATCTGACAACAGCAGGAACGTTGTCAACGGTTTTGAAGGGACAGGGCTACGATTTGACAAAGATCACTCGTGTCATCGTGACCGGAAAGATCAACAGCCGCGATTTCAACACATTGGGGAAAACCATGATCAACCTTACGGATGTCGATCTTTCAGGAACCAATGCCGATATCATTCCCGATGAAACGTTTAAAGACAGGCAACAACTAAAGTTCTTCAAGGGCCCGGGCAGCATCCACAAGATTGGGAATATGGCGTTCAATAATTGCTACCAACTGACAACGTTCAATTTTACCGCCAACATCGATACGATTGGTGATAATTCCTTCAGTGGATGTGGTGCGTTGAACGTTTCCATTATCTTCTCAGAAAAATTTTCATATTTAGGTTCTGGCGCCTTCTACAATTGTTACACGTTGAAACAGGTGGATCTGTCAGCCTGCACAAAACTGACCACGATTGGAAATTACGCTTTTGGCTATTGCAACCAGTTGACCTCCGTTTTGTTGCCAAGCTCGTTGAACTACCTGCAATGGGGTATTTTTTCTTATTGCAGTGCGTTGGTCGAAATGGATCTTTCCAAGTGCACCAACCTGTCGAGTTTGAGTGATGGAGATATTTTTTCTTATTGCAGTGCGTTAAAACGAATAACCTTGCCACCCTCAATAACTTATATAGGCAACGTATTCAGAGGTTGCTCAGCCTTGGAGAGTTTCACCATGCTTTCAACCAATGCACCAAGCACCTCAACCACCTCTTTTGGAGACATACCGCTGAGCACGTGTACGCTGTATGTACCTATTGGTGCTGAGGAAACCTATTTCAATGCGCCAAACTGGTATTTTGAAACCATCCTTGGCATCGGTGTACTTCCAACCATTGGAGAACATGGGTTGGTTAAAGCTGATGGTATTTATTTGAGAAATGGTATCATTTTAAATCATCAGCAGAAGGCGATTTCTTTTGAGGCCATTCCGGAATCCGGGTATGACGTGGATCAGTTCGTGGTGAATGGCAATGTCGTTCAGTTGACCAACAACACGTACCAATTGCCGGCAGGCATCGTTGGCACTACCATCCAGGTCAGTTTTAAACTGAAACAATTCCACCTGAACGTGCAATCGTCAGGCAACGGTGCCTTGATATACAAAGGCCAGACGCTTCAAACACCGTACATCCTGGATCTTGACAGTGCCACTTCGGCCGACATCATCGTAAAGCCAGAGGCTGGATCTGTTATTGAAAGCCTGACATACAACGGTTTGACCTGCGCTGTCCAGCAAGACAGCATTTTCAACACGCCGACCATACACAGCGACGCTTCCCTGACTGTCACATTTGCATCCGCAACCGAGGTGGGCACCCTGTACAAGTACGCCGTAGAAACAGGTCTTCACGGTTCGATCGTTTACAAGAACACACCGCTGCTGCCTTCAACCGCTGTCATGGTGAAAGCAGGAGAATCAGCCCAATTCACCATAACCCCCGACAACCACTACCTACTGGACAAACTGCTTGTCAACGGCATTGATTGTTCGGCTTCCGTTGTCAACAACAGCTTCACCCTCGACAACGCACTGGCTGACGCCACCCTTTCAGCGAGCTTCAAGATCAACCCGGTTGTTTCGGTCAATGTGGCCGCTCCAAGCACCTTGTCCTCGTATCTTTTCAAGGAACAACGCAATGCAATAACCAAGCTGACCCTGTCTGGATCCATCAACAGCTACGATTTCTCATTTATTCGGGACAGCCTAAGGAACTTGAGTGAACTTGACATCAAAAATGTCAATCTTGTGGAAACCGAAGGACATAAAAACATTCCTTCCTATGCTTTCAACGGTCACCCGAAACTGTCGAAGATTGTCTTTCCTGAAGACCTTTGGGGAATAGGGAATAACGCTTTTTCGAGTTGCAATGGGCTCAGCACCGTTTATTTACCTGCTACAATCAGCAGCATTGGTAGTTATGCGTTCGCCGAATGTCAGAATCTGGTTTCATTGCACCTGGACGCCCTTGTGCCACCAACTCTCACCAACTCGCTCGGCGGCGCAATCACCCTTGTCATTGTACCCAAAGAGGCGGTAAGTGCTTACAAAAATGCCTCTGGTTGGAGTCAATACGTCATCCTAAGTCCAACGGGTACTTCAGTCACCGCCCACGTGGCAACGGCAGGGACGCTGAGCAGCATGATCACGCAACAGGGTGTGGCGTTGACCGATGTCAGCAACCTGGTGGTTACCGGAACACTGAACAGCGAGGATTTCAGGGTGATGAACAAATCCATGACTCAACTGACTGCCATCGACCTATCGGGCTCAACCATTGATACCATCCCCAACAGTGCCTTTGAAGGCAAGACTCAACTCATGTCGTTCAAGGCGCCAGCAGGCATCAAAGCCATTGGGGATAAAGCCTTCTCCGGCTGTCGGTTGATGACGGACAGTCCACTTGGCAACCAGATTGCCTACATCGGAAACCGCGCTTTTGAAAACTGCACATCGATGTTGGGATCTGTTGTATTCCCATCCACCTTGTCAAACATGGGTGAGTACGCATTCAGCAATTGCACCCAGTTGGATACGGTTGATTTCAGCGCCTGCAGCCGTTTTTCGTATATTTCCAACAACAGTTTTGAAAACTGCACAGGTCTGACCTCGGTTGTTTTCAACCCATCAATAGGCACAATTGGTTACCAAACATTTAACAACTGCGCATCACTTAAGAGCATCGATCTCTCTGGTTGCAAATCGCTTTCGTTAAACCACTACAGTTTTGGGAATTGCACATCGTTGCAATTCATTGGTTTGCCGACATCCATTTACTCAATAAACAGCTACGCTTTCCCCAATTGCCCTCAATTGAAGAAAATCGCTGTCTATTCAATAGCCACACCAGTTTTGCAAGACAACGCAATTACCGGAGTCAATTTTTCCACCTGCGAACTCTTTGTTCCAACCGGATCAGCTGCCAGTTACTCAACAGCCCCTAACTGGTCGTCGTTTGCCACCATCAAAGAGATGGGTGTGAAGGTCTCTATCGGAGCGAACGGCACGGCAACAATCAACGGCACCACGTTGAAAAATGGACAAGTCGTATTTCACAATGAAGCCGCAGTAGACCTGAAAGTGCTGCCAAATCCCGGTTATGAAATTGCCAGCTTCACGGTAAACGGTCAAAGCACCCCCATCACAGGCAACCGTTTTTACCTGAATGCAGGCAGCCAACGTGCGACGTTCGGCGTCACCTTCAGATTGAAGAAATACACGCTTCAGGTGTCCGTCAAGGGTGAAGGATCAGTAAGACAAAACACGGCACTGTACAAGGATACAACCTTCACCATCACGGCCGACAGCGCATCATCCGTCGTATTATCTGTACTTCCGACAACAGGGTACACGGTAGATAGCATCCGTTTCAATGACCAACCCGGCATAGCCCAAAAGAACAACACATTGTATGTTTCACCCCTTCTTTCGGGTCCCTCGGAATTAACCATGCTTTTTTCACCCAAAGCCACACCAGGTACTTTTTACAAAATGGAGGTGATTACCGGCAAGAACGGGTCGGTAGAATACCTGAACACTCCGTTGATCAAAGACACAACGGATGTGTTGATCCAGAGTGGGTCCGCAGCCGTCTTTAGCCTGAAACCGGCCAAAGGCTACCTCGTGGACAAGGTCAGTTACAACGGAATCAACGTCACCTCAAAAGTGATCAACAACCAGTATGCGCTTACCACGGTTTCAGCCGCAGGAAAAATCACGGCCACATTCCGGGTAGATCCATACTTGAGTATAAACGTTAAAACACCAGGTACATTATCCAATCTTTTAACAGCGGATCAAAGAAAGGGCGTATCCAATCTTACATTAACAGGATTCCTCAACACAAACGATTTCTACTATATGAGAGACAGCATGGATGTCTTATCTGTATTGGATATTCGACAGGTCACTGTGGGAAATCAAATGGGTACTCAAATATATAACACGTATGAGATACCCTACAATGCTTTCAGCAAGGATTGGAACAACGGTAAAAAAACTCTCACAGAAATCTACCTACCGTTAAACACGCTATACATTCGTGGCGTTGCTTTTACAAACTGTAGCAACCTAAAGGATGCGCACTTGGAAATCTATACGGCTTTGCAATCAATAGAAAACGGTGCGTTTTATAGCACCTCACTAAAAAAGATTTCACTCCCTGGTACGTTGGAAATCTTAGGGGATCAAGTTTTCGCCAACTGTCAGAATCTTGATTCTGTCAATCTTTCAAGCACAGCATTGACCGTTATACCAAACAGTTGCTTCTCAAATTGCAGTAACCTATTGGCTGTAAAATTGCCACCAAACGTGACCACCATTGACAATAGTGCCTTCTCTTCTTGCAACAAGTTGACCTCCATCAATCTATCGACTGCTTCGAAATTAACCACCATTAATGGAAATAGCTTCTACGGATCCAAAATTGAATCAATCACATTTCCGAGTAGTCTTAAAACCATTGGTGATAGAGCATTCCAATCTTGTTACGTGTTAAAGACTGTTGACTTATCCACTTGTACGAGTTTGATAAACATTAATGATTATGCGTTCAGCTATTCGGCGCTCACCAAAGTAACTTTCCCTTCCAACCTGCTTTCTATTGGCATGAGTGCGTTTGAGGGTTGTAATATTATAGGTACGGTTGAATTGCCATCGACGGTGACTACAATAGGCAACAACGCGTTTATGAACAACAACAAACTGACTTTCTGCAAAACAGATGCCACCACACCGCCCGTACTGGGTAGTAGCGTCTTTCCATCCGGCATGGTTGCCGTCTTTGTACAAGAAC
>CAYTIY010000044.1:0-20023 GCA_964438045.1 uncultured Bacteroidales bacterium | reverse complement strand
ACGAGCAACATGATGTCGTCGTCGTTGATATCCTTCTTGCGATCGGCTAATTTAAGAAATTCCTGATACACTTCCTGCAAGCGATCGCCATCAATATCAACGCCCAACACCTGCAAGCGGTGCTTCAACGCAGCGCGTCCACTTCTGGCCGTCAGGATGATGGCGTTTTCGTCCAAACCCACTTCCTTGGGATCCATGATCTCGTAGCTTTCGCGGTTCTTCAACACCCCGTCCTGGTGAATGCCGGACGAGTGTGCAAAGGCATTGCGACCTACGATGGCCTTGTTGGGTTGCACGGGCATGTTCATCAAACTGGACACCATGCGGCTGGTGGGAATAATAAACTGTGTATTTATGTTGGTGTCAAAGGGCAAATCCTTGTGGCACTTCAAAATCATGGCAACTTCCTCGAGCGATGTGTTGCCGGCCCGTTCACCGATACCGTTGATGGTTACTTCCACCTGGCGGGCACCGTTCAAAATACCGGCCATGGTGTTGGCCGTTGCCATGCCCAGGTCGTTGTGGCAATGCGTGGAAAGAATGGCTTTATGGATACCATTTACGTTTTCCATCAAGAATTTGATTTTCTCGCCGTACACATTGGGTAAGCAATACCCGGTGGTATCTGGTATGTTGACCACGGTGGCACCGGCCTTGATGACGGCTTCCACCACCTTGGCCAGGTATACGTTGTCGGTACGGCCGGCGTCTTCAGCGTAGAATTCCACGTCTTCCACATACTTTTTGGCGTACTTCACGCAAGCGATGGCACGTTCGAGTATATCGTCCTGATTGGAATTGAATTTGTACTTGATGTGGTAGTCGGATGTCCCGATACCGGTATGGATGCGACCGCGTTTGGCATATTTCAGCGCCTCGGCAGCCACCTCAATGTCTTTCTGTACCGATCGGGTCAAGGCGCAGATCACCGGCCAGGTCACAGCCTTGCTGATTTCCACCACCGAATTGAAATCACCTGGGCTGGAGATTGGGAAACCTGCTTCAATCACGTCCACCCCAAGGTTCTCCAGTGCCTTTGCCACCTGAATTTTCTCCAAGGTATTCAACTGGCATCCGGGAACCTGTTCTCCATCCCTGAGGGTGGTGTCGAAAATGAAAATTTTGTCGGACATATTGTTTGCGTTAATTGTTGTTCATTATCATTCTCAGGTGTCGGTAAAAAAAAGCCCTTCTTGCAAGGTAGCAAAAAGGGCTTATTATGTTATCCATCCACACACTCTTACTACCTGGTATTCATCTTTAGCAGAATAATACCATTTAGAATAATGCTGGATAGAATGATGCTCGACATATAGTTCGGCTGTTAATTATGCGACAAAGATACGGATTTTTTCAAAATAAAAAATAAATTCATGTATTTTTCTGCTAATTCCTTACGAAATATAAGTTTTTACGCCGTTTTTTTGATCAATCATCGCCTCTATGTGGTAAATTCGTTTGATTATCAAGCAAAAACAAACCAACATCATTTCACTGTGTCTTTTGAGGTGAGATAGGCTTCCAGTCTGTCCAAGCCCTCTTTGATGCGCTCCAGGGAATTCGCGTACGACAAACGCACGTACGCTTCACCCGCCGTACCGAAATCGACTCCGGGTGTGATACCGACGTTGGCGTTTTCCAGCACATCGAAGGCAAAAGCATAGGAGTCGTGTGTGAAGCGCGTCGCATCGCAAAACACATAAAACGCGCCCTGCGGGGTGGCCGGGATGCCAAAACCCATCTTCAATAAACGATCTACCATATAATCACGGCGCTCCTTATACGTGTACCGCATGCGTTGAACATCGTCATCAGCATATTTAAGGGCGGCAATCCCTGCTTCCTGCGCCGTACTGGGGGCGCAAATGAACAAGTTCTGCTGAATGGTCTGTAAGGCCCGCATGCACCATTTAGGAGCAATCAGGTAACCCAGCCTCATCCCCGTCATGGCAAACCGTTTGGAAAAACCGTTCAGCACAAACGCGTTTTGAGTAAATTCAAGTATGCTGCGCGCCTTTCCTTCGTATACCAACCCGTGATAGATTTCGTCGGAAATAATGGGTATGCCCAATTGCGACAGCTCTTCAAAAACGGCGTCGTCCACCAATCCCCCCGTGGGGTTCATGGGTGAATTGACAAAAATAGCCCTGGTCTTATCGGTAATGGCAGCATTGATGGCTTCCATATCGTATTGGAAACGATGCTCCTGTTTCAACTCAATAGCAACAGGTCTCGCATTGACAGCCAGCACAAAATTACTGTAACAGGCGTATCCGGGATTGGAAAGAATCACCTCACTTCCCGGCTCGCACAGTGCAAGGAGTGTCATAAGAATGGCTGGTGAAGAGCCGGACGTTACGACAATGCATTCTGGATCAACGACAACCCCATATTCATCGTTGTAAAAACGCGCAATCTCACTGCGCAATTCCGGGCTACCCAAGGAGTGGGTGTAATGCGTCTTCCCAGACTGATAAGCAGTTTGTGCGGCTTGTGCCACACAGCACGGAATATCGAAATCCGGTTCTCCCACTTCTAAATGGACCACATCAATACCATGAGCCTGTAACTCATTGGCCCGTTCCAACACATCCATAACAATAAAAGGCGTCATGGCTTCCACGTTCGGATTCATCCGCATGTATTTTTTGAGGCACAAAAGTACGGATTTCTTGGTGAAAACAGAAGATGGTGTACCTTTGCACCATCTAAACCTTTACGCCATGAAACACCTCACCCTTCTTTTTCTATGCTGCCTGTCGGCACTGACCCTTTCAGCCGCCAAGGTGGAACGAAAGACCGTCCACAGTTCCAACATGAATATCGACCTGCCAGTCGTGGTCATCGTGCCCGATAACGCCTCAGCAACCAACCGATGCCCCGTGGTCTACCTGTTGCACGGTCATAGCGGTAATGCAAACAGCTGGATCCAGATCAAGCCCGAACTTCCCGAGATGGCCGACAAGAACGGCGTTATCTTTGTTTGCCCGGATGGTAAGAATAGCTGGTATTGGGACAGCCCACTGGATTCCACCGTCCGATTTGAAACCTTTGTTTCCAAAGAACTCGTCACATGGGTGGATGGTCAGTACCCCACCATTGCCGAACGGAAAGCCAGAGCCATCACGGGCCTGAGTATGGGCGGTCATGGCGCTCTTTGGTTGTCATTCCGCCACAAGGACGTGTATGGAGCTGCTGGCAGCACCAGCGGCGGGGTTGATATTCGCCCCTTCCCCAACAACTGGAACATGAAAGATCAACTGGGTGAACTGAGCCAGAATCAGGCACGCTGGGATAATTATACGGTGATCAACCAGGTTGATAAGATTAAAAACGGCGACCTGGCCCTGATTATCGACTGCGGTTACCGGGATTTTTTCTTTGAGGTAAACAACAACCTACACACCAAGTTGCTGGCCAACAACATCAACCACGATTACCTGGTGCGCCCCGGTGTGCACGACGGCAACTACTGGAATAATTCGATTGATTTCCAGGTGCTGTTCTTTAAGAAATTCTTCGTGAAGAGCGGGATTAAATAAGGGTGGCAGTACCTATTTATTGAATACAAAAAGGGAGGGTATCGGTTGGTGCTTTCCCTTTTTTAGTGGGTCTTCCAATTGGCTTCGGCCGCCTGTAGTTGTTCGGGTGTACCAATGTCGAACCAAGCCTTTTCGGTCACATCAAACAGGCGGATGGTATGGTGTGCAGCCAGTCTCAGGTACACATCGGTGATGGAGAAAACACCAGTTTCCGACATCAAATCGAACAGTTCAGGGTGAATGACGTGGATGCCGGTAAAGCCATAGCGGTGCAATGAGGTCTCTTGCGGCCTGGACAGTTTTTTCTCTCCAGTCTTGACGTTTTCCCATCCGCATAACAACCCCTGGTCGTTAAACAGGAAGTAGCGGTCGCTTTCCGTTTTCCGAACAGCCAAGGTGGCCAGGTGATCGGTTGCTGATAGATCTGAGGCAAACCGTTTATCGGCATCAACCAGCGACGACAGGTTTATATCGGCCAACACATCCACATTGTGAACCAGAAAGGGCTCTCCTTTCAACCAGGGTTGCATGTTTTTCAATCCACCTCCTGTTTCCAACAACAACGACCGTTCATCAGAAATCCGAAGGATCATATTCGGGTGTTCAAGGGACCATGCGGCGAGTTCATTTTCCACTTTATCCGCAAATGCATGGACATTGACCACCACCTCGTTGATGCCGGCGGCTTCGAATCTTCGCAGGGTATGGTCGAGCATGGTGTACCCGGCCACCGATATCAATGCCTTGGGTATGTCCTTTGTCAGGGGATACAGACGAGTTCCCAATCCGGCAGCAAAAAGAACTCCTTTCATGAGCGGGAAGGTTCTACCGATAAGCCATTGAGCAGCTCCTTCAGGTAATTGGACGTCAGCATGCGGTGGAAGCAGGCTTTCAGTTCGGGTATGTCAACGGGCAGCGACCAAGCGTCCAACACATCGGAAAACAAGGACAACGCCGGAGGAATACTTTCCATAAAGCCGGGTTTCTTTTCAACTACACCTCTAAAGCCAAAGGCTCCCATGGCCTGCATGAGGCGAATCAACACAAACCCTTCGTAGAAATGCATGAATTCCGTGCGGAAAACCGGCTTCTTCTCGGCCAATGCGTCGAGGTAATGGTCCATCAGACGCATGCGGGCTTCCCTGGGCAGACGGGCCTTCGCATCAAACAGCAGACTAGCCGGGTCGTACTGCAAAGCGCCCCTTCTTCCTCCCTGGTAATCAATAAAATAAGGCTTTTCATCCTTGATCATGATGTTAGCCGATTGAAAATCCCTGAACAGAAAATAGTCACTCCGTTCCTGCAAGAGATAGTCGGTAAAACGGCAGAAATCATCTTCCAGCGCCTGTTCATCAAATGGGATCCTGACCAATTTGAGAAAATAATATTTGAAGTAATTCAAATCCCACATCATGGAATTCCGATCGAAAGCGGCACGTGGGTAGCACTTGCTGAAGTCGACGCAGTCCTTTCCCTTGAGTTGCAGGTCGACAAGTTGCTCAAGACTGGTCTCATATAGCCGCTCCAGTGAATCATCGAATGATTTACCGTGCACACGATCGAACAACATGCATGAACCCAGGTCTTCCAACAGATACAGTCCTTCCTCAGGCAGTTCGGCAAAAACAGCTGGAACAGGCAAGCTGGCTTTAAGAAAACTGCGGGTGAACGAAAGAAAGGCGTCGTTTTCACGCAGGTCGGCATTATAGGCCCCAAGGGCTGTCCGGTTTCCAGCCTGCATGCGCCAGTAACATCGGTAGGAACCGCTTGGCGGTAGTTGAGTCACTTGTTCTGGGGGAAGGCCGCACCATTCAACGAACAATTGATGCAGCCGCGTGAGTACGATAGGGTCCACGTGTGTCTTGTTTGCCCCAAAGGTACAAAAAAAGCGGCATCGTTGGATGTCCACGATGCCGCCCCTTTCATGAAATGTCAAACGAAGTTGAACGCCGTTTTTACTTGGCCAACAAGATTTCGTCAATGGCTTTTTTCAGTTGGTCCTTGGGCATTGCACCCTGAGCCATCTGCGGCTTGCCTGTCATCGGTACAAAAAGCAGACTGGGTATGCTACGGATACCAAATGTCCCGGCCAGCTCCTGCTCCTTATCAGTATCAATCTTATAGATTACAATCTTGCCGTCGTACTCCTTGGCCAGTTCTTCCAGGATAGGAGCCACCGCCTTGCAAGGCCCGCACCAATCGGCGTAGAAGTCTATCAGACAAGGTTTGTCTCCAAGGTATTTCCATTCGTTCGGATTGGCCTCGTAATTGACCACTTTTTGCATAAACTCCGCTTTTGTCAAATGAATTGTTCCCATTTTACGTGTTGTATTAGTTGTTGTACTATTATTTACATCGGTCGGGGTGTCTGATTTCTGAGCACTGCAGGAAGGCAGTAAAAAGATTCCCAGCAGAATAACCAGAAACCCTCGTTTTCTTTTTGATAAAAAGGTTGTATTCATAGTTTCGAGGATTGAGTGTTTTTTAATGTTATACTATTTTCCACTAGAAAGTATTTAGGCAAAAAAAATCAGTTGGTGCACTGCCTGGAAATGCTCTTCAATAAATCCGAGAAATGCAACTTTTTACCCATCATCTCGGTTATTTTCTGCTTACCCTTTTCTGTCAGGGAGAAAAACATCTGCCTCCTGTCAATCGAACCAAGACGGCGGGCGATGTAACCGTGCTCCTCTACAGAACACAACACTTTCGAAACCCTTGAGTTCGACAGGCCGACAAATTCACAAATCTCTCCGGCCGATTTCTCCTCCCCATTTTTAAGGCAACACAACACCATGGCATCGTTGATACTCACCTGATGGGCTTCTTGAAAGTCCTTCTCGAACTGGTAGAGCATCCGATAAATTTCTTTAATGACGCAAATATCTTCCATGAATCTCGTGTCTGTTTACAGATGCAAAGATAAAACATTTTTTCGAATAAACATATTTTTCTAGGGAAATTATTTCAAATCGCTTATTTTTTTCAGATAGCACATTGATGGTGTTCCTCCAATTGAGATTTAAAATGATTCCAGACCGGATCATCAACCGGCAGAGGGGCAGTCACATCAATCATCAATCCGCTAACCGGATGAACGAACCGAATCCGCCATGCATGCAAGGATATACCTCCATTGGGATTTGAACGGGGAAAGCCATATTTTAGGTCACCCTTTATGGGACAACCCATGGCGGCCAACTGGCAACGGATTTGGTGGTGACGGCCTGTCATCAGGTTTACCTCCAGCAATTGATAGGTATCGGAATGCCCCAGAAGCTTATATTTCAGGATAGCATTTTTGGCCCCGGGTTTGGATGCGTCGCAAACATAGCTCTTGTTCTGCTTTTCATTTCTCCACAAATACTGCTCCAGGGTGCCTTCGAGCGCAGGTGGAGCCTGTTTGACCAATGCCAAATAGGTCTTGTGCATGTCACCGTTTTTAAACTGCTCATTGAGCCGCGCCAGCGCCTTGCTGGTCTTTGCAAACACCACCACCCCGGTAACAGGACGGTCAAGCCGGTGGGTAACGCCCAAAAAGACGTTACCCGGCTTGTTGTATTTATCCTTAATCCACTGCTTGATTGTCTCTTCCAGCGAGGTGTCGCCGGTCTTGTCTACCTGCACGATTTCACCGCAGGCTTTATTGACAATCAGTATATGGTTGTCTTCGTACAGAACCGTCATCGATTCATACCACCGCAGCAATTAATCACCTGACCGGACACATACGATGACAAGTCAGAACCCAGGAAGACGCAGACATTGGCTACATCTTCGGGCGTGCCACCGCGTTTCAATGGTATTTTTTCAGCCCATTGCGCGCGAACTTCTTCAGGCAGCTGACCCGTCATTTCGGTAATGATGAAGCCAGGAGCCACAGCATTTGCACGAATACCCCTTGAGCCCATTTCGGCTGCAACCGATTTGGCCAGACCAATCATGCCGGCTTTGGAAGCGGAGTAATTTGTTTGACCGGCGTTTCCGGAAACACCTACCACTGAACTCATGTTGATGATGCTGCCGCCTTTTTGTTTCATCATGATGGGTGTAACCGCATGAATGAAGTTGAATGCCGACTTTAGGTTTATATTGATAACCATGTCCCATTGTTGTTCGGACATACGCATCATCAACCCATCGCGTGTGATACCTGCGTTGTTTACCAATATATCAATCCGGCCGAATTCCTTGACAATCTCTTCCACTACACGGTGGGTATCATCAAAGCTGGCTGCGTTGGAGGCAAAGCCTTTTACTTTCACACCCATAGCGGCTATTTCCGCTTCGGTTGCTTTTGCATTATCGTCGATGGCCAGATCTGTAAAAGCAATGTTGGCACCTTCTTCAGCAAACTTTTTGGCAATTGCCTTACCAATACCACGGGCAGCACCTGTGATAATGGCTGTTTTTCCTTCCAGTAATTTCACGTTGATACGTATTTATAATTAGTAACTCGGATTTACATCAGGCACAGCAGTCACAGCAGACCGTTGCCCTTTTAATCCAAAAAATAGAAAGTCGTATATGTAATTGATATGATTCTTACGGTGCATCACTGTTTCCCGAATGTAGGGAACCTCCATACCTTTTAGCGAAAGTTGAAGAATCTTTGCTGTATTTTTCACATCATCCACCTGAAACAGCCCCTTTGCTTTTCCTTCGGCTATGATCTGCGCCAGCATCACTGCTTCTTTTTGATCCAGCTTGCGGCGGTACTTCTCCACTTCGGTAATATCGGAAAAGAATTGACCGTTCAAGTTGCCGTTTCTCAACACGGTATCTTTGAACACATCAAAATGTATGCGAATGAATGTTCTTATTTTTTCTTCTGGATCGAGGTTCAGCCGCATGACTCCTTGCATAGCAGCAGCAATGAGCTGCAACTCGGCCTCAATGCAATCCAGGTATATTTCTTCTTTGTTTCTGAAATAGGTATACAGCGTACGCCTTCCCTTGCCCGATGCCTCAGCAATATCATTCATGGTCGTTTCCTGCACGCCGTTTTTAGCAAACAACTGCCTGGCAACTTCGATCAACATGGTTCTTGTTTTCGACATATTCATCTATGCACAAAAGAAACAACAATGTGCAAATGTACGAAAAAAAATGGCTGTAGTATATCCACATGTTATTTTTCAGTAAATTCTCGTGAAAGATTTGCACATGGCGTAAAAAGCCAGTACTTTTGCATCACAATTGATCGCGGAGTGGAGCAGTGGTAGCTCGTTGGGCTCATAACCCAAAGGTCGTAAGTTCGAGTCTTGCCTCCGCAACTAAATAAAATTCGTCGTAACAAACTGGTCATCAGTTTCTACGGCGAATTTTTATTTTAAGTCCGATCAGAGGCCAACCGTAATCAAGGATCAACTGCAACTATTGAGGATTTTCAACTTTTCCGGAACAAGTTACTGTTTCCGTTTCGCCGCTACATTCGATTAGGCGGAAATCCAAACTTTTACACCATTTGCCGTTAAAAATAGATTGAAAGTCGAAAATAGTTTTATTTTTGACGTCAATTAAGACTATCATTCTTTAACCATTTTAAAAACAATAACATGAAAAAATTGGTATTTACTCTTGCTGCTGTGCTCGTTGCCAGCCTGGCCATGGCCCAAACCGACTTTTCCGGTTCCTGGAAATTGAACGCCTCAAAAAGCAAAGTTGGAGAGATGTCTTTTGCAGCCAAAGAATTGACATTGGTTCAAAAAGACAACGTACTGACTGTAGAAAGCGTTACCTCCTTTCAGGATCAGGAAATGAAAAACTCGGAAAAATACACCTTGGATGGCAAAGAATCCATCAATACAGGTATGATGGACATGCAGCGGAAATCAACCGCCGTTTGGTCTGCCGACAAAACAACGTTGACCGTTACCTCTAAAATGGATATGCAGGGCCAAACCATGACAACCTCGGAAACCTACAAATTGAATGCAGGTAGCCTGGAAGTTGAATTTGCCATAAGCATGCCCAATATGCCCGAAGGCGGTATGAAAGAAACCCGGGTGTACGACAAGAAATAATCATTCCACTCACCCGTAACAATAAAAGAAGTGGGGGTCTCAGATTTGCTGAGGCCCCCACTCCTTTTTTAGCATATTAGCCAAGATTAGCGGAGCACGGGATGATACATCATTCTTGCCTGGCCACTTCTCCGTGCAGCAGCAAATCCAGCCCCATCGTTTGCTCTGTAGCCGAAACACGAACTGGAGTGAATTTGTTGATCAGACGGAACAAAAACACGGTGAAAAAGAAACCGACAGCTATTGCCAACACCAAGGCCACAATTTCCTTAAACAACAACGATGCGTCACCTCCAAAAAACAAACCATTCGGTATGGCCGGATTGATGGCTGAGTTTGCAAAAAAGCCAAGTAAGATTGTTCCGGTGACACCACCCATGCCATGAATACCCCACACATCGAGCGCATCATCCCAGCCTTTGCGCTCCTTGAACCGTACAGCGATAAAGCAGATTACAGCCGCCAGGACACCAATGATGGCTGAAGAGTAAATATCCACAAAACCCGCCGCAGGCGTTATTGTGGCCAAACCGGCCACGGCACCTGTCATTAGGCCCACAAATGTTGGCTTCTTGTTGCCCGTATTCCATTCTATCAACAACCAGGTCACAGCCGCAAAAGAAGCGGCCGTGTCCGTATTTAGAAAAGCAGAGACAGTAATCGAATTGACTGCCAACTCACTACCAGCATTGAATCCGTACCAGCCAAACCAGAGCAACGCAGTACCTACCGCCACCAAAGGAATGTTGTTCGGATTGCTGCGTGATTGCCGTTTCCCGACAAAAAACACCGATGCCAGTGCCGCAAACCCGGCTGTGGCATGCACCGTGATACCACCGGCAAAATCAAATACCCCCCATGTGGCCAGAATACCGCCTCCCCAAACCATGTGGACAAAGGGATAATAGACAAAAATCTGCCACAGGATCAGAAAGAAAATGTAGGCCTTGAACGACACCCGATTGATAAACGCACCCGTTATCAAAGCTGGAGTAATGATGGCAAACATCATTTGGTACGCAATAAATACGTATTCAGGAAATGGTTTGTCGGGAGAATATAAGGTTGAAGGTGTTATACCGTGATAAAACGCTTTATCCAAATTACCGATGACACCCAAGAAGTCGGTTCCATCAAGCATATTACCGCTGAAGCACAGGGAATAACCAAACGAATACCACAACACAGTACTGATTCCCATTGAGACAAAACTCTGCATCATCACACTGAGGATATTCTTTTTGCAACCCAACCCTCCATAAAAAAAAGCCAAGCCTGGCGTCATCAACATGACAAGACTAGTTGCCAAAATCATAAACGTAGTCAATCCAACATCTATCATAGCATCAACAAATTCAAAATTTGCGCAAATATACACATATATCCGATACGATAGGTCATATTGCAAGCTTTTATCTTATTTCTGCGATATTATGTCGCTTTATGTTATTTTTAGCTATCTTTTTGAGATGTCAGAAACAGGCCACATAAAACCACAAACACCGGAACAATGAAAGACCATGTTCAAAGTAAATTGATACCTTTGCAACCATAGAACCAACCAACTATGGGCAAAGCCAAAAGCGTCTATGTCTGCAACAACTGCGGAGCAGAATCCCCAAAATGGATAGGCAAATGCCCATCCTGCGGAGAATGGAATACCTACCACGAAGAAATCATCCGCACAGATACTCCCAACCGGCCTACCATATCCGGGTTTCATGCCCCTAAATCGAAGCCAGTGCTGCTTTCAAACGTGGAGTTGTCTGAACAACCACGCCTCAGCACAGGTGGCGTCGAATTGGACCGGGTGCTGGGGGGAGGCATCGTTCCAGGGTCACTCATCCTGATTGGGGGTGAACCAGGCATTGGAAAGTCGACCCTTGTTTTGCAAACCGTTTTGCGCATGAATCGACACAAGGTACTTTATGTTTCGGGAGAAGAAAGTGTACAACAGCTCAAACTCAGGGCAGAGCGCATAAGCGGACAAAACCAGCAAGCCTGGTTTGTCAGCGAAACCTCGCTCGAAGAAATATTCGTGCACGCAACCAATCTCAAGCCCGACCTGCTCATTGTCGACTCCATCCAGACTGTGGCAACCGAACTGGCCGAATCTTCTCCGGGCAGTGTGACTCAGGTTCGTGAATCAGCAGCCGGACTGTTGCGATTTGCCAAGGAAAGCGGCACACCGGTGATCCTGATCGGACACATCAACAAGGAGGGAAACCTGGCAGGTCCCAAGGTACTGGAGCACATTGTCGACACCGTACTTTTGTTCGAAGGCGACCAACAATACCTATACCGCATCCTTCGCTCCATCAAGAACCGGTTCGGAAGTACAGCTGAGATCGGCATCTATGAAATGCTGCAGGATGGCCTTAGAGAAGTCCTGAACCCTTCCGAACTCCTGCTTTCCCAGCATCACACCGGATTGAGCGGAGTTTCCATCGCGGCTGCCATAGAAGGCATCCGCCCCTTTCTGATTGAAGTGCAGGCCCTGGTCAGCACAGCTGCTTACGGTACACCGCAGCGATCAGCAACAGGATTTGACCTGCGGCGTTTGAACATGTTGCTAGCCGTATTGGAAAAAAGAGCAGGCTTCAAACTGGCTCAAAAAGACGTTTTCCTGAACATAGCCGGCGGCATCAAGGTCAATGACACTGCCATTGACCTTTCTGTCCTTTGCTCCATATTATCGTCCTCACTCGACATTGTCATCGACAAGGGGGTTTGTCTGGCCGGAGAAGTAGGCCTCTCGGGTGAAATCAGACCGGTTAATCGCATTGAACAACGGTTGTTGGAAGCCCAGAAACTTGGATTCCAACGGGTGATCATCCCAAAAATGCCGACAACATCGCTTGACTTGAAGCGCTTCAACATGGACATCCATCCCGTCGGCAAAGTGGAGGAAGCCTTCCGACTCTTGTTTGCTTAACTTCGAATCAAACCGATCCGAACATGATTTACGAATTTGACCTCAGACTCCTTCCCCAACAAGCCATTAACGAACAAGCCATCACCAGCTGTCTTGTAGCGGAAAAAGGGTTGAATGGAATCGACATTAAGGGCGTACAGGTGCTGAAACGCTCCATCGATGCCCGTCAACGCACCATCTACATCAACCTCAAGGTTCGTGTCTTTTGTAACGAAAACCCTCCCTCAAACAGTATAGAAATCCAGCACTATCCCGATGTTAGCGCCAAACCGGCTGCCATCGTGGTTGGAGCCGGCCCGGGCGGACTCTTTGCCGCTCTGCGCCTGATCCAACTGGGCATCCGGCCCATTGTCGTGGAGCGGGGCAAGTCGGTTCATGAACGCAGGAAGGACATCGCCACCATTTCCCGCGAACACGTCGTCAACCCTGAATCCAATTATTGCTTTGGAGAAGGGGGTGCCGGGGCATTTTCCGATGGAAAATTGTACACCCGCAGCAAAAAACGTGGAAACGTAGACCGTGTGTTGCATGTCCTTTGTCAATTTGGAGCCAGCCCTTCCATCCTGATCGACGCCCACCCACACATAGGAACCGACAAACTTCCCAGTGTCATCGAACGACTCCGTGAACAAATAAAGACATGTGGAGGAGACGTCCTATTTGAGACCTGCATGGACGATTTGTTGATGCACAGCGGAAAAATTGTAGGCATTCGCACCCGCAGTGGCGTCGAATTGATGGGCCCCGTGATCCTCGCCACCGGCCATTCGGCGCGCGACGTTTACCGGCTGTTATACGACAAACGAATCAAACTTGAGCCCAAAGGTTTAGCCATGGGGGTTCGTCTCGAGCATCCACAAACCCTCATTGACCAACTGCAATACCACTCACCCCTGGGCCGGGGCGACTACTTGCCCGCGGCCGAATACAGCCTGGTCACACAGGTTAGAGACAGAGGTGTGTACTCCTTCTGCATGTGTCCCGGTGGCTTTGTGGTTCCCGCCGCCAGTGGCCCAGGGCAGGTCGTAGTAAACGGCATGTCTCCTTCCAACCGTGGTTCCCAATGGGCCAACGCCGGACTGGTGGTGGAACTTCATCCGGGCGACTACACCGCCGGAATAAGAACGGAACTTAAGCAGGCCATCCTCAAAACGGGCAAGGACGTAACCCTCAGCGACACTGTCTTCGGAACCTCAGAAAGAGTTCCGGTAGAATTGGAAATGCTGTTTTTGCAGGAACAACTTGAGTACCTGTGTTTCCTGCAGGGCGGATCCAGCCAAACAGCTCCCGTGCAACGCATGGTCGATTTTACCCGAAACAGACACTCCTCAACCCTGCCTTCAACCTCTTATACACCCGGGATTGTCAGTTCACCGCTGCACGACTGGTTACCCACCATGATAACGGGTCGCTTGAAAGAAGGCTTCGGCGAGTTTGACCGACGAAACCGTGGTTTCATGACCAATGAGGCGTTATTGCTTGGTGTAGAAACCAGGACATCCTCACCGGTGCGGATTTTACGGAATCCTGACAGCCTTATGCACGTCCAAGTTGAAGGGTTATATCCCTGCGGCGAAGGAGCAGGTTATGCTGGTGGCATTGTCAGCGCGGCCATCGATGGCGAACGGTGTGCCGAAAGTTTGGCCATCAACCTATTTCACTCAACGTGATGAACAATACGATTGGCTTATTTGTTAACAATCTCGTTGCTTTTTCATCTAACCATAGCGTAACACCTGTTTAAAAATCGAACCACCATGGACAACGTCACGATACTGCCCCCAGAAACTATGGGCAACCGCTTCGTCGAACCCGTTTACCTCCCGGAAGGGAAGGAAGACGATTACCTGAGAGACCTGCAAGGCACAACACCGGAAAAGGGTTGGAGAAACCTGCGTTCCGATGAGGTAGAACGCCTTGTCAAGAACGACAACACCGCACACGACTGGGATGACATTCTGGTTACCGACCAGTTTGACACTCGAATGATCAAGAACAACAAGTTCTTCGGAACGGTTCGCATCGGCGCCATCCGCAATGTCATACTCCAGCACCACGACCTAAGATTGCCGGCCGGTATCACAAACAGCCTTATTGTTTCGTGCGACATTGGCAACGATGTAGCCATTCACGATGTCCATTACCTGGCTCACTACATTATTGGCGACAGCACCATTCTGTTCAACATTCAGGAAATGAACACCACCGACCATGCCAAGTTCGGCAACGGCATCATCAAGGAAGGCGAACCTGAGAACGTACGAATTTGGTTGGAATTGATGAACGAAACAGGCTGCCGTAAGGTGTTGCCTTTCGACGGCATGCTATCTGCGGATGCTTACCTGTGGGCTAAATACATTGAAGACAAGCCCCTTCAGGAAAACCTCAAACGCATCACACAGGAAAGCGTAGACAGTCGGCGCGGTTATTTCGGAACCACCGGCCCTTGTTGCGTTATCAAGAACTGCAGCATCATAAAAGACGTCAAGATAGGCTCCCATTGCTACATCAAGGGTTCGAGCAAGCTGAAGAACATCACCATCAATTCCTCCATGGAGGAACCCACACAAATAGGGGAAGGCGTGGATCTTGTGAATGGAATTGTGGGGTACGGTTGCCACATCTTTTACAACTGCATAGCCGTACGCTTTATTCTTGGCAACAATTCCAGTCTGAAATACGGAGCACGCCTCATCAACTCCTACTTGGGCGACAACTCGACCATTTCCTGTTGTGAGGTGTTGAACAACCTGATTTTCCCAGCTCATGAACAGCATCACAACAACTCATTCCTGGTTGCAGCTGTCGTGATGGGACAAAGCAACCTGGCTGCCGGCGCCACCATGGGCTCCAACCACAACAGCCGCTCCAACGACAACGAAATTCAGGCTGGACGAGGCTTCTGGCCCGGTTTGTGCAGCAGTGTGAAGCATTCCTGCCGGTTTGCTTCGTTTACCCTGCTGTCAAAAGCCGATTACCCGGCAGAAATGGACATACCTCTGCCCTTCTCCCTGCTGAACAACAATACACACCTGGATCGCCTTGAGGTCATGCCTGCCTTCTGGTGGATGTATAACATGTATGCCCTTGCCCGAAACTCTTCCAAATACCAACAACGGGACAAACGCATTCACAAAGACCAACACATCGAATTTAACGCCTTCGCTCCCGATACGGTGGAAGAACTCATTCACGGTCGCCGGCTGTTGGAAATCTGGACAGCGAAAGCCTACCTCCGGCATCAGGACCAACCCCTTGACAATATCAATGCCAACGACCTGTCCGCACTGGGCAAGCAGGTGCTTGAAGGCAAACCATCAGATGTTGACACACTGGAGATTTTGGGCGAGAATATGGAAAAGACCACCCGAAAAGTCGTAATCCTCAAAGCATGGAAAGCCTGGCGGGCTTACAACGACATGTTGTACCACTATGCGATGAAAAATCTGATTGCTTACATGGATAGTCACCCGCAGGCAACCTTATCCGACATGCACAACGAACTGCATGGCAATCGTCAATCTACCTGGGTCAATTTGGGTGGACAACTTGTTCAACAAACCGATGTGGATAAACTAAGGAAAGACATCAACCAGGGAATGCTCAAAACATGGCAAGCCATTCACGGACGGTACGACCAATTATGGGCCGCGTATCCACATGACAAGCAACGCCATGCCTATGCTGTTCTTTGCGAGATGACCGATTCGGATCGAATTACACCCGAATTGTGGGTTGAAATGCTCGAAAAGGCCATCAACATCCAGCAATTCATCTGCGATCAAGTATACGCGTCCCGTCAGAAGGACTATGACAACCACTTCCGACACATCACGTTCAAAAGCACCGATGAGATGCTGGCTGCAGTGGGCACCATCGAAGACAACGGGTTCATCGTCCAGGTTCGGGAAGAAACAGCAGCCTTCAAGGAACTTGCAACCCTTTTAAAACAACGACAGTAATACACCAACCAACTGATATTCAAACTTAAAACAAACCGACATGAACCTAACCGATTCTAAATACGCATCGTATGCATTGGTGCAGGAAATGATGCAGACTGTGGAAACAGTGGAAAAATTCAATCCGGGACAGACAAAGGAGGTTGCCAAAACCATCAGCGAGACCGGTCGGTTATTTCTAACGGGAGAAGGCTCAAGCCGCATCTTTCCGGCAAAAAACGCCATCCGAAAATCACTGACATGGGGTATGGACCTTACTCTCGCCACGGACGGATCCAGACAGGCCGCCCAATACGACCTTAAACCATATTCCGTCTTCTGCGCCTCGAACTCAGGTCGTACCAAAGAGGTTGTCCTCCTTGCCAAAAATTTGGGAGAGACCAACGAAAACCGATTTGGCTTGACAGCCAATAAGGGAACGCTTCTTGAGAAGGTTTGCAAACAAACCTGGGTGCTGAACTGCGGCTGGGAACAAGCTGTGGCGGCTACCAAAAGCGTTGTTGAACAAGGCCTCTTTTACGAATCCATTCTCTGGAACATCCGGGGCATAGACAAATCGGCTGAATTGGCCAACCTGCCATCACTGATTCAAGAAGCCCTGACCCTAACCATACCAAAGGACATTATCGACTTGGCGGTGGCAGCTCCCACCATTTATTTTGCCGGTTACAACGACGGGGTAGCGGAGGAACTCACACTTAAAACCAACGAAATCACCCGCAAGAAATCAGATTTTCTGGAAGGCACCTACGCTGTCCATGGCATCGAGGAAGTGATGGATCCAAACGATATCGTATTTGTCATTGATCCCATCGAGGAAGAGATCGAGAAATTCAAAGAAGTGCTCGCCCAAGGTGTCGGGTTAAAAATCGTAGCCATTGCCGATCGAGAGACACCCTTTACCACCATTCGTGTTCCGAACGCAGGCGAAATGAAACCTTATGTAATGCTGTGCGCAGGCTGGAATCTGTTGGTAGAAATAGGTCTGGCCAAAGGCATCAACCTGGACAAACCCGAACGCGCCCGCAAGGTAGGAAACGAGTTGGTCATTCCCTGAACCGGATAACCATCAACCAATAACCACCATAAAAAAGGCGGAGCCACGATCGGTTCCGCCTTTCTTTTGTGTTACCAAATGGAAGCTCGCTTATCCTGCGGGAGGAACAGCGGATCGGACGGCTTGATGCCGAACGCCTCGTACCAGGCATCAATGTGAGGCAGGGAACCGTTCACGCGCCATTTACCCAGCGAGTGAACATCCAGGTTGGTACGTCTGACAATCTCTTCATCGCGGATGTTACCCGCCCATACGGTGGCATACGCCAGAAAAAAACGCTGCTGGGGTGTGAAGCCATCGATGGGTGTACTTGTTTTCCCTTCACGCGTCTGCTTAAAGGCATGGAACGCTATCTGCAGGCCACCATTGTCTGCAATGTTCTCACCCAGGGTATACACCCCGTTGGCATGAAGATTACCCAACACCTTGATGGCATTGAAATGGTCCACCAACACCTTTGTCCTTTCCTCAAACCTGGCCGCATCACCAGGCGTCCACCATTCATCCATGTTGCCCTGTTTGTCGTACATGCGTCCCTGATCGTCATAACCATGCGACATTTCATGTCCGATAACCACACCGATGGCGCCATAATTCACCGCATCGTCACCGTTCGCATAAAAGAAGGGAGGCTGGAGGATGCCGGCTGGAAAGCAAATTTCATTGGTTGTGGGGTTGTAGTAGGCATTTACCGTCTGCGGATACATCTGCCATTCGCTCCTATCCACCGGTTTTCCCAGCTTGTCCAGGTTGTATTCGTAGTCAAATCGTATGGCACGGTGCACATTGGCCAGATAACTGTCATCCTTGATGGTCAATTTGGTATAATCGCGCCATTTGTCGGGATAACCGATCTTCACGATGATGGTGGATAGTTTCTCCTTTGCCTTCGCCTTGGTCGTATCACTCATCCAGGCAAGCCTCTGAATCCGTTCACCCAGTGATTTCCCAAGGTTGTCAACCAGTTTGAGCATGCGCTTTTTTGAGGAAGCGGGAAAGTATTTGTCCACATACAACTGCCCCACCGCTTCTCCCAGTGAGCCTTCGACCACAGCAACCACCCGCTTCCACCGCGGCTGTAGAACCTTGGCTCCTGTCATTTGACGGCCATAAAAATCAAAATCCGCCTGAATGAAGGCATCGCTAAGGTAACTCGTATTGCTGTTGATGACCACCCAGGTCAGATAGGCTTTCAGCTCTTCCACCGATCGTGTTTCCAATAGGCCGACAGCCTCACGAATGGCTTCAGGCTGACTTACATTGAGGGAATCCAGGCGCTTGATGCCCATCTTCTCAAAATGACGTTTCCAATCAAACGATCCGCTTTCCTTTCCAAGAGCAGCCAACGAAAGTTTGTGGTAATTCAACTCAGGGACACGCGCCATTTCCTTGGTATAATGGGATGTAGCCAACGCCGTCTCCAGTGAAAGGATAGCAGCTGAAGCCTTCTGGCCCGCTTCCAGGGAAAAACCCGCATTGACAAACTGGGTTTGAATGAGTTTTAGATACCCGTCACGGATGGCCTTGGTGGCCTTGTCCTGAAGGAGGTAATAATCCCGTTCATCAAGGCCCAACCCTCCTTGGTACAGGTGAAGGATGTTGATGGCGCTGTTCTTATCGTCAGGGCCTATGGCTACGCCGAAAAACGGATCAATTCCGTTTGCCCGGTTCTTCGCTATGAAATCGGCCAATTCCTGCCTGTCTGTTATACCTTGGATTTCATTGAGCAGAGGACGTAAAGGTGACACTCCTTCCCGGTTCAAACGGACACTGTCCATCCCAACCCGGTACAGATCACCAATCTTCTGGGCAACAGCACCCTGCTTGTGTTTCGTTTTACCCAATTCCTCAATCAGTTCCTGAATCTGTTCAATGTTCCGTTCTCCCAATTGGTCGAAGGTGGCGTAACGGGCGTACTCGCCTGGGATGGGGTTTGCCTTTTGCCAGCCCCCCGTGGCAAACTGATAAAAGTCCACACCGGGCGCAACCGTCGTATCCAGATTGGATCGATCCACTCCCTCAACGGTCCGCAATTTCGAGGTACAGCCAACCAGAAAAAAAACCAACACGATGGATAAAAACAAAATCCTGTTTCTCATACTTTTTCTTTTGTCAGGTGTTATTATTGCAAAGGTACAAATCAATTTTCACGTACACATTTGTTCACATTGTCTTTCATTCGACTTGCCAACATGTTGATTCATCTTCCAACACCAGGCAATAAAAAACAGTCATATTGACATTCTAAAAATGCAATAATATGCCATTTTGTCATCTTCTAATGCGTGGCAGTAAATTTGCGGGTATGTAATGACAAACATAAGTACAACTATGAACTTCAACCAATTCACCATCAAAGCCCAGGATGCCATCCAGAAGGCTATCGAATCAGCACAAGGCAGACAGCAGCAAGCCATTGAGACGCCACACTTGCTACAGGGCTTACTGGTTGCCGGTCAGGATGTGATCGACTACTTGTTGAAAAAATCGGGAGCAAGAGC
>CAYTIY010000043.1:0-20046 GCA_964438045.1 uncultured Bacteroidales bacterium | reverse complement strand
AAAAACAAACTTTTTTTGCCCTCACTCAACGCTTGTAATACGTCAGGGCTTCCTTAATCACCCCTTTTACGTAATGCATTCCTGCTCTTTTGATCTGTAGCATACCACTGCGTATAATAACTAGTTGGAATTTACTATTTTTGCCCTATGAAAAACACACATCTAAGCATCAAGGCAACAGGTACATTAGCTTTAGTGGTTGCCGCATCGCTGTTCGTTCAGTCGTGCATAGACGAACGATACGATCTGGGCAGAGGAATATCAACAACCATGACGTTTGGTGGCGATTCTTTGGCCGTTCCCTTAGGAAAGACCGATACGATCAGACTTGGTGACTTCTTGGATTCGAAAGACGTGGAAATGCTGAAAACCATGGAAAATGGAGGTTATGCATTGACGGTAAACGATTCCATCTTTGTGGAAGTATCGAAGATTGACCGCAGTGCCCTAAACATTACAGGGCAATCTTTTAAGCAGGAAAAAAAAGTCAGTTTCGGTGATATTAGCCTTGAGAAATTTTCTATTCCCGGACTTTCAATCGAAAGCGACATTAATTTAGCAGTAGACAAGATATCTTTGGGCGATTTCACCTTGCCTTCAAAAACCGAAAGCAAGTCTTTTGGGGCAGGGCTCTCAGGATACGCCTTAACCGACTTAACGATTGACAACATCAACGAGACAGGAAATACCGAGAAAATATTCACAAATCTGACGCTTCCAAGCTATGGCGGTATTCCTTCCGTACCCATACGTATTGAAGATGAGAGTTCCATGCCGGTTGATTTCTCACAATCCGTTGACTATTCGGTCAACGTGCCAGCCGGAGTGACCGGAATCAGCAATGTCTTGCTAAAAGACATCCCTGCTGCGAATTTTACGGTTAACATCCAACTAGTTGGTGCCACAGGCGTGTTGACTACGGGAAAAATAATTCCCAACCTGTCTATAGATCCTTCTTCCCTGTTCGAATTCACAGATTTGCCAACCGGAATCATTCGGTTTGGCGCCAGTGATTCGATGACAGTGAAAAACGGTTTCTCGATTTCCAAAAACTATACGATTGGCAAACTGATCATTGACGAGAATCCGGTAGGTCGGGTTTTGTCAGTCTCCAGGCAGGTTAAGACTGACGGGAGCGTTCATATGGATGACGTTTACGCGCTGTCTGACAAGATTAACAAGGTAAAAGATCTTTATGTAAGGGTCACCATTTCTGTTGAAAACATGGTCATCAAATCGATGGATTTTGCGGTTCCACCGGTGCGTTCCACACTCTCGGGCAGCATGAGTCTGAACATCGACAACGGCATCCCAAGCGACATCTTAAAAGTCAACACCGTTTACTTCGATGAATCAAATCACAAAATTTCCATTACCATATCACCAAACAACTTACCATCGGGCATCAACAGTCAACTAAACATCGATTCGCTGATACTTCATTTTCCACCAGAATTCAAGCTTAAACCAACTACAGGTCTAGCAGGGAATACCTATACGTTGAAAAATGTCGCTTTAAGTTCAACTGGATATTTCAATAAGGATTTTGATCTTGAATCGTTTAACTTGAGCAAGCGGGAAATCATCAACAACAAATTAGAATGGGCAGGCTCTGTTTCCTATGCGGGTGGTGTTTCAATTTCTTTCCCGAATAAGATCAACAGTTCAAACATTCCCCCTTCAGAGAACGATCCTAAAATCGGAGTGAGTGTCCGCTCAGGCCTTACATTCGAGTCAGCGGACATCGTAACCAACAACAAGGATATTTCCATTTCCAGAATGAACATACCCTTGAAACTAAGTGCCAACATTGCGGATCAGGTCAAGCGCCTGGACACCATTAAACTGGCATCGAACACGATGGTGCGACTACGGATAATCAAACCCGATTTACCCTTGAAACTGGCCGGCAATGACCTGTTAATCACATTTCCTCCTCAATTTTCTTTCCATCCGGCATTACTGAACAATACGTATATCATAAGGGATACCGTTCCCGACTTGATAGAACTGGAACTGAAATCACTCAATATTTGTAAAAACCTGACAAATGGTAGCTTGGAACTTGACACCGTCATACAAGTAGGCGGAATGGTCAGGTTGCGGTCCGGTTCCGTTAATACCAAACAAGTGGAGACCTTGTCCAACGAAAACATGCAAATTCAAGCTACATCGGATAACCTGACCATCACTTCTACATCACTAAAACTAAATGCTCTATCGACCTCTTACTCAGACTCGACCATCCTGGACCTTCCAACCATCGACCTTCCCGAAGAAATTGTGTCATTGGACAGCATTCTGTTAGCGGATGGAGCCAAAATCGATCTGAATATTGATGTGACAAACATGCCTCGACTAGACAAGCCTCTGGTTGCGGACATCGAATTGTTTTTCCCATCCATATTGAGGTTTGCCCCCGGAGAAGCCGACCATGCCAACAGGGTGGTGATTCACCAACCCTTCGTTGGTGACAAACTGAGTAAGACCATCCATTTAAAAGGGTTGCAGTTTGACGGAATGGATTTAAACGGAATACTGGACATCAACGAGAAAGTGCGCTACCGTGTTGAGATCAAGGTGGATGAAACAACGGTGAATAGTGAAGAACTTACGGACAATCCTATAAATGTCCTTGTTAACGTAAAACTGTCCGACATTAACTTTGAGTCGGTCTATGGTCGTGTGAATCCTGGTATTGATCCCATAAGGGAAAGCCTTCCCTTATCCGGACTGCCTTCATTTATGAAGGGAGATGACGTTACACTGGATATTACAAAACCGGTTATAACGTTACAAACAACCTGCAACCTTGGATTGCCGATTTTTGTCGATTTGGACTTGAGGCCCTCCCGAAAGGGTGTAATACTCAATGAAGCGGCTCAAACCGTTCGGTTCAGGATGCCAAAGTCGCCTTCGCCAAGCACCCACAAAACAACCCGATTATGGATTGCCCCAGACAGTGCGGGGAAGCCACAGGAATACGTTTTTGTTCAGGCCGATATCCAAAAATTGTTCAAAACCATTCCCGATGACATTGAAATTGAGATCAAGGCCAGCGCAGACATCAATGAACAGCATTATATTAATTTGCTTGCCGATTATTCGATGGACGTGAAATACGACGTGACGGTTCCTTTTGCCTTTGGCGAGGAACTGAACGTGCCCATGAAAAGAAACATCATGTTTAAAAACTCAATGATCGGTGAATCGACTTTATCCGGCAAGAGCTTGGAGTTGTTGGGGAGCTTTCAGAATTCAATTCCACTGGAGCTTGAACTGGAATTGATTCCCCTTGATGCGGACAGCGTTCCACTTGACGTGGTGCCAGCCCGTCAGCTCATCAGCGCCGGTGCAAAAGACGGTTCTGCCACGACAAGCAACCTAACCATCAAACTAGATGACCCAAATGGGCAATTGAAGAACCTCAGGGGATTCTGTCTTTCATTCAAGGCTTCCTCAAACTCTACAGTTGCGGGAACACCTATTCGTCCGGACAATTTCATCATTGCAGAATTGAAGGCGCGTCTGAACGGAGGAATTACCATTGGTGGAAACAACAAATAAGCCTGACTAACATGAAAAAGACCCCCATCATAGTTTCACTCGTTTTGAATACAAAACTGCAACGAATCCTTTTTATGCTGCTTGCATGTGTAGCTGCCCCACTGGTTCAGGCCCAACCCGTATCGCGTACGGGATACTTTCTGGACAACGCAACCCACAGGCACCTGATGAATCCGGCGTTGGTGCCGACCAGAGGCTATCTTAGCCTCCCAGCGGTCGGAGCCTTTTCATTGGGATTGGAATCAAACATGCAGTTCAGTCATTTCATCTATCCACCCGAAGGTGACGGTGAATTACTCACTTTCATGAATGAGTCGATTGCTGCCGACGATTTTTTGTCACAGTTGAAGCCGAACAATTACATGCGTACAGATTTAAGGACAAGCCTGGCCTCTATCGGTTTTTACAGCGGCAATTCATTCTGGACATTCGACCTGGCCACCCGTTTAAATGTATCTCTTGACTTGCCGTATACTTTCTTTGAATTTCTGAAACAAGGCATGAACTCATCACAAGGGAACGTTTACGACATTCGTGACTTGTCCGTAAGCACAAGCGTTTTTGCAGAAGCATCCCTTGGCTATTCACGCAATATAATGGATAACCTTCGAATCGGAACGAAACTTAAGTTCCTGGCTGGAGGAGCTTATGTAAAGGCTACTATTTCGAGCATGAACATCAGCATGACGTCTGATGAGTGGAGGGTAACTACCGTTGGCGAGTTGGATGCTTATGCAAAGGGACTGAATTTGTTGACCGACGAAGACGGAAGCATTACCGGTAACTATAAGATGAGCAGTCCTGGCATTGGGGGAATGGGAGCCGCCATCGACCTGGGTATCAATTATTCACCCATTCCCAATTTGGACCTCTCAGTAGCTATCATTGATTTAGGAGCCATTAAGTGGAATCAAGCCAATTTAACGAAGGCCACCACCTCCGGGCAGGTTGTTTTCAACGGAATTTCGGGTTTGGGAATGGACAGTATCGATCAACAGTCGGCTGAGGATCAACTGAACACAATAAAGGATGACATGTTAAAAATGGCGGATTTCAAAAAAACGCCCACAAGCGGAGATGTCATCCAACGTCTCTTTCCTACGGTCAATACAGGGGTGGAATACGCCGTGCTGAACAACATGATCAGTGTCGGAGCCTTGTATTCAAACCGCTTTATGCAACAGGAACGATATTCGGAACTGACCGGGTCGCTCAACTTTAGACCTGCAGGGTGGTTCAATTTTTCGGGCAGTTACTCCTTCATTCACGGGAAAAAGGAAACAGTTGGCTTTGCCCTGGGATTCGCACCAGCCATCATGAACCTATTTCTGGCGTGTGATTATACCTTTTTCAAGGTAAGTCCACAGTTCATTCCGTTGAATACACTGACAACAAACCTGCAACTAGGTGTAAGCATTCCGTTGAACAGAGGAAAGCTTCCCCCAAAACATTGAGCGAAACGGTTCGTAGGAATATTCACGAAATAACCCCAACTTTGCACTCATAATTCATCGCAATGAAACAATTCCTCAAATTCACCCTAGCGAGTATTGCCGGCTTGCTGATTACCGGTTTGGTATGCTTTCTTCTTCTTGTTGCCATAATTGGTTCGTTATCAAGCAAGGAAAAAGCGTACAACCTTCAGGAAAACAGCGTATTGGAGCTTGATCTTACCGGCGAGATTGTTGAACAAGGGCAAGAAGGGTTTATCGACCTGGAAAAGCTAGGCATACCACTTGGTGCCGAAGCAAGCAAGCAAGGTCTTGATGATCTGTTGTCAGCCATAAAAAAAGCCGGGCAATTGGACGAGGTTAAGGGCATTTACCTAAAGGTTGGCACATTGAACGCAGGATACGCAACAGCCGAAGTATTGAGAGATGCCCTGGTTGATTTCAAGAAATCGGGAAAATATGTTGTCGCATACGGAAACACCTATGACCAGGTTGACTATTATATTTGTTCGGCTGCCGATAAATTGTTTTTAAATCCAATTGGTATGGTTAACTGGTGCGGACTGGTTGCCACTCCGGTATTTTACACCAAGACCTTGGAAAAACTGGGTGTCGAAATGCAGGTTTTCAAGGTAGGCACTTTCAAATCAGCGGTTGAACCTTACACCAAAACCGAGATGAGTCCGGAAAGCCGGCTGCAAACAACCGAATACCTTAACGGGATGTGGAATCATGTGTTGTCCGTGGTTGGCAAAAGCAGACAACTCAGTAGTGAAAAACTGGATCAGTTGGCTGATGAGAATCAATTGATGAAACCGACGAATGACTTGTTGGCATCAAGAATAGTGGACAGCCTGGTTTATGAATCCGGTATGAAAGCCTACTTATCTAAAAGAAATGGAGTAAAATCGCCCAAAGATCTGCCTGTAGTCTCTGTAAGTGAATTGCTTTCTATTCCCGACAAACACACCGGTTATATGAAGGACAAGATTGCGTTGTTGTACGCTGAAGGAGAAATTAGCGAACAAGGACAGGAAGGAATCAGCGCAGAAGCCATCATTGAGGAAATCGAAACCATCCGCGACAATGACAATATCAAGGCGGTTGTTTTCCGAATCAATTCTCCGGGTGGAAGTGCCTTTGCCTCTGAACAAATCTGGCAAGCGTTGACTGAACTTAAGGCCAAGAAGCCCATTGTTGTTTCAATGGGAAATTATGCGGCTTCCGGGGGGTACTATATTGCCTGCAACGCAAATAAAATCCTGGCCTCACCGAATACACTGACAGGATCAATCGGTATTTTTGCCATCTTTCCCAATGTAGAGAAGCTGACCTCTAAGATTGGCCTAAACATCGATGTGGTAAAAACCAACAACCTTGGGGATTTTGGAAACCTGACACGTACTATAAACGTCATCGAAAGGGAAAAAATTCAACGTTACATTGAAAATGGATATAACTTATTCGTGAAACGCTGTGCATCCGGAAGAAAAATGAAACCGGAGGCCATCGAAAAAATAGCCGAAGGACGTGTGTGGACAGGAGAGAAAGCTGTCGAACTGGGATTGGTCGACACGCTTGGCGGCATTGACGAGGCCATTGAGGAGGCAGCGAAATTGGCCAAAATCAAAGACTTTCAGATTAGTTACTTTCCAAAGAAAAAAGACTACATGACCATTCTGATGGAGACTTTTTCTCAACAATCCAAGCTCAAACTGGCATTGTCTCTTCTGGACGAAGATATTGCACCATTGGTGAAACTTCGCGCCTCAGGCATTCAAACCGGTGTCCTTGCAAAAACCGACGAATGGGTTATCCGTTGACATGAACCAATGAAGACGTACGGCATTCGAAAATGGCTGTATCCGTTCACATTTGTGTATGGTTTTGGCGTATGGGTAAGAAACACCCTGTTTGATTTGGACTTGATTCATTCGTCCATATACGATGTTCCCGTAATTTGTGTGGGAAACCTGACGGTTGGCGGAACAGGCAAAACACCAATGACCGAATACTTGGTACGTTTACTGAGTTCACACCATCGGGTAGCCGTACTTAGCAGAGGATACAAACGCAACTCAAAGGGTTTTGTCAGGGCTGATGCCTCATCAGTAGCCCGTATGTTGGGAGACGAACCCACCCAGATTGCCCGAAAATTTCCTGACGCAGTAGTTGCCGTGGATGAGAACAGACGCAGGGGTATCGAGCTGTTGAGTCAGAAAGGAGCGGAGCCACCTATAGATGTTATTGTGCTTGACGACGCATATCAACACCGCTACGTCACTCCGGGTATGACCATTCTGCTGATTGATTACAACAGGCCCATTCACAACGATTGTCTATTGCCTGCAGGAAATCTCAGAGAGCCAGCCAGTCATCATAAAAGAGCCGACATCATTTTGTTCACCAAATGTCCACCAGACATCACACCCATTGAGAGACGCATCATTAGGTTGGAAACGAATCCTTATCCCGATCAATCGGTATTCTTCACCACCATGGAATATGGCCCCCTTTACCCTGTTGGGCCGATGAATAATGACAAGGGCTCTCCATTAACGATGGAATCCATACTCGAACAAAGCCTTCCTGTATTGGCAATTGTCGGCATTGCCTCACCGGCACCTTTCATCCAATTTGTAAAACAATATTGCCCCACGGCTCAAACAATGGAATTTTCTGACCACCATCGTTTTAGCGACAAAGAAATTGCCCGGATTCAAAAATCATTTGAGACAATACGTGCGGCTAATGGCTGCATCATCACTACAGAAAAAGACAGCGTCAGAATGGCAGACGATCCCCGGTTTGAACCGTTGTTGCCTTTCTGTTATTATCCGACTTTTGGCATCCGTTTTCTGGACCAGGCGGGCGATCAATTTGATAAAAAGATTTTGAATTATGTACAAAACAATAAACGAAACAGCTGACTGGATAGCAAAGCGCATGCCCAATCATCCAAAAACAGCCATCATTCTGGGAACAGGATTGGGAGAATTGGTCAAAGACATAACAGAAAAGACCATCATACCTTATACGGACATTCCCCATTTTCCCATTTCCACAGTCGAAGGGCACAGCGGCATGCTGGTTTTTGGCAAATTGGGACAAGTGGACATTGTTGCCATGCAAGGCAGGTTCCACTACTATGAAGGTTACTCCATGAGTGAGGTCACCTTCCCTGTTCGCGTTTTCAAAGCCATCGGAATTGAGACCCTCTTTGTTTCTAACGCGGCCGGAGGCATGCGTGATGATTTTGAAATTGGAGACTTGATGATCATAGCCGATCACATCAATCATTTTCCCGAACACCCCTTACGTGGAAAAAACGACATCCGTCTGGGAACCCGCTTTCCTGACATGAGTGATGCCTATTCAGCCAGACTCAGAAAAAAAGCCGTTCAAATTGCCACCCATATGGGTATAAAGGTAACCGAAGGGACCTACCTTGGTACTTCAGGTCCAACGTTTGAGACACCGGCTGAATACCGTTTCTTTAAGTCGATTGGTGCCGATGCCGTAGGCATGTCGACTGTTCCCGAAGTGATTGTAGCCAGGCATGCCGGTCTAGAGGTTTTTGCCATCTCGGTCATCACAGATCTTGGCGTCGACGGGAAGATAGAAGAAGTGACGCATACGGATGTACAACAGGCGGCATTGATGGCCCAACCCCACATGACGGCTATCATGCGTGAACTCATTAATCAATCACAAGCATGAAAGAAAATAAACGAACAGAAATCAGTGAATACGGTGAATTCGGATTGATCCGCCACCTGACATCCAATATAAAATTGGTTAACGACTCAAGCCGCATTGGCGTGGGAGATGACGCTGCTGTACTCGACTACAGGGGAAAAGAAGTACTGGTGACCAGCGACCTGCTCTTGGAAGGAATTCATTTCGATTTAACCTACACACCGCTCAAACACTTAGGTTACAAGGCCGCCGTTGTCAATTTCTCGGACATATACGCTATGAACGGACAACCCAGGCAACTCATCGTTTCAATCGGCATATCCAAGCGATTCAGTGTAGAGGATTTGGAAGAATTCTACGAAGGTTTACAACTGGCCTGTGACAACTATGGAGTAGACATAGTTGGCGGTGATACCTCTTCCTCGATGACAGGGCTGACTTTGAGTCTGACTTGTCTGGGAGTCGGCGAAAAAGAGAACATTGTTTTAAGGAGCGGCGCCAGGGATAACGATCTGATTTGCGTCAGTGGAGACCTGGGAGCCGCCTATATGGGCCTTCAGCTGCTTGAACGGGAGAAACATGTGTACAAACAAACCGATGGTGTCCAACCCGACTTCTCAGGCAAAGAATACATTCTTGAACGTCAACTCAAACCGGAAGCCAGAAAAGACATCATCAACCTATTGACAGAAAAGGGTATCTTACCTACCTCCATGATTGATATTTCTGATGGTCTGTCATCCGAATTGCTACATATTTGCACAAACAGCGAATGTGGCTGCCGTGTATATGAAGAACAGATTCCCATTGATTATCAGACAGCTGTGATGGCAGAAGAAATGAACATGAACCTGACTACAGTAGCCTTGAATGGTGGAGAGGATTATGAATTACTATTCACTGTTCCGCTTTCTGCGCACGAAACCGTCCGCCAATTGCCTTCGATCAAAGTGATTGGGCATATCTGCGCTAAGAAAATGGGTAGCAGATTAATAACCAGAGACGGAAACGAAATAGATTTGAAAGCCCAAGGTTGGAAGTCCTTCTAAAATGCAAGTGTATACATTTATCTTGCATATATTCTCTTTTTTGGAAATATTAATGCATACTTTGTTTGGTTGGCTGTAGAATTATGGTTATTTTTGCAGCTCATTTGCATTTTTATTCAAACTGACCCAACCATACCAAACAATGAAAGATAAATCAAATAGGCTGATGCTCATAAAAGACCTGATCCGAAACAACCGGATTGGGAGCCAGGAGGAGTTGCTGACATTACTGCAACAACATCATTTTGAGCTGACGCAAGCCACCCTATCCCGTGACTTAAAGCAACTTAAAGTTGCCAAGATGCCGGATCAGGAGGGTAGTTATGTTTACTTGCTACCGGAAGATTCAGGCATCAACCGGCAAACCTGGCTAAAGCAGTCAGATCTGAGCAAGTTCACCGCCAATGGTTTTTTATCCATCGATTTTTGCGGTGTGTTTGCAGTTGTCAAAACAAAGCCCGGCTATTCGGGAAGCATTGCCGCCGATATTGACCAAAAGACATCGACGGAAGTATTGGGTACAATTGCTGGCGATGATACGATTTTGATCATCCCAAGAGAACATATAACCCGTGCCGAACTGCTACTGGCCTTGTCTGAGGTTCTCCCAATCCAATAACGCTTTGTATATGAGTACGAACTCTTTTAGAGACGGACACTTTACCTAGAAACGATTATCAACATGAAACATGAGATTGATGTGATGATAGCCGACGCCTCACACGTCGTTTACGTCGAAACCATACTGGAAACCATAGCCAATGCCGCCAAGATTCGCGGGACTGGCATTGCACGAAGAACGCCCGAATACGTCACCCAGAAAATACTGGAAGGTAAAGCCATCATTGCCCTTCACGGCAGTGAATTTGCCGGCTTTTGTTACATTGAGACCTGGGGAAACAAGCAATTCGTTGCCAACTCCGGCCTGATTGTCGTGGAGAAGTTCCGCGGCCACGGTCTGGCCAAACGCATCAAGAAGAAAGCATTTGAACTATCACGCACTCGTTTTCCGGATGCTAAATTGTTCGGTCTGACAACCGGTGCAGCCGTGATGAAAATCAACTACGAACTGGGATACAGACCCGTCACCTACGCCGAGTTGACCGATGACGAAGCTTTCTGGAAAGGGTGTCAAAGCTGTGTGAATTACGACATCCTGCAACGGCAAAACCGCCGATTCTGCATGTGTACAGCCATGCTTTACGACCCCAAGGAACACCAGACAAACGAAGATGCTCCTTCCGAAAAAAAAGAAGAGAAGGAAGAATAGTAAATAACAAAAGAACATATTAAATACTGCATAACGTGAAAGAAAAAGTTGTATTAGCATTCAGCGGAGGGTTGGACACTTCGTTTTGCGCCAAGTATTTGTCGGAAGAAAAAGGGTATGAGGTTTATACGGCCGTTGCCAACACAGGAGGATTCAGCGAAGAGAACCTCAAGACAATAGAAGCCAACGCCTACAAATTGGGCGCGGTAAAGCATGTGACCCTCGACGTCACAAGGGATTATTACGAAAAGAGCATCAAGTACATGATCTTCGGCAATGTGCTAAGAAACGGTACCTATCCCATTTCCGTCAGCTCTGAACGCATTTTCCAAGCCATAGCCATTATAGAGTACGCCAAGGAAATCGGCGCCGATTACGTAGCTCACGGTTCAACCGGAGCCGGCAACGACCAGATCCGTTTCGACTTAACTTTCAATGTATTGGCTCCTAATATCAAGATTTTAACTCCGACCAGGGATATGATCCTGACACGCGAATATGAGATCAACTACCTGAAGGAACATGGTTTCGAGGCCGATTTCAAAAAGATGGAATACTCCATCAACAAAGGCCTTTGGGGAACCTCCATCGGTGGGAAGGAAACATTGAAATCAAACCAGACCTTGCCTGAAGAAGCCTATCCTTCGCAAATGACAGCGAGTGGTGAAGAAACGCTGACCATTGATTTTGAAGCCGGCGAAATCAGCGCGGTCAACGGGGTAGCATACACAGACAAGGTCAAGGCCATCCAGGATATTGAAACCATTGCTTCCAAATACGCAGTCGGTCGCGACATGCACGTAGGTGATACCATTATTGGAATCAAGGGACGCGTCGGATTTGAGGCCGCAGCGCCCATGGTCATAATAAACGCCCACAAGATGCTGGAAAAGCACACCCTTACCAAATGGCAACAATACTGGAAAGACCAGATCGGCACTTGGTACGGCATGTTCCTGCACGAAGCACAATACCTGGAGCCTGTAATGCGTAACTGTGAAGCTTTCCTGGAAAGCACCCAGCAAAACGTGACAGGCAGGGTATACATACAACTTAAACCCTATCATTATGTTTTGGTGGGTATTGACAGTCCGTATGATTTGATGAAATCTGAATTTGGCGAATACGGAGAAACCCAAAAAGCTTTCACCGCTGAAGACGCCAAAGGGTTCACCAAAATCCTAGGCAACTCGATCAAAATTTACCACGCTGTACAAAAGAAAAACAACAAGGCATGATACGTGCAGGAATCATTGGAGGTGCCGGTTATACGGCAGGCGAATTGATTCGAATCCTGGTTAACCACCCGGATGTCGTCATCTCGTTCATCAACAGCAGCAGCAACGCGGGAAATGCCATCACCGATGTTCACAGCGGCTTGTTTGGCGAATGCAACCTGACGTTTACCGATGCTCTGCCGTTGGATACTGTCGATGTGCTATTCATGTGTTCCGCTCACGGAGATAGCAAACGGTTCCTGGAAGAGAACACGGTTCCATCTTCAGTTAAAATCATCGATCTTTCTACGGATTTTCGCCACCAACGCCCCGACCACGATTTTGTATATGGCCTGCCCGAATTGAACAAGAAAGCCATTCAACAGGCACAACATGTAGCCAACCCGGGGTGTTTTGCCACTGCCATCCAATTGGCCTTGTTGCCCTTGGCCTCAGCGGGTCTGATCAAAGGAGAAGTGCACGTGAACGCCATTACGGGTTCAACGGGAGCCGGTGTAAAACCTTCCTCAACCACTCACTTCAGTTGGCGTAACGACAACATCTCGGTATACAAACCCTTTGAGCATCAACACCTGCAGGAAATCAAGCAGTCGCTTACCCAACTGCAAGCCAGCCTCAACCAGGACGTCCTCTTCATACCGGTTCGAGGAGACTTTGCACGGGGCATATTCGCTTCCGTGTATACCGATTTTGAAGGAGGCATTGATGAAGCTTTGTCATTATACAACAACTTCTATAAGGAAGCCCGGTTTACCTTCATCAGCGAAAAGTCAATTGACCTCAAACAGGTGGTGAATACCAACAAATGCCTCCTTCATTTGGAAAAACACGGCAACAAACTGCTTGTATTCTCCGTCATCGACAATCTGCTGAAAGGCGCTTCCGGACAAGCCGTCCACAATATGAACCTACTGTTTGGTCTGGACGAGGCTGCTGGATTGAACCTAAAGGCGCTGGCTTTTTAACTCACACTAGACGTATACCTATGAATTTATTTGACGTATATCCCCTGTTTGACATCAACATTGTCCGTGGCGAAGGTTGTACCATTTGGGACGACAAGGGCACTCAATACCTTGACCTGTACGGCGGACACGCCGTGATTTCCATAGGCCACAGCCATCCGACCTATATCAAACGAATTTCCGATCAGGTGGCCAAACTCGGCTTCTATTCCAATTCAGTGGTCAACAACTTACAGGTTGAATTTGCCTCAAAGCTGGGAAAGGCCTGCGGATATGACGATTACAGCCTGTTTTTGATCAATTCAGGTGCAGAGGCAAACGAGAATGCCCTTAAACTGGCTTCCTTTCAAACAGGACGAAAGAAAGTGATTGCCTTCAAGAAGAGTTTTCACGGACGCACATCAGCCGCCGTTCAGGTTACCGACAACCCCAAACTGTGTGCACCCATCAACCAGGACCTTCAGGTAACATTCTTACCCCTCAACGATACAACATCACTGCGCCACCACCTCTCATCAGAAGAATTCTGTGCGGTTATCATAGAAGGTATCATCGGAATCGGTGGCATCCAGATTCCCGAGGCCTCTTTTTTAAAAGAGGTACAACAAGCCTGCAAGGAAACTGGGACGGTCTTGATCCTGGATGAAATTCAATCGGGATACGGGCGTAGCGGAAAATTCTTCGCCCACCAACACGCCGGTATAAAACCCGATTTAATCACTGTTGCCAAAGGTATCGGTAACGGTTTTCCCATGGGGGGACTGTTAATCAGTCCGCAATTCAAACCATCCTACGGCATGTTGGGTACCACATTTGGGGGCAACCACTTGGCTTGCGCTGCCGGACTGGCCGTACTCGAGGTAATGGAAAACGAACATTTGGTTGAACAGTCGGCCATTGTAGGTGATTACTTGCTGGAAAAACTCAAACAAATGCCCGGAATCAAAGAGGTCAGAGGTATTGGTCTCATGATTGGGTTGGAATTTGAACAACCCATCAAGGAAATCAGGCATAAATTGTTGATGGAAAAGCATATCTTTACAGGTGTTAGCGGGACCAATGTCATACGGTTGTTACCTCCCCTTTCACTCAGCAAAGAGCAGGCTGATGTTTTTTTGCAGGCTCTCAGCGATGTGTTGAGCAGTTTGAAATAACGGAACCGTATTTTAGAAAATCGCATGCTTTCAATGAAACCCGTCGTGGTAGAATTGGGGCATGCCGCGTTACATACCACCTCGAACGAAAATAAATTTTGGCATGAAAATCAGCATTATTGGAGCCGGAAACATGGGAGGGGCCATCGCCAGGGGCTTAAGCCAAGGCAGCCTCTTCAAACCGTCAGACATCGCCATCAGCGACGTAAACGAAAAGAACCTGGAAACCATCCGTGCATTTAACCCATCCATCGCCTGCCACACGTCGAACATCGACTGCGTAAAAGGAGCCGACCTGGTTGTCTTGGCGGTAAAGCCTTGGCTCGTTGAACGGGTGGCAAATGAAATCATTGACAACCTGGACTACGACAATCAGTTTATCATATCCATCGTTGCTGGGGTTACATTGGAAAATCTTCAGACGACCTTCCCCGATAAAGACGGAGAAATGCCGGCCTTGTTCCGGGTCATTCCCAACACGGCCATTGATGTGCTGCAAAGTTTCTCCTGTATTGCATCCTGGAATGCCACCGAACAACAGGAGCAACTCGTCGTGTCTATCTTTAACGACATGGGCAAAGCCATGTTGGTTTCAGAAAGTCAACTCAACGCCCTCATGTCGCTTTCTTCTTGCGGCATCGCTTATGCGTTCCGCTACATCAGAGCGGCCATGGAAGGTGGTGTCGAGATGGGCATCTATCCAAATGTGGCTAAGGAAGTTGTTCTGCAAACATTAAAGGGAGCTGTAGCCCTGTTGGAAGCCAACGGCACACACCCCGAAGCGGAAGTGGACAAGGTAACCACCCCTGGTGGTATCACGATCAAGGGGCTGAACGAAATGGAACTAGCCGGCTTCACTGCCGCTGTGATTCGGGGGTTGAAAGCCAGCCACATCAAGTAGTATGGAGAAAACAACTACTTACCGTTACAAACGCATTGCCGTCAAAGTTGGCAGCAACGTATTGACCGGTCGGCAGGGAGGATTGGACATCAAACGCTTGGCATCCATTGTGGACCAGGTTTCCACCCTCCAGAAAGCCGGCATCGATGTCATTTTGGTTTCCTCGGGAGCCGTGGCATCGGGTCGGAGCGTTATCCAACCAAACCGGAAACTGGATCCCGTTGACCAACGCCAGTTGTACTCGGCCGTAGGACAAGCCATTCTCATCAACCAATATTGCGATCTTTTCCGAAAAAACGGACTCGTGTGCGGTCAAGTGCTCACTACGAAAGAAAATTTCCATAGTCGTAGGCATTACCTAAATCAGAAGAACTGCATGACGGTGATGCTCGAAAACGGTGTTGTTCCGGTGGTAAATGAAAACGACACCATTTCGGTGACCGAGCTCATGTTTACCGACAACGACGAACTTTCCGGCCTGATAGCCACCATGATGGATGTTGAAGCATTGATCATTCTGAGCAACGTTGATGGCATCTACAACGGAAATCCGAACGATTCGTCTTCCTGCCTGATTCCTGTAATAGAACCGGGAGAAGACCTAAGGCAATACATTTCGGCCGAGAAATCATCGTTTGGCCGGGGAGGTATGCTGACCAAGACAAACATTGCCCGGAAAGTGGCCGAAGAAGGCATTACGGTCTTCATCGCCAACGGAACAAAGGACAACATACTAACCGATTTGCTGGACACCTCAGTGGAGGCGGTATGTACACGGTTCACACCCGGGGAGAAAGCCTCATCGGCCGTAAAGAAATGGATTGCCCACTCGGAAGGTTTTGCCAAGGGTGAAGTTCATATAAACGAAGGGTGTCAAAGAGCCTTGCTGAACGACAGAGCCACCAGCCTGCTGCCAATAGGCATTACCCGAATTGAAGGAACCTTTGAAAAAGGTGATATCATCCGAATATTCGATCAGAATGGAAACTCAATCGGGGTAGGAAAAGCTCAATACGGAAGCCAGACTGCCAACGACGTGACGGGGAGGAAAGGAGAAAAGCCTCTTGTACATTACGACTACCTGTATCTTGATTAAGGTTGGATAAACAGTGACTGTTATGAAATTGAATGAAACGTTCGAAGAAGCCAGAAATGCAGGTCGGAAACTGGCTCTGGTCAGCGACTCGACCATCAGGAATGTTCTGTTGGCAGTAGCAGACTCAGCTATGGCAAACAAAGACCTTATCCTTGTTGAAAATCAACAGGACTTGGACAGAATGGATCCCAAGGATCCCAAGTACGACCGTTTGAAACTGACCGAAAAAAGGCTGGCCGACATAGCCTCCGATATCCGAAACGTCGCTTCCCTGCCCTCACCACTCGGAAGGGTATTGTCTGAAACCACTCGACCTAACGGAATGAGGCTGCGCAAGGTAAGCGTGGCGTTTGGTTTGATTGGGATCATTTACGAATCAAGACCCAATGTGAGTTTTGATGTCTTCTCGCTGTGTTTGAAATCGGGCAACGCTTGCCTGCTGAAGGGCAGCAAGGATGCACACTTATCCAATCTGGCCATCGTTTCCATCATTCAGGAAGTGCTGATCCGCTTCGGACTGGACCCTGCCATTTGCACCCTCCTTCCGGCCGAACGAGAAGCAACGACGGCATTGCTTCAAGCCAGGGATTATGTAGACCTGATCATTCCCAGAGGAAGCGCAAACCTTATCAATTTTGTCCGCGAGAACGCCAGTATTCCCGTCATTGAAACCGGCGCCGGCATCTGTCACACCTATTTTGATGTGGATGGCGACTTGTCAAAAGGAGCGGCCATTATCAATAATGCCAAGACCCGGCGTGTCAGCGTATGTAACGCCTTGGACTGCCTGGTTGTCCATGAAAAAAGACTCCAGGACCTTCCTGAACTGTGCACTCCTCTGACAACTAGCAATGTGGTCATTTACGCCGATGAAAGGGCGTACGCATCTTTATTGGGTCGTTATCCCGAAACACTGTTGAAAAAAGCCACCCCGGCCAGTTTCGGAACTGAGTACCTGGACTATAAGATGGCCATCAAGACGGTTGCCAGCTTGGAAGAAGCCCTATCCCACATAGCCACCTACAGCTCCAAACACAGCGAAAGCATCGTTACTGAAAACGAACAGGCCAAAGCATTATTCACCCAGACCGTCGATGCAGCCTGCGTTTACACCAACGTTTCCACGGCATTCACCGATGGTTCACAGTTTGGATTGGGCGCAGAGATTGGCATCAGCACCCAGAAGCTACATGCCAGGGGGCCCATGGCACTTGAAGAATTGACCACCTACAAATGGATTATTGATGGGGATGGTCAGATTCGGAATTAACAAGCTATTATGAAAGATATTGAAATAGAGATCATCACGATTGGCGACGAGTTGCTCATCGGTCAGGTTATTGACACCAACTCGGCCTGGATGGCCAGGGAATTGAACAAAGAAGGGTTTCGCGTCAAACAAATCACTACGGTTTCCGATGACGAACAGCACATACTCGAAGCAGTTGAAACAGCCTTTCATCGAGCCGATGTTATCCTTATGACAGGGGGATTGGGGCCGACCAAAGATGACATCACCAAACAAACCCTGTGTGCCTATTTCAATACCGAATTGGTGTTTGATCCGGCTGTTATTGACACCATCAACGATTTATTTAGAAACAGGCCTATTGTTATCAACGAACTGACATACAACCAGGCCTATGTCCCCAAAGCCGCCACCATCATACAAAACAAACGGGGGACGGCTCCAGTAACCTGGTTTGAGAAAGAAGGCAAGATCTTGGTCTCCATGCCGGGAGTTCCTTCTGAAATGGAATGGGTGATGAGTAATGAGATCCTTCCACGGTTGAAAGCTTATTTCAAGACACCCTCACTAATGCATCAGTCAGTGTTGGTCTTCGGCATACCCGAATCGGCCTTGGCCATCAAACTGACCGATTGGGAGAACAACCTGCCTGCCGACATCAAATTGGCCTACCTGCCTTCAGCCGGATTGGTAAAGCTTAGACTGACAGGTGACCGCGACGATCGTGCTTCCTTGTCAGCCGATATTGATGCTGTCTTGGCATCGTTACGCTCGATTCTGGGTAAGGCCATTCTGGCTGAGGAGGATGCACCGGTAGAGGCCGTCATAGGAAAGCTGCTCCGGGAAAAGGGTTTGACCCTATCCACGGCTGAAAGTTGCACAGGCGGCAACATCGCCCACCTGTTGACCACCATTCCGGGTAGTTCAGGCTATTTCAACGGCTCCGTAGTGGCATACGACAACCACGTCAAAACCAACATATTGGGGGTTTCAGCCGATACACTGCTCAAGGAAGGAGCCGTAAGCCAGGCTGTTGCCGAACAAATGGCCACCGGTGTACGGGAACGGCTGAATGCCGACATCGCCGTCTCTACCACTGGGATTGCGGGTCCCGACGGAGGTTCTGCCGAAAAACCGGTTGGTACGGTCTGGATTTGCGTTTCTTCGCGGCACAACCTGATCAGCCGCAAGTTCCAATTTGGTGCATTCAGAACCCGAAACATAGACCAAGCCAGTCTGAGTGCATTGGCCATGATTAAAGAACTCATAGACAACGAAACAACACATCAACCCATATGAGACAGTTCACCAACGTCAAAGACCTCGGCAACCTAAACGAGGCCATTCAGGAAGCACTTGAAATCAAGAAAAACCGCTATGCCTATAAACACCTGGGAGAAAACAAGACCCTGATGATGGTTTTTTTCAACTCAAGCCTACGTACCCGTTTGAGCACGCAGAAGGCCGGCATGAACCTGGGCATGAACACCATGGTGCTGGATATCAACCAAGGAGCCTGGAAACTCGAGACCGAGCGGGGTGTAATCATGGACGGTGACAAACCCGAACATATCCTGGAAGCAATCCCTGTAATGGGTTGCTACTGTGACGTGATCGGTGTACGCTCTTTTGCTCGTTTTGCCAGCAAGTCGTTTGACTACGAGGAAACCATTCTGAACCAGTTTATCCGCTATTCCGGCCGTCCGGTATTCAGCATGGAAGCCGCCACCGGCCATCCGCTGCAAAGTTTTGCCGACCTGATCACCATCGAGGAACACAAAACGAAGCCACGCCCGAAGGTGGTATTGAGTTGGGCTCCTCACCCCAACGCCTTGCCGCAGGCTGTACCCAACAGTTTTGCCGACTTTATGAACGAGGCAGATGTTGAGTTTGTCATCACGCATCCGGAAGGCTACGAATTGGATAAGAAATTTGTACGTGATGCCAAGGTGGAATACGATCAATTAAAGGCCTTCGAAGGCGCCGATTTTATTTACGCCAAGAACTGGTCAGCCTATCAGGATCCCAACTACGGCAAGATTCTTTCGAAGGACAGAAACTGGACTGTCAGTGCCCGACAGATGGCCGTCACAAACGACGCACACTTTATGCATTGCCTGCCCGTTCGCCGCAACATGATTGTAACAGACGACGTCATTGAGAGCCCTCGAAGTTTGGTCATTCCAGAAGCCGCCAACCGGGAAATCTCAGCACAGACAGTCCTGAAACGGATACTGGAGAGTCTCTGATCGTATAGTTCTCAGCGAGAATCGCTACCTTTGTTTACACGTTAACACATGTTTTGGCCATTAACAGCCATTCTACCAGATTTTAAACCTATGGATACAGTTTTGAGCGGCATCCGCTCCACCGGCAACCTTCACCTCGGCAATTATTACGGGGCTTT